>JANRLE010000271.1:0-5083 GCA_033762895.1 Bryobacteraceae bacterium | reverse complement strand
GGTCCATCAAGCGGCGGGTCGATTCGGCGTCGAGGCGTTCGTGCAGCGACGTCGATCCAATGAGATCGGCGAAGACCACGGTGACGACCTTGCGCACCTCGCCGCCCATGGCCTGCGCCTGCGCCGGTGCGGCCAAGGACGAGCCGCAGGCGCCGCAGAAGCGCGCGTCGAGCTCGGTCTCTGCGCCGCACCCGGGGCAGCGCGGCACGAGCGCTTTGCCGCAGCCGACGCAGAAGCGCGACTCGGCGCGGTTGACGCGCCCACAGCTCGAGCAGCTCACACCGGCAGCCACCCGGGCAGACTACACGCTCTCCCCCGCCTCGCCATAGTCGAGCTCGGCCTTGCGCCGGCAGAACTCGGACTTAAAGAAGCGGACGCCGGGCTCTCCCGGCAACGAGGTTTCCATGACAACGACGAATGCCGGCATCGATGTCGAAGTGACACCCTGCCCCGCTTGTGGCGCGAACAACCGCGTTCCACGCGCCAAGCTCGCCGCCGGCCTGCGGCCGGTATGTGGGCGCTGCAAGGCGCCGCTCCGCGGCGAGGGGCCTCAGATCGCGACCGATGTCAACTTCGCCAGCCTCGTCGGCAACTCTCCGCTCCCAGTCCTGCTCGACATGTGGGCGCCGTGGTGCGGACCGTGCCGCACGGTCGGGCCGATCATCGACCAGCTCAGCATCGAGCTCGCCGATCGCGTGCGCGTCGCCAAGCTCAACGTCGACGACAACCCCGCCACCGCGATGCGCTACAACATTCGCGGAATCCCGACGCTGCTTCTGTTCAAGGGCGGCCAGGTGGTTTCCCAGCAGGTGGGCGCCACCGGCAAGTCCGACATCCAGAAGATGCTGGACGCCCATCTGTAATCGGGCCGGTTTTGGCCTGTCACTTGCTGATCAGGACGGGGGAGGCGTTACTTCATGTTCCGCGCCATTCTCCGCTACTGCGGAATCGCCGTCCTGATCGGTCTTGGTTATTGGATCCTGCTGCGGCCCTGGCACCTCCGGTGGGGCACTACACCCAATGAATACGCTGCGGCTTGGCCCGGCTTCGAATTGATCGCCAATCCCCACGAGCCTGCTATACACTCGATCACTATCCATGCGCCCCCCGAACGAGTCTGGCCCTGGATCCGGCAGATCGGCCGCGACCGGGGCGGTTTCTACAGCTACACCTGGCTCGAGAATTTGTTTGGCGGGGACATCCACAACGTCTTTCAGATCCTTCCAGGCCTCGAAGACCGGCAGCTTGGCGATTCGGTCTGGATGGCGCCACCGGACAGGTTCGGCGGCCAGGGGCGAATGGTGGTCGCCCAGATCATCCCCGGGGAAGTGATGGTGCTGGCCTTGCCGCAATCGCTTGGGGCGGCCTCACCCGGCCGCGACGCAAGGGCGATCTGGACTTTCGTTCTTCAGCCGGCAGATGACCGGTCCACCCGATTCACCATGGTGGCCGTTTCCTCGCGAGACCTGCCCTTGAGCGAACGGGTCGCCAATGCCTGTTTCTGGGAGCCGGCCCACTTCGTGATGGAGCGGAAGATGATGCTGACCATCAAGCGCCTGGCCGAGTCGTAACACGTAAGATTTGTAAACAAAATTAAAACGTGTTAAATTCCGGACATGCCTCAGGGAAAATTATCGCTTGTCCTCTTCCTGTCGGCCATCGCTGCATGGTCCCAAGTGAACGGCCGCATCTCCGGCACCGTGATGGATGCCTCCGGCGCTGCCATCCCCGGCGCGAAGGTGGAAGTCCGGATTCCCGGAGGCGCCACGCCGGTTCTCGTATCCGAAACCAACGAACAGGGTCTGTTCACGTTCTCGTCTGTCCGTCCCGCCACCTACGATATCCAGGTTTCGGCGCCAGGCTTTGCCCGCTACAGCGCGCGCCAGGTAAAGGTGGACCCCATTTCAGAGATGTCGCTTGGGCAGATCAAGCTTGAAGTGGCGGCGGCCGAGCAGATGGTGGAGGTTACCGCCGACGTGCAGACCGTGCAGGTGGCTAATTCCGAGATTTCCACCACCGTCACCCGGCAGCAGATCCAGGATCTGCCGGCGCTGGGCCGTCAGGTGAGTACGCTGTTCGCCACCCAGGCTGGTGTCAGCGCCGGACGTGGGCCCACGGTGATCAACGGCCTTCGCACCTCGGCGGCCAACGTCACTCTGGACGGTATCAACATCCAGGACAATTTCATCCGGACCAATTCGCTCGATTTCATGCCCATACGGCCGACCATTGAGCAGATCGGGGATATGACGATCGCGGTGGGAAACGCAGGGTCCACGATCGGCGGCGGCGCGGCGCAGATTTCGCTCTCCACGCGTTCGGGCAGCAACGATTTCCATGGTTCGCTGTATTGGTACAACCGGAACTCGGCGTTCTCCGCCAATGAGTGGTTTAACAACCGTGCCGGCGTGGAAGTGCCGTTTCTCAATCTGAACCAGCCCGGGGGGGCCCTGGGCGGCCGGATCATCCGCGACAAGCTCTTTTTCTTCGGCAACTACGAAGAGTATCGGGAGAAACAGCAGGCTTCGGAATTGCGCACCGTACTGACCCCGCAGGCCCGGCAGGGAGTGTTCACCTGGGCGCGCGGGGCGCAGTCACTGAATCTGTTGCAGGCCCGCCAGTTGTCGGCTGACCCGGCAATGGCCGCCATGCTGCAGGCGCTGCCCCAGCCCAACTCCACCGATCGCGGCGACGGCCTCAACACCAGCGGCTTTCGATTCAACTCCCGCGACAATGGTTTCCGCCGCCAGGCCGTAAGCCGCATGGACTACTACCTGTCGTCCAATCACAGTTTCACCGGCACGTATAACTACACGAAGGAACGGAATGACCGCGGTGATGTCGCGACCCAGTTTTACACGCCCGTCCCGCCCAATCTCACCGACACGAACCGCCATTTCACCAGCCTCGCCTGGCGCTGGACCGCCGGCCCCACCCTTACCAATGAAGTGCGCGGCGGCTTCCTGCTGAGCCCCACGCAGTTCATTCGCGCCGATGCCACACCCGCGGCTCATGTTTCCGGGACTCTCTTCACCAACCCGGTGAACAACTTCATGCCGCAGGGCCGCTACACCGACACCTATTCCATTCAGGATAACGCCAACTGGTTGAAGGGTAAGCACGATATCGCATTCGGGTTCCAGTCCCAGTTGATCCGCATTGAGCCCTATAACGACGGTGGCATCGTGCCTACCTTGACGCTGGGCATAAGCCCGGCCAACACAAGCGGCTTCATCGCCGCTAACCTGCCCGGTGCGACCACAGGCGACATCACGGTGGCCAATCAGCTCTATACGTCGCTGGCGGGCATCGTCAGTTCCGCCTCCCAAGCCTTTAACGTCACCAGCGCCACTTCCGGATTTGTCCCCGG
Organism: Bryobacteraceae bacterium; assembly: GCA_033762895.1. GTDB lineage: Bacteria > Acidobacteriota > Terriglobia > Bryobacterales > Bryobacteraceae > CADEFT01. Next base: position 1,713 of record JANRLE010000271.1, on the reverse strand, counting down.
AGCGGGTGAGGTGCGGAAGTTCGCCTACGACACCTATGCCGGCTACATCCAGGACCGGTGGAAGGCCCGGCGTGGCCTCACCCTCACCTTCGGTCTGCGCTACGAGTATTGGACTGTCCTCAAGGAGCAGAACAATCTCCTTCTGCTACCGGCGCTGCAGAACAACAACGTGATCCAATCGGTGCTGGATCCGCTGGCCGTGCACGACCTCGTGGGCAATGGTGGACGCCAGCTTTACCGGCCGGACAGAAACAACTGGGCGCCCAACCTCGGGTTCGCCTGGGACCCGTTTGGCTCGGGCAAAACCGCGATCCGCGCCTCCTATAGCCTGTCCTTCATCAACGACGATTCGGTGACCGCGATCCGCAACAACGCCAACACGAACCCCGGCCTCAACCAGACGGCTGCGACGCCCAATCTGGTGACCCGCGTGTCCGCTTTTTCCGGTATCCCGGCGCCCGCTTTCCAGGTTCCCCGCACCCAGGCCGACAACTATCGGGTCAACTCCACCGCGGCTCTCGGCCTTCCCGATCCGGGCCTGAAGACGCCCTACATTCAGAAGTGGGACTTTAACATCCAGCAGGAGTTGAAGGGTGGCATCTTTGAAATTCGCTACCTTGGAAACCGTGGCACCCAACTGCTTCGCGCCTTTGACTACAACCAGGTGGTCATCGGCCCCAACGGATTCCTGGACGACTTCATCCGGGCGCGCAACAACGGCTTTCTGTCCGAGAGCGTGACCGGGCGGTTCGATCCCACCTATGCCGGTCCGGGCGGACAGCCGCTGACGGTCTTCCCTCAGCTCGGCAATCCGCTCTACACCAACGCCACTATCCAGCGGCTGCTGCGGGAAGGGCAGGTTGGCGATCTGGCGAGCACCTACCAGACCAACCGCCTGAACGGCGCTGTGAACTTTTTCCGTAATCCGAACGCGCTGGCCTCCAATGTCATTACCAACGGCGGCAACTCCACCTACCATGCCATGCAGGTGGACTACCGCCGCCGCCTTACCAGCGACTTCAACTTTCAGGCCAATTACACCTACGGCAAGGTGCTCACCGACAACGCCGGCGACGGACAGACGCGTTTTGATCCGTTCCTCGATCTGGGCAACCGCGATCTGGAAATCTCCCGCGCCCCTTTCGATCTCACCCACGCCATCAAGGCCAACGGCAGCTACACGCTGCCCTTCGGCAAGGGCCGTAGGTGGTCGTCCGGTTCGCCTGTGTTGAATCACATTTTCGGCGGATGGGTTGTCTCCGGCCTCATGCAATGGCAGTCCGGCCTACCGTTTTCGGTCCTGTCTGAACGGGGCACCTTAAATCGCGCTCTCCGTTCCGCCGGCAAGAACACCGCCGTTACCACGTTGACCAAGTCCCAGCTTGAGGACCAGGTATTCGGACTGCAGAAGCTCGGCAACGGCGTATGGGCGGTCTCGCAGGGTTCGCGGGGCCCCGATGGCCGCGGGGTGGGCAATGACGGGGCGGCGCCGTTTAACGGCCAGGCCTTCTTCCACCCCGGCCCCGGCCAGGTGGGCAGCCTGCAGCGCCGCATGTTCTCCGGGCCCTGGGCGTTCGGACTGGACATGGCGCTGTTGAAGCGCTTCCCCATTCGCGGTGACGACTACATTGAACTGCGCGCAAACGGCTACAACCTTCCGAATCACCCGACCTTCGACTATGGGGATCAACTGATCAGCAGCGTGAACTTCGG
>JANRLE010000270.1:0-47874 GCA_033762895.1 Bryobacteraceae bacterium | reverse complement strand
GCCTGGGAAGGCAGAGGCAAACAGACCGCCGAGGAACTGGACGCGCTGCGTGCGACTCTCGCCGAGCGCGATCAGACGATCGCAGCCTGGGAAGCCCGAGGCAAGCAGAGTGCCGAGGAACTCAACGCGCTGCGGGATTCGATCACGGCCTGGGAAGGCAGAGGCAAACAGACCGCCGGGGAACTGGACGCGCTGCGTGCGACTCTCGCCGAGCGCGATCAGACGATCACAGCCTGGGAGGCCAGGGGTAAACAGAGCGCTGAGGAACTCGAGGCGCTGCGTGCGACCCTCGCTGAGCGCGATCAGGCGATCGGCGATCTCCGCCAGTCCCTCAGTGACTGGGACGCCCGCGGCCAGCAGACCGACGGACTCATCGCCTCATTGCGCAGTGAAATCGGCGACCGCAAGGGTGAACTCGATGGCCTTCGCCAGACAATCGTGCTGTGGGAGGAAAAGAGCAGGGAAAACGGTGAAGCCCTGGAGGCCCTGCGCGGCCAGTTGGGAGAACGGGACAAACTGCTGGGCGAACGGAACCTGGAACTGGAACGGCTGCGAAGAGTGCTGCACGACTGGGAAGGCCGCACGAAAGAGCGGGATCTCGAAATCGACAAGCTCCGTACCGCGTTCGCCGAATCGGAGATCCGGGGCAAGGAGCGCGAGGCCGAACAGCAGCGGCTGCGAACGGAACTGGATGGCGCCAGAAAATCAATCGTGGTCCTGGAGGCCAGGGGCAAGGAACACGAGACACTTACCGCCAGCTTGAAGGCGCAGGTGGCCGACCGCGACAAGTCGATCGAGTCGCTCACGGCAAACCTGGATCAACTCAGCCGGTCCCTGGCCGATTGGGAGAGCCGAGCCGCCGCGAAAGACGCGATCGTTGGCGCACTCGAGACCGACGTGAAAAAGTTGCGCTCGACGCTGGTGGATTGGGAGGCTCGCGGCAAGGAAAAAGACTCGCTCGCCAGCAGCCTGCGCGCCGATCTGTCAAGCCGTGACGCCAGCCTGAGGCAGCGCGGAGCTGAATTTGAGGCCCTTTCCAGAGAGACGGGCAAACTTCGCACCGCACTTGCCGATTGGGAGGCCCGTGGCAGAGAGAAGGATTCGCTCACAGCCGGCCTGCGGCAACGCATCGCCGAGTTGGAGGCGAAAAACCGCGAGATCGAAAAATTGCGGCGAAGCCTGACTGACTGGGACGCGCGCGGCAAGGAGAAGGACCGTTCCATCGGCTCTCTGCGCGTGAGCGTGACCGAGCGCGATACCGCCATCGCCGATCGCAACGCCGAGATTGAGCGGCTGCGCCGGCGTCTGGCTGAACTTGAGGAGCGGCTGAGCGGGGTCGAAGCGAAACAGCAGGAAGCGGCCATCCATCCGAAGCGCTATGACGCACCGCCTCCTACCTGGGACGATCTGAAGCTGATCTACGGAGTGGGACCGGTGCTGGAAAAGATGCTGAACAAGCTGGGCTTCTACTACTTCCGCCAGATCGCCACGTGGACCGAGGAAGACATCGACCAGGTGGACAGCGAGTTGGAGCACTTCAAAGGACGCATACGCCGTGAGAACTGGGTGGACAGCGCCCGGCAGGAACACTTCAAGAAGTACAGCGAGCAGTTGTAGATACAATATCGCAGTGAGCCATAAATTTTCGCGCCGCCAGCTTGCGGCATCGGCGATGGCCGCCGCACCGCTGGCGGCCGCTGCGTCCCGTCCGAACATTGTCCTCATCCTGTCGGACGACCACAGCGTCCCTCACCTGGGCTGCTACGGCGACAAGGTGATTCAAACACCGAATCTTGACCGTTTCGCCTCCGAGGGGATGCGGTTTGACCGCATGTTCACTGCCGCGCCACAGTGCGTGCCCTCGCGCGCCGCCATCATGACCGGACGCTCACCAGTGGCCGCCCGCATCGCCCGATTCTCATCGCCCCTGCATCCCGGCGTCGTCACACTTCCCGAACTGCTGCGGCAGAATGGCTATTTCACCGGCATCTGCCGCCGTACCTTTCACCTGGACGGCCCGGCCAATCCGCCGGCCGAAACACGGCGGATTTTCGACGAGCACGGCATGCGCACGTTTGAGAGCAGAGTGGACTGGCTGGACCGCAACTCGCCGCGCGCGCAGACGGTTTCGAAGGTGAACGAATTTCTCGACAAGCGGGCCGGGGCAAAGCCGTTCTTCCTTTGGATCAGCTTCAACGATCCGCATCACGCCTGGGACAGCAACGCGATCCCCAGGCCGCACGATCCTTCCAGGCTGGCCCTGCCCAGACATATGCCGGATCTGCCGGGCATGCGCCAGGACCTGGCGCGCTACTACGACGAGATCTCGCGGATGGACGGCGAGTTCCAGTCCGTGATGGATGTGCTCGAAAAACGCGGCCAGCGTGACAACACCATCGTCCTGTTCATGGGCGACAACGGGCACGCCTTCCCCCACGGAAAGGGTTCGCTCTACGATCCGGGATTGAATGTTCCGTTCCTGGTCCGCTGGCCGGGCCAGGTAAAGGCCGGCGCCGCCACGCGGCAGTTGGTTTCGGGGGAAGACGTTGCCCCCACGCTGCTGGAGGCGGCAGGCGTGAGGGCGCCCGGGGAAATGTCCGGACAAAGCTTCCTCAACCTGCTGCGCGGGCGTCCGCATGCGGGCCGCAAACACATCTACGCCGCGCGCGGCGTCCACGGCAACAGCGCCTTCAACGAAAAAACAAAAGCGAGCCAGTTTGATTTGTCACGCTGCGTGCGCACCGACCGCTACAAGCTGATTTTCAACTGCACGCCCTCTATGGAATACGCGCCCGTGGACAGCGCCAACGACCCCGGCTGGCGGCAGACGGTGGAGGCGCACAACTCGGGCAAGCTGCCGCCGGAGCTGTCGCGCGCCTATTTCACCCGGCCGCGCCCCATCGTCGAGCTTTTCGATCTGGACCAGGATCCCAGCGAATTGCAAAACCTCGCCGGGCGGCCCGAACTTGCCGCCATCGAGCGTGAACTCAAGCTGGCCCTGCAGGAGAAGATGATCCTGGACTACGACTTCCTGCCTTTGCCCACCAACGAATGAGCGGCCGCGACCATACATGGGGCGCGGCGTGTGCCATTCTTTCGGCTCTTGGATTTGCGGGCAAGGCGGTGCTGATCAAGGTGATCTACGCCGAGGCGCACGTGGATGCGATCACGCTGCTGGCCCTGCGTATGCTTTTCTCCATGCCGTTCTTTGCGTGGCTCGGTTGGCGGGCGGCGCGCCGCCATTTGCTTCAGCCGTTGACGCCTCGCGATTGGATGGCGCTCAGCGCAATGGGATTCCTGGGCTACTACCTGTCATCGTTCCTCGATTTCTGGGCCCTTGAATTTATCACGGCGGCCCTCGAGCGAATCATCCTGTTCACTTATCCCACCTGGGTGCTGCTGCTCTCTGCGGTCTTTCTGGGCAAAAGGATTACCGGGCGCGATGTGTTCGCGCTGTCGCTCTCAAGCGCCGGCATCGTGGTGATCTTCTGGAACGACCTGCGGCTGGCCGGCTCGCCCGCCTTGATGTGGAAGGGAGGCTTGCTGGTACTGGCCGCGTCACTGGTTTATTCGGTGTACCTGATCACCAGCGGCGGCGTGATCGCGCGCGTGGGCTCGGCGCGGTTTACGCCGTGCGTCTCGGCCACGGCCGCGGTGTTCGTCCTGTCGCACTTCCTTCTGACGCGGCCGGCGAAGCTTATCATGGTGCCGCCGAAGGCCGCCATGCTGTGCCTGGCGCTCGCGGTGTTCTCCACCGTGCTGCCCATCCTGTTCCTCGTGGAAGCGCTGAAACGGGTGAGTGCGGGAACCGTCGCCATCGCCAGCTCCGTGGGTCCCATCCTCACCATCCTCATGGGATACGCCTTTCTCGGCGAACCCGTCACCCTGGCGCAACTGGCCGGCGCCGCCCTGGTGTTGGCTGGCGTAGGCTGGATTTCGCGCCCGCCGACGGTTCAGCCGTCCTGAGGCCCCCGGCGCTTTCCTTTAGAGCATGAAATCAGCCACCAGCGGCAGATGGTCGGAAGCGAGCATCGCCAGCCGGCTGTGATGAAAGAAGGCGTCCTTCACCCGCAGCGTGTGCTCATAGTAAATGTAATCAAGGTGCAGGAACGGCAGCAGCGCCGGATAGGTGCGCTTACGGAACATCGACACTTCCAGGTCCACCCGGCGCAGTTCCTGGGTCAGCGTGTGCGTCACCAGGCCCCGCATCCATTCGTTCAGGTCTCCCAGCACGATCCGCTCACCGGCCATGTCCGGTGACCGCAGTACCTCATGTTCCATCAGGGCGCGCGCCTGAAACCGGCGCTCAAAAAAATTCGTGCCCAGGTGCAGGTTGAACAGGTGAAGACCGCGCCCGTCCACCTGGATGTCCCCCCGCAATACGGAGCGTTCTTCCCGCCCGGCATGGGTGATCGCAACGGCGCGATGCTCCTCAATCGGAAACCGGCTGAGTAACACGTTGCCATAAACGCCGCCATGCAGCCGCCGCGTATCGGCCTGCACGTGGTGCAACCCCAGCTCTCCGGCCAGAAACGCCGCCTGGTTACTCTCGGGGCGATGCTCGGGAATGCTCAACACCTCCTGCAGCGCCACGATGTCGGCGTTCACCTCCTTCAGCACGCGGGCGATCCGATCGGGTTTCACCCGCCCATCCATGCCCTGGCATTTGTGGATGTTGTAGGTGGCGATCCGCAAATTCCTCATACCTGGTCCTGCACCAGCGACGCGATATGTTCCCCCGCCCTGCTCCAGAATCCCCTGCGCTGCCAGTCCTCGATCGTCACGATCCGGGATTGCGCCATGTCATCCTCAAACGTCCGCTTCAACTCCGCCACCAAATCCGGGTCATAGAAACAGACATTGCTTTCCTCGTTCAGCCGGAACGAACGCTGGTCGAAATTTGTCGTTCCCACTGTGGCCCACAGATCATCCACCACCATCGTCTTCTGGTGCAGCATCGACGGCTGGTATTCGTAAATCTTCACGCCCGCCTCCAACAGTTTGCCGTACAACCGAATGCTGTTCATACGGGCCCACCATGTGTCGTTGTGCGCTCCGGCCACAATCACCTTCACGTCCACACCCCGGTCAACCGCGTCGGCCAGCATATCCAGCGTTTGGCCGCCCGGGACGAAGTAAGGGTTTGTAATGTAGATGCATTGGCGCGCACAAAGGATACTCAGCGAATAAAGGATCGAGGCGGAATAGACGTCGCCCTTGGGTGAACTCAACACCGTCTGCACCTCAATTCCGCGTCTGGCATCGAGCACGGGAAAATAGCGGGGACCGGCCAGCACTTCTCCCGTCGTCTCCAGCCAGTTCACGGCAAAGCCCGTCTGCAGCGGCGTCACCCCGGGGCCTTCGATGCGGATCTGTACATCGCGCCATTCGCCGGGGCCGCGGGCGCTTCCCAGCCAATGATCGTCGATGCCGGCGCCGCCCGTAAACGCCACCCTGCCGTCAATGATTACCGACTTGCGGTGATTCCGGTTGTTGGCCCGGTGCAGCGTGAACCACTGAATCGGCCGGAACCACGCCAGTTCACAACCGGCATCCCGCAGTGTGTCCAGGATCTCCCTGCCGATCCCCGACGAGCCTACCGCATCCACCAGCAGTTTGACGCGCACCCCGGCCCTCGCCCGTTCAGCAAACGCTTCAGCAAACTCCCTGCCGATGCTGCCGGCCACAAAGATGTACTGCTCCATGGTGATCGAAAGCTCAGCGTTGCGGATCGCCTCCAGCATCGCCGGATAAAATTCGTCGCCATTGTTGTAGATCGACACGCGGTTGCCGGCGAGCATCGGAACGCCTGTGGCGCCGGCAACGGTGCTGAGAAACTCGGCCGAGTCAGTGCCGAAGTCATGTTCCAGCACACAGCGGATCGGCTTGGAGTGGGGCCGGAACAAAGCCAGCACCGCCGCCAATGCCGCCAGTCCGCCGCCCAGCACGTTCCGGCCGGACGCAAAGCACCATGTCGCCAGAAGCGCCCAAACGGTGGCCGATCGCACAAACAGCCGGACGCGGTCCCAGAGTTCCAGGGCACGCCGCCGGCGCGGCTTTTGCGGGTTCGGACTGAGCTTGTAGAGACCCCGCTGGGGAAAATTGATCTGCCTCCATTCGGCGGGCCGGGCGCGGCGGGGCGGCCGTGAACGGGTTTGGGTAGGACGGGGCGCAGACCCTGACACCTTTCAGTCTACCAGTGGAAAGTCAAAAGGGCGGAGCGAATCCTGGTTTGGCTAGTCCTGGATTCGCTCCGCCCGCGCGTGGTTGGAGGAAAGACGGGTGTGTTGTCCGTCAAGCTCGGACGAGGGAGACGGCTTGAACCGTTTCCGTCGTATCTCTTGCTCTTAGTGTGTTTCAGATCACACAAAAAGGAAATGCACAACAACACTTAGCGGACATCCTGAAAGGCCCGAGGGGCGTTTGTCCGGACCGGACCGGCGGACCGCTGCGGCTCGGTGACGGGCCTCTCCAGCCGGCCGCCACCCACCAACTGCTGGAGGCTCCAGGCGATTTCGTCCACCCGGCGCGCTTCGGCGCTTAATTGGTGGCCGCTTGCCGCGCTCTCCTCGGCCGTCGCCGCCAGTTGCACCGTCACCTTCTCCATCTGCGCAACAACACGCGCGATCTCTTCGATTCCCACCGACTGCTGCTCGCTGCCCCGGTGTACCTCTTCCACCAGTGCCCTGGCATTTTGCGCGCTCTCAGTGACCGAGGCGATGGCGGCCGAAACCTCATCCAGTCTCAGCTTGCCCTCGTTGGCGCGCAGAATCGACTCTTCGATGAGCGCCGCGGTGTCCTTGGCCGCCTGCGCCGATCGAAGCGCCAGACTCCGGACCTCCTCGGCCACCACGGCAAATCCAGCGCCCGCTTCTCCCGCCCGGGCCGCCTCCACCGCCGCGTTCAAAGCCAGGATGTTTGTCTGAAACGCGATGCCGTCGATCACCCTGATGATCTTGGAGATCTTGTCGGAACTTGCCGTGATGTCGGACATCGATCCGATCATCTGCTCCAACGCAAGATTCGCCTTCTGAATCGTCAGCGACGCCTCCTGCGTCCGCCGCGTCGCCCCTTCGGCATTCGCCGTGTTCTGCCGCGTCATGTTCTCCAATTGCTCGGCCGACGCCGAGGTCTGCTCGAGCGATGCGGCCTGCTCGCCGGCCGAATGCGACACCAGGTGGCTCGACGAGGAGACCTGCGCCGAAGCCTCGGCCAGATGTCGTGCGTTCATCGTCAGATCCTCCACCGTCCGGCGCAGGACTTCGTAGATCCGCCGCACAATCAGCAGCGCGCCAATGCCGATCAGCAGGCTCATCACCGTCAGCCCGATCATGGCGTAATAGCTGAGCGATTTCGTGCGCGCCGCCTCTGCCCCCGCCGCCGCCAACTCGCTGGCCTGCTGATCCACGATCCCCCGCGCCGCGTTGCCCATCGCCGCCAGCCTGGGCAGCAGCTTGCTGTTCAGCTCCGCCAAAGCATGGTCCATCTTCTGCGCCTCCAGCTTCTCCACCACTTCGTAGTGCAGCGCCCGGGCCGCTTCGAATTCGGCAATCAATTGCCGCTGGCCCCGGCTTTCGCTGCCCGAAGCCGCCTCCAACGCTCTTAGCGCCTGCTCCACCCGCAGCCCCTGGCGGGCGAAATCCTCCAGAAACTGGCGCACCGCGGCCGGCTGCTGCAGCATCGCCGCCAGCGCCAGACCCCGCTCAAGCGAATGCAGTTCGCTAATGCCATGCGCGATCTTTCCGGCCTGCATCTGGCGCCACGCCTGCTCGTGAATCACCCGGTCAATCTGCCTGCCAAGGTTGGCCGTGATCACCACTGCCGTGCCGCCCAGCACCGCCACAAGGATCACCACCACCAGCGTGCTGATAATCAGCTTCGTGCCCGCCGACCACCTCATCGCCGTTGCCCCCTTCCGGTCTACATCCTGAAGCTGAACCGCAGGGGCGCCACCGCCGGGCAGACCCGCCCGTCCTGCTGAAACGGCGTGAACTTCCACCCTTTCACCGTTTCCACCACCTTTGGCGTCAGCATCGCATTCCCTCTGTTCACCTTCACATTCACTACATCCCCCTTTTCGCTGATCGACACTTCCACCTCCACCTCGCCCTCGATTTTCATCTGGCGGGCCAGTGGATTGTATGGCGGATGCGGTTTTTTCACCGCCGCCTGCAGCGCTTCGGAGGAGGACACCCGTTTCTGCGCCGCCGCCGGTTTCGCGAAAAGCACCAACAACGCCAGCAAGCAAGCTCCCCTCCCGCTTTGCCTGTGCCGCATCGTCGTCTTCCTTGGGCTCCCCCAATCCGTATCGGACAACGGCGCTGGAATCTGACGAAACCAACGATAGTAGGAACCCACGCCTGGCGTCCGATAAGAATCAGGAAGACGACCGATGTCGGCTGAACAAAAGTCACGCAAGTATCTGGCATTCCGCACGGGCCGCGAGGAGTTTGCTCTGCCGGTGGCCAATGTCCGTGAAATCATCGCCGGCCAGCAAGTAACGCCGCTGCCCGCAACACCGGACTATGTGATGGGACTGATCAACCTGCGTGGGCGCGTCATGCCGGTAATCGACCTGGGGCTGCGTCTGGCGATCCCGGCGGTTGAAACCCGCCCCGGCTCCCGGCGCGCACTTATCGTGGTGATACAGGCCGCGGCTGGCGCCGGCTCGCTGGTGGGAGCAATGGTGGACGAAGTCTCGGAAGTGATTTCCATCCACGACCAGGACGTGGAGCCTGTCAGCGGGTTCAGTCACGGACTGATCGAACCGCGCTTTGCCACGGCCGTGGCCAGAGTCCGCGGCTCGATCCTGGTGCTGCTTGACGTGAACCGCATTCTGGCCCGGCAGGAGGACGGCAATGGCACCGGAAGCTGAACTGCTGAGCGCGCTCGACCGGCTTACCGATGCGATTTTTTCGGGTGGTCCGCCGTTAACCGGCTGCGACGATCGGCTGCGGCTGGCCGGGGCCCTGGACTTGCAGGAAACGCGGGAGGCGGTCTCGCAGTTGATTGCCGCAATCGGAGCGGGCGACGATGCGGAACCCCACCTGGACCGGATTCACCACTTGGCGGAGACCGAACTGGCCCGGCGGCTGGCGCCGCAGCAGGGCCCGGAAATCGCCGCCCGAGAGCCGGCGATGGCGGAGTTTCTCGGCGAGTCGGGCGACCATCTGGAGAAGATCGAGGCGGAACTTCTGGCGCTCGAAGCCTGCCCGTCCAACATAGAGCCGGTGCATGCGATATTCCGCGGCTATCACACGATCAAGGGGCTGGCGGGGATCGCCGGCGCCACGGCGGTGCGGGACCTCGCACACGAGCTTGAAACGGTGGTCGATCAGTTGCGCAACCAGAAATTGTCGGTATCCCCTGCCGTGATCGATGTTCTGCTCAAACAGACAGACCGGCTTCGCTCCCGGCTGCTGGAGGCCCCGGACGCTCCTCTGCCAGCCGCGGCGTTCGCGGCCCCGAAGCCGGCGCCTCGCAACCAGGAGACCGCCGCGGTGAAGGTGGAAACGGCAAAACTCGACCAATTGGTGGACCTGGCCGGCGAGATCGTCATCGCACAGGCCATGGTGCGTATGTCGCCTTGTGTGGCGGGCAGCGAGGATACGAAGCTGGCCGCACACATCGCCCGGTTGACACAACTCACCAGCCAGTTGCAGCGGGCGGCGCTGGCGATGCGCGTGGTTCCGGTGGGAGGGGCCTTCCAGCGCCTCTCGCGCGCCTTTCGCGATCTGGCGCGGGAGGCGGGCAAAGACGCGCGGCTCGAAACGGCCGGCGAGGATGCCGAACTTGATCGCAATATCCTCGAACAACTCGCCGATCCGCTGCTGCACATGGTTCGCAACGCCGTGGATCACGGACTGGAGACGCCGGCCGAACGGGTTGCGGCGGGCAAACCGGCACAGGGCGTCGTGCGCCTGGCGGCGGCCCACCATTCCGGCCACATTGTGATTGAGGTGAGCGACGACGGACGCGGACTGAACGGCCCTGCCATCCTCGCCCGCGCCAGGGAGCGGGGACTGGTGGCGCCGGAGGCCGTGCCCGGCCCAAACGAACTGCTGGATCTGATCTTCCTGCCCGGTTTCTCCACCGCCGGAACGGTTTCAGAACTGTCCGGCCGCGGCGTCGGCATGGACGTCGTGCGGCTGCGGATTCAACAACTGCGGGGTAAAGTGGAGGTCCGCTCCGCGGCCGGCAGGGGAACCAGTTTTCTGCTGCGCCTGCCGCTTACACTGGCCATCATCGACGGGCTGCTGGTGCGCGCGGGCACAGAGCGTTACATCCTGCCCATGTTCGCCGTGCGCGAGATTTTCGCTCCCCAACCGGAGGCGATCCGTACCATCGCGACACGCCATCAGGTGATCCGGGTCCGGGAACGTACGTTTCCCCTGGTGAACCTGCGGGAAAAACTGCGCCGCCCGCCACCGCCCGCGGGCGAAATCAGCCAGCCCGTGGTGGTGGTGATCGACTGGAATGGCGAAATTTACGGTCTGCTGGCCGATGAGTTAATCGGGAAGCAGGAGGTAGTCATTAAAAGCATCGGCGAATGGCTTGGCCACCTGCCGGGTATTTCCGGAGCGGCGATTCTCGCCGACGGCGAGGTCGGGCTGATCCTCGACCCCGAAGGCCTGTTGGGAGGAAGAGTTTATGCGGCCGCGTGAAGAACATCGCCGGGTGCGGGCGATCCCGGTCGCCGTCGGGGAGTTGCGCGTCAGCGTCGATACCCATAGTTATCTTGTCAGCTATTCGCTGAGTTCCTGCATCGCGATAGGCGTGTATGATCCGTCCGCGCGGATTGGAGCCATGCTGCACTTTATGCTTCCCGATTCGCACGCGGACCCGCGGCAGGCGGCCCTTTGTCCGGCGCTTTTCGCCGACACGGGAGTTGCGCTGCTTCTCGCCCGTCTCAAGATGCTTGGCTGCGCCGGCCACGGGCTGAGGGTCAGGCTGGCGGGCGGCGCGCAGGTGATCTCCGGCCAGGGAACACAGGCGCTGGGCAAGCGCAATTACCTTGCTGCGCGAAAGGTGCTGTGGAAAGCCAGCTTGACGGTGGAGGGCGAGACGGTGGGTGGCTCAAAGCTCCGGCAACTGGGGCTTCCGATCGACTCGGGCCGGTTCTGGGTCCGCGACATTGAGTATCCATGAGAAAGGCGATATTACGAAAGGCGCCATTGCGAAATCACGATGGGACTTCGGGTACTGATAGTGGATGATTCGCCCGCCATGCGGGCCTATGTGCGGCGTTCTCTGCAGACGGCCGGCGTCGCGTTGACATCCATCCATGAGGCCGGCGACGGACAGGAGGCCTCGGCGCTGGTGGAAAGGCAGTACGGAGACGGCCACTGGTTTGACCTGATCCTGACCGATCTTAATATGCCCAATGTGAATGGAGAGGAGTTCCTGCGCAAGCTGCGGTCCAACGATATGCATAAGCACATCCCGGTGCTGATCATCTCCACTGACTCCACCCAGACCCGCGTCCTGCGACTGCGGGAACTGGGCGCACAGGGTTACGTCAGCAAACCCTGTCATCCCGAAATGATCCGGCTGAAAGTGGAACAGGTGGTAGGCAAGTCGCTGGCAAAATCCCGTTGAAGGCCGCCTCCGGCCCCGGCCCTCCGCCGGATCGGCTACCGTGTAGCTATGAGGCTCCTTTTACTGGGACTGGCCGCCCTGATGCTGGCGCCTGCGCAGCCACGCGATTTTCTCACTGCCGACGAAGCCGACCAGATCCGCGAAGCGCAGGATCCCAACTTCCGGCTGCAACTCTATCTCAACTTCGCCAAAGAACGTGTGGCGCTGCTCAACAGCCTGCTGGCCAGGGAAAAGGCCGGCCGCTCGGCCCTCATCCACAACACGATTGAAGACTACACCAAAATCATCGAAGCCATCGACACCGTCTCTGACGACGCACTGAAGCGCGGCAAGGCGATCGACGAAGGTGTGGCCGCCGTCGCCGCCCGGGAAAAGGAGTTTCTCGCCGCCCTCGAAAAAATCCGCGAGTCGGCGCCGCGCGACATCAGCCGTTATCAGTTCGCCCTCGATACGGCAATCGATGTCACCCGCGATTCCTCCGAGATCGCCCAAAGCGATCTGGCTGGCCGCGCGCAAGGCGTAAAGGCGAAGGCGGCCGAACAGAAAAAGCAGTTGGAGGAGATGATGTCGCCCGGCGAGCGTGAGCAGAAGCGCGCCGAGGAGAAGAAGGAAGCCGCCACCAGGAAAAAAGCTCCTACCCTGCGCCGCAAGGGTGAAGCCGCCACAAAAAAATAAGTTGGAGGATAATAGGACCCATGACTCGCCGAACTCTGCTGAAATCGCTGCCTTTTGCCGCCGCGCCGCTGCCGGCCGCCGTTGAAACATCCAAGGGAAAATCGCGCCTGCGCTCTGCCATCTGCGCCTACTCGTTCCGCAAAGAGCTTGCCGCCAAGTCCATGACCTATCACGATGTTGTCAACCTGGCGGTGGATTTGGGCGTCGACGGCCTGGACATGACCGTCTACTGGTTTCCAGACACAACCGACAATTTCCTGCGGCCCCTGCGGCGGCATGCCTATCGCTCCGGCGTCGATTTGTACAGCATCTCCGTGCGCACCAACATGTGCCAGCCGACAGCGGAATTGCAGGAAAAGGAATTGGCCGACATCCGGAAATGGGTGGATGTCGCCGAGAAACTGAGCGCCGGGCATATCCGTGTCTTCGGCGGCACCGTCCCCAAGACCGCCACCGAAGACCAGGCCGCCGGATGGGTGGTGGACATCCTCAAACGCGCCGCCGATTACGCCGGCTCAAAGGGCATTATTCTCGGCCTGGAAAATCACGGTGGCATCACCGCGCGCGCCGCGCGCATTGTCGAGATCGTGCGCAAAGTGGATTCGCCCTGGGTCGGCGTGAATCTGGACACCGGCAACTTCCACGAAGATCCCTACACCCAGATCCAGATGTGCGTCCCTTACGCGGTGAACGTGCAGGTCAAGGAAAAAGTGAAGATCGGCGATCAGCACGAGTATTCCGATTGGGACCGCGTGGCCGGCATGCTCCGCTCAGCCGGTTACAAGGGCTACCTCGCTCTGGAGTATGAGGAGAAGGAGCCCGCCCCCACCGCCGTGCCGCGCCTGATTCCAAAGCTGAAACGCGTGACTTCCGCCTAAGTCCGCGCCTAAGCCACAGCGCTGCGCTTGACAATGCCGCGGCCACTACGCCACACTTGTTCCATAGGCGAACAAAAGGCGAATAAAATGGCCCTGGCTCAGCTCGCTCCTCATCTCATCTGGAAGAACCAGCCCCAAACCGATACGCTGCCTTCCGGCATCGTTTCCTTTGATTCACTCACCGGCGGCTGCCCCCGCGGCCGTATTACCGAAATCACCGGTGCGCCTTCCTCCGGCCGCACCAGCCTGCTGCACCGCATCCTGGCCGCCGCGGGCGAACGCGGCGAGACCACGGCGGTTGTGGATGCCACAAACTCCTTCGATCCCGTTACCGCCGCCTCCGCCGGTGTGGATCTGGATTCCCTTGTCTGGGTACGATGCTCGGGCAACAGCGAACATGCCTTCAAAGCCGCCGATCTGATGCTGAGCGCCGGCGGATTCGGCATCGTCGCCCTGGATCTGTGCGACGTGCCCAGGCGCCATACCCAGCGCATCCCCATCTCCTACTGGTTCCGCTTCCAGCGCGCGGTGGAAAAGTCGCAGACGATTTTTCTGTTGCTGAACCAGGAGCCGATGGCGAAATCAACGGCCGCGCTGGTGGCGGCGGTGGAAAGAGAAGAGGCGCAGTTTGTGGGTGGCGCGCCATTTGAGCTGCTGCGCGGGGCGCGATTTCGCGTCGAGGCAAGGCGGCCGTCGCATGGAGTGGCGGAGTTTTCGGCGGCCGCTGTGTGACTTATTCCCCCAGCTTCCGCCACAACAACAAATGTCCCAACAGCGCCGCCGGCACCAGCACGCACGGCAGCCACACAAACGGCGCATCGGCGATCCAGGTATTCAGACGATCCGGTCCGAATGCAGCAAACACCGGCGTGGAGGCCACCGGAATCGCCGTGATGCCCGTCACGATGTCGAAATTCCATCCCGAATACGACATCTGCACCGGCATCCGGCCCTCCGCCGCCGCATGGTGCATCACTAACTCCAGCGGCAACACCCGCCCCGGCGCCGCCACACGGATCTGCACCACCACAGCCATCGCCACAATTACCGCCAGAGCGGCGATCCCCATGCCGGTCGTCATCTCTTACCTCACCGCCGGATATCGGCAAGCGACCGGATGCGGCGCGGCCCACGCTGGACGGCTTCCTTCGCATCCGCCTCGGCAAGCTTGCCGAAATTCAGCCCGGTCAGCCTCTGCAGATCCCTGATCGAAATCTGAAAGACCTCGGCCTCGGCCTGCGACAACCTCTCGAACACCGCCGCCTCGTGAATGCGCTCAATGCCCAGAATCTGCTTCTGCTGGCTGAGCAGAAATGCCGAAGCCGAAAGCCTGCCGTCTTTCACCATCACCAGCAGCTTCCAGAAGTACTTGGGAATTGCCACGCCGCCAAAGCGCGGATCCCGCCTCGCAGGGGCAGCCGCATCGGGCAGTCCCTCCGCCGGTGTCTCCGGACCGTCAAACACCGGCCCGTTGATCACGCATGCCCTGAGATCGTTTTCCCGCAGCGGGTCCAGCACAAACTCCTCCAGCCCAAGCCACAACCTGGAGCCCTGATTAAACGACCAGAATTGCGGCACGCAGTTGGTGAAGTGGAACGTATCGTCACCATGTTGCTTGGCCTCGGCCACATCGGCGCCCCAGGTGGCGTCAAGACGGCGAACCAGGTGGCCGCGGTCAAACGGATTCTCCTTGCGGCCAGCCTCGAAGGTTTTCTGCCTGCCGTAAAACTCCTCGCCCAGTTGAATATCCTCAGCGATTCTCGGGTCGGTAAACCACCTGTCTCCTTCGCGTTTGCCCACCGCCTGAAAAAGGCCACCGTCAATGTTGACCGCGCTGAAGAACGCCAGCTTGCGGTCCTTGTTGAAAACCACGCTGTAGTTGAAGTATTTCAATTCAGACCTGCCCGCCTGGCCAATCAGTGTCGCCACGCTGTTCCGCAACGAAGCCGGAATCTTCGGCAGCGGGACCGAGAGCTTGCCCTTGCCCAGGAAATTCGCGTTGTACCCGGGCCGCGTCCCCAGCGTGGTCTGATCGATCTTTACCGCTTCCACAGGCAGTGAAGATCGCAACAGGGGATTGGCCGCGAGCAGGGAACCGGACTCCGGCCGCGCCGCGCCAGCCTCCTGGCGAACGGCCTCGCGACGGATCACCTCAATCGGGATGTGCAACGGAACCACCAGCGACGTGGTATTGCCCGATTGCTCCACCCAAACCGAACGCCCGCCGGCGCCGGCCGCCAGACCATTCTCCGCCCCGGCCGTTCTATCGGCGGCTGGTGGCGCGCTCCGCCATAGAGAGGCCACCATCGGATGGCTCCCCAGCCTTTCCTGAAGATGAGCGGCGATGGAACTGATCCGGATCCCTTCGTTGGCGATCCAGTCCACCTCGGACTCATCCATTGACTCGTCCCAGATCTTTCCGTCCTTCGTCAACCAGTTTCCCTTCGCGTCCCTCCGCGGCACGCCGCTATGATGAAGGGCCACCACCTGCCAGAAGCGATTGAACACCGGCGATCCCGAGGAGCCGCCCAGCGTGTCGGTGAGGTACCACATCGTGTCATCGGTCATCTTCACGAACTTGTTCTCGCGGACGCACACCTGTTTGCGCTCCCCGGCCGGATGCTGAATGATGGTGAGGTATTCACCGCGGTCGCTCTTTCCTGGCGTGGCGTCCAGCTTGAGCCATGAAAAATCTTCCAGGGCCCGGCCATTATGCGACTGGGGATTGACGGCAACCACGGCGAAATCCAGACCCTCATCGGCATGGAACAGGCGGTCCGGATCAAGTCCGAAATGCGCGGCCGTGCGCTCATTGCCATTCACGTCCAGTTCGTAGTCGAAATCCAGTATCGAATGCCTCGCCTCGGAAGCCTGGCTGAACACATGATGATTGGTCATCAGTACGCCGGGACCAACCAGGAATCCGGTGGCGAACCCCTCCACCGCGCCCGACGGCACTCTTATCTGGATGCGGCAAACCGGGCGCGAGGCCACCAGGCCACGGGACAGGTAATTGATTCCGTCCAGATCGTTGCCGTTAATGATGCGCTCCAGGGCGGCGCGGGCTTTCTCAGGGCTCCCCAACTCGGACAGAAGCAGACGGTAGCGTTCTTTCTTCTTTTCCGGCGACAGGCGAAGGGGGCCGTCGCCCAATTCCCCATCCAGCCCTTCCAGATACTTCGACAGATCGCCCGAGGCGCCCGCTTTGAGCCGGCGTTCGCTCGCTTCAATCAGATCGCGGTGGATCAGCATAAGCCTTCTCTCTCACTCTTAAATCGCCTCGGCCCGGTAGCCGCCCCTTGACCGGAAGTACACAAACAGCACGCCGAAGATCACCATGAAAATCACCGGCAACACGGCCACATACCGGAACGCCGCCGCCGCGCCATTTGATTCGTACCAGCCTCCCATCACCGGCAGCACGAAAGCCACTGCCAGGTTCCCGGTGCCGCCCATGATCGCCAGCAGCAGCGTACCGCCCTTGGGAAACAGCTCCGAGGTCACCCCCAGCATCGTCGGCCAGAAGTACGTCTTGCCGATACCGAAGACCGTAGCCGCCAGAAACGCCTGCGCCGGCGTCGATACCGAAGCCAATCCATACAGGCCCGCCGCCGCCAGAATCGCCGACAGGCTCAGCAGTCCAAAAGGCGAAAACCGATGCGCCAGCGCCCCGCCGAAAAATCGCAGCACGAACATGATCCCGGCCGTGTAGACAAGGATCAGTATGCCCTGCATGCCGGTCAGATTTGTGATCAGGGAACCCACCCACTGGTCCGGCCCCAACTCCGTGGCCGCCGTCATCCACATGCACAGCCAAAGCAGCAGGAACAGAGGGCGCAGCGTCTCACTCATCATCGCGCCCACCGATACGCCCGCCGCCACGCGTTCGGTCGCCGGAAACCGCTGGCCGCGAATCAGGTACAGGTACACCACGGCGGGAATCAATATGGTGGCCAGCTTGATCTGCCAGCCCAACGTCAGCAGCGAGGCCGCAGCCCCAGGCGCGTCCAGCCCCATCGACTTGGTGATCAGAAAGGCGATCAGCCCGCCGATAATCAGCCCGCCCGGCCACCACGCATGCAGCACGTTCATCTTGTGCGTCTTCTCGGTTGGGTATAGCGTCGCGCATAAAGGATTGATCACGCCTTCCACCAGCCCCTGCGAAAGTCCCAGCACCAGCATGCCCCCGTAAAGAACCAGAAACCCGGGCTCAACCCATTGATTCACCACCTCCCCGGCCGGCCGCGGCGCCAGCAGTATCGCCGCCACCGCCGCGATATATCCCCAACTCGACATCGCCAGCAACCGCCGCATGCCAAAAAAATCCACCAGCGATCCGCCGATCAGGATCGACACCGTAAACCCCCAGAACGCCGGACTCAGGATCAGCCCGATCTGCTGCTTGCTGAGATGGAAGTCCACCCCCAGCGCATCCAGAATGTCTCCGCGGATGGAAAAAACCATGGACGTGGTGACCAGTGACACGCAACTGGCCAGGAACAATCGGCCTGGATTCATATGAGGGCAAGTGTACACCAGCGATAATAGGGACTGGAGGCAAATCATCTTTCCGTTCCCCGATCAGATCGTGACATCGCTGTCCGCCGCCCTCGGCGTTCTGACGGCGATGATCACCCCAGCGCTGTTGATTTCCGCCTCGGGCATGTACATTCTGTCCACCTCGAACCGGCTGGGCCGCGTTGTCGACCGCGTGCGCAATATCTCTGACCGCATGGACGCGCTGATGCACGACCAGTCGGGCCTGGAGTTGATGGACGAACGTAAGTCCATGCTGATGGAGCAGATGCGGCATCAAAGCGGACGCGCCAACGTTCTGCAGCATGCGCTGATGGTGTTCTACGTCGCCTCCGGCATTTTCGTGCTTACCTCGGTGGCCATCGGCGTGGACGCCCTGTTTTCCCACGCGCGGCTGCACTGGATGCCGGTAGGCCTTGGGATCGGTGGCGCCTGCTGCCTGCTCTATGGATCCATCCTGCTCATTAAGGAAGCGCGGATGGCGGTGCTGAGCCTCAACGAAGAGACGGCTTTCTTGAATAAACTGGTGGAGACCAATTCCAACCGGAATGCCATACCCACCCGTTGAAGAGATTGAGCGCATCGCGGCAATGACGGATCCCGCGGCGCGCAACCTGCGCATCACGCGCGCCTATCATGAACTTTCGCTGGCCGTGGCCGGGGAGATCCCGGGCGGCGCCAACTGGTGTACCTTCGCCGCATGGGCCTCCCGGCAGGCCGGTCAGAGTATCCGCCGCGAGGACCTGGTGAAGGCGCTCGCCTCGCGTCTCCAAAAGGACCCCGGCATGGCCCGCATGCTGCACGTCATCGCCATGGGCAGAACCCAGGTGCTCGGAGCCATCGATTCGGTGCTGCGCGACATCGAACCGTTCCGCCAGTCAAGCGAAGCCGTGGCCCGGGGCAACCTCAAGGTCTTCGCCGAGATCGCTCCGCAGTTCGCCCGTTTCCTCAATGGGGAATCCGATGACGCGGCCGCGCCCCTGTTGCGCGAGGCCTTCGCCAACTACCGCCAGGCCCGCCTTGCCACTCCCGGCAGCGCCCGCTCGGAGTGGATGCTGCTGGCCAACCTGCAGATCGGCTTCCATGAGCAGACCAGGCTGCAGCCGGAGATCAAAGAAGCATTGGACGCCGTCGCCGGCGAGCCGGGCCAGTTGGGCCACCGGTTTCTGACCAGGCTCTTCCCGGTGCAGTTCTCCCCCGGCATCTCAACACTTGCCTGCCGCCTGGTGGGCGAGCGCATCATGAAGCTGGCCCGCCAGATCATCACCGATCGCATGATGGTGCTTGAGCTTCCCGGTGCGATGCTGCGGCTGGGGCACGACCTTGTTTCCTCCTTCCCGGAGGATTTAAGCCACATCGCCAATCCGGAGTTGGCCGGCCTGCTGCGGCTGATCGACCCTACCCCCGACAGCACCCGCGAATCCGGCGCCCTCGACTGGGCCGCCTTTTCCGAACGCATCCACTTCATCGCCGATCTGTTCCGCACCCATCACCACAAACAGGAACTTTTCACAGAACCAGCGTGATACCCTAGCTCAGATGTCTTCATCCACTCGGAGCGAGCCGGCGGCTCCCGCGCCGGCGATCCTCAAGAATCCGTACGCCTACCACGCGGCTGATGTCGAAGAGCCGCCCAGATCGTTCCTGTCCTCCCTGAAGCGGATTGGGCCGGGCATGATCCTCTCCGCATCGATCGTGGGCTCCGGCGAGTTGATCGCCACCACCACTTTGGGCGCCGAGGTTGGCTACGTCGCCCTTTGGGTGATCCTGATCAGTTGCGTCATCAAGCCATCGGTGCAGTCGGAACTGGGACGCTACACCATCGCCACGGGCCAGACCGGGCTGCAGGGCTTCAATCACGTCCCCGGCCCGCGCTGGAAAGTCAACTGGATCGTCTGGATGTGGGCGTTCATGGTGCTGATGACCATGTTCCAGATCGGGGCGATGTTCGGCGGCGTGGCCCAGGTGCTGAACCAGTTGATGCCGGTCATCCCGGTCAATTACTGGGTGCCGGGACTGGCGGCCATCACCCTCCTGCTGCTGCTCAGCGGCGGGTACGAACGGGTGGAAAAGCTGGCCACCATCAAGGTGGCGCTGTTCACCATGCTCACCTTCATGTGCGCTGTTCTAATGATGTCGCAGCCGCAAAGCTTTCAATGGTCGCAGATTTCCGAGGGGCTGAAATTCAAACTGCCGCCCGAGGGTCTCACCACCGCGGTGGCCGTGTTCGGCATTACCGGCGTGGGGGCGGCGGAGTTGTTCATGTACCCCTACTGGTGTGTGGAGAAAGGCTACGCCCGCTTCACCGGCCCTCGTGACGGATCGGCTGCCTGGCGGCATCGGGCGCTCGGCTGGACAGGCGTGATGAACCTCGACATCCTGGCCTCCATGGTCGTCTATATGGTTGCAACCATTGCCTTTTACCTGCTTGGCGCGGGCATCCTGCACTCCCGCGGCACGGTTCCGGCGGCCAAGGACATGATCCCCGTGCTCTCCACCATGTATACGGAGACCCTGGGTGGTTGGAGCGTCGGGCTGTTCTACGTCGGCGCCATTGCCACGCTCTACGGCACCATCTTCGCCGCCACCGCCGCCAATTCCAGGGTCTATGCCGATATGGCCAGTCTTCTTGGATTTTTCTCTGGCGAAGACTATGCGCAACGGGTAAAATGGCGGAATGGATTTATTTGGGCTCTGGTTGCGATTCCGGTAGCGCTTTTCTACTGGTCCCAGTCGCCCGTCTGGATGGTGAAGCTCGGTGGGGTGGCCCAGGCATCGATGTTGCCGGTCATCGCCATCGGAGCTCTTTACCTTCGGTTCAAGAAATTGCCAGGAGAAGTGGCCCCCGGGGGCCTTGTGACGGCCGGATTATGCCTTGCGTCCATTGTAATAATTACCGCTATGGCCTATTCAGCGATTTTAGCCTCACAGTGAACGTTTTTTTTTGATTTCGGTAGCATCAGGGTGGGGAGTTTGTTGTATTATAAGTTCAACTCCACAACCTGACAGCAATGCTGCAGGTCACTGCAAGCAACGCCGTAAGGTTTGGCCGCTGTGCGAGAGCGCGGCGTGCCAGCCGGTGAGCATCTTCCTCCGAGTGCTCACCGGCCTTTTCTTTTTTGGGGCCCTCTCCATTTCAAACAGAAATCCACAGCAATAGCGGTTTTAGGACTTCCAGGATCAAGGCCGCGTGTACCGGAACAACAGCGAAACCGGCGCCCACGGACCCACAAAATGGCCCCATCCGCCCTTCAGCGCGCCGCGGAAGAGACTGGACATCGCAAACGGACGCTGTAGCCGCCGTTGGCAGGCGCGGATGTGCTCCCCTGCGCCGGACTGCTGCACCGCCGCCCGCCCGGCCATGGTACCCGTTAGCAAAGCGGTGAGAATACCGGAACCGGTAAACGGATCGACGAACGATAATGCGTCCCCGGCCAGATAAGTTTCAGACAAAATATCTCCGGCGAATTTGTTTTGGAAAACGAGGGGCCCTATATTGAGCCATTTCATTCTGCGGCCCAATGGATTGAGGCGTTGCCGCAGGGCATCCCCCTGCCGCCTCAAGTGTTCGTCGATATCAAAGTCCACGGCCCGCAGCTCTTCCTCGCTTGCCAGCCCGCAGACGTTCGTCAGCCCGTCCTCCACCGCGTTCACCCCAACATAGGAGTAACCGCGCGAGAAATAGAGTTCCATCACGTCCGATTGCGGCCCTGCAAAGTGCGCCTTGAAGCCGAATACGCGGTTGCCGCGCGGCGGGGTGGCTTTGCGCCCCGTGGCCAGGATCACCTGGGGCCCGCTCAGACTGCCGGCGGCCATCCGCCGCAGCGCCGCGCCCCGTTCCACCGCCGCCAACAGCAGGATCTCGTCCATGGCGTGGCGGCTGAATCCATAGGCCGTCTCCGGCAGCGCCGCCCGGTTCACCCGCGCGCCAAAGAACAGCGCCACTTTGTCAAAACGGGCGGGCCCGCGTGAGAGGATCCGGTCCCAGACACCCAACTCCCGCAGCAGCGTCACCGAGCCCGGCGAGAGGAACTCGCCGCACACCTTGTGCCGGGGAAACGGCGATTTTTCGAAGATCTCCACTTCACCGCCGGCGCCAATCGCCGCCAGCGCCGCCGCCGCGCCCGCCGGTCCCGCCCCCACAATCCGCACAGGAGCCATACAATAAGAGTTTATGCCTTTGGACAACGAGGAATTTTACCGGATTCAGAAGCTCCCCCCTTACGTCTTCGCCGTCGTGAACGAGATGAAGGCAAAGCTGCGCGCCGCCCAGCAGGATGTGGTGGACTTCGGCATGGGGAATCCGGATGGCGCTACTCCGCGGCTCATCGTGCAGAAAATGGCGGAAGCGGCCCGTAACCCCAAGAACCACCGGTACTCCATGTCGCGCGGGCTGCCCAATCTGCGGCTGGAAATCTGCCGCCGCTATGAACGCAACTACGGCGTGAAACTCGATCCGGAGACCGAAGCCATCACCACCATCGGCGCCAAGGACGCCCTGGCCCACCTGCTGTTTGCCGTCATCGGCCCGGGCGACGCCGTGGTGTCGCCCAATCCCGCCTACCCGATCCATCAGTACGGCGTGATCATGGCCGAAGGCCACGCCTGCATGCTGGCCATGCCCTCGCCCGCCGAATTCCTCAACCGGCTGGAAGACCTCTACCGCACCTCGAACCGCAAGCCGCGCATGCTGCTGCTCAGCTTCCCCCATAACCCCACCACCCATTGCGTGGATCTGGACTTTTTCAGGGAGATCATCCGGCTGGCCTCCACCCACGGCACCATGGTGGTTCATGACTTTGCCTACGCCGACATCTGCTTTGACGGCTACAAGGCCCCCAGCATCCTCCAGGTGGATGGCGCCAAGGAATATGCCGTCGAAATCTTCTCTATGTCCAAGAGCTACAACATGGCCGGCTGGCGCGTGGGTTTCTGCCTGGGCAATCCGAAGATGATCAAGGCCCTGGGGAGGATCAAAAGCTACCTGGACTACGGCATCTTCCAGCCCTTGCAGATCGCCGCCATCATCGCTCTGCGGGAATGCGAGGAAGAGACCGTGAAGATCTGCCACATGTACCAGCGCCGGCGCGATGTGCTGGTGGATGGGCTGCGGCGGGCCGGCTGGCCGGTGGAGCCGCCCAAAGGCTCCATGTTCCTGTGGGCGCAGATCCCGGAACGCTACCGGAACCTGAGTTCCCTGGAGTTTTCCAAGCTTATGCTGGAAAAGTCGTTGGTCGCGGTGTCGCCAGGGATCGGATTCGGACCGATGGGCGAAGGCCACGTGCGGTTCGCTCTCATTGAGAACCACCACCGCACGCGGCAGGCAACGCGCAGTATCAGGAAGTTTCTTAAGGAGTAGCCACCACGCTCTCGCGATACCAGGCGAGGGTGCGGCGCAGTCCTTCTTCGATCGAGAACTGTGGATCGTGCCCAAGCTCGGACTTGGCCGCCGCGGTGTCAGCCTGCGAATCGCGCACGTCTCCCTCGCGCGGCGGACCGTAGTTGGCCGGCAGTGTGACGCCTTCGATCTTCTGCAGCAGGTCCCAGATGTAGTTGAGCGTGAATCGCCCGCCGTTGCCGGCATTATAGACCTTGCCGCAGACGTGCGCGCCGGCCTTGGACGCCTTCAGGCACAGTCCGGCAACGTCTTCCACGTAGGTGAAGTCGCGCGATTGTTCGCCGTCGCCAAAGATCGTCGGCGGCCGGTTCTCCAGCAGGCACTTGTTGAACAGGGAGAGCACGCCCGAGTAGGGGCTGGACGGATCCTGGCGCGGGCCATAGACGTTGAAGAAGCGCAGCGACACGGTCTCCAGCCCAAAACAGGAATGGAAGACGCTGGCGTAATACTCCCCCATCAGCTTCTGCGCGGCGTAGGGCGACTTGGGATTCGGCGCCATGGTCTCCACCTTCGGCAGCACCTCCGTATCGCCATAGGCCGACGAGGACGCCGCGTAGACCACTCGCCGCGCTTTGCCTTCATGGGCGGCGCGCAATACGTTGAATGTCCCGTTGATGTTCACTTCGTGCGAAGGCACCGGCTCATGGATCGACCGCGGCACCGACGGAATGGCGGCCAGGTGGAAGACCGCCCGCGCGCCCGCAATCACCGGCGCAATGGCGTCAAAATCGCAGATGTCCGCCTTGTGCAACGACACGCGGCTGCGAACCTCATCAAGATTTTCTTCCCTTCCCGTCAAAAGGTTGTCGATCACATCGACCCGGTCCACGCCATCCTTCAGCAGGGCGCGCACCACAGCCGACCCGATGAAGCCGGCTCCTCCGGTCACAACAATCTTGCTCATATGTTTATTTTTTTCATCTCCGATTCGAGGTGGCGCAGCGATTCATTGGCGATCGCTTCGGCGCCAAACGAGAAATCAAATGCTTCAAGCGAGACCCACCGCTGATAGCCTTTCCGCATCAGCAGTTCCAGCAGCGGCTTAAAGTCGTAATCGCCCTTGCCGCAATGTTTGCCGTCCAGTTCATTGACGTGGACATGGCGGATCAGATCCCAATAGCGCTCCACCAGCACGGCGTGCGGTTCCACTTCATCAATTGCGTTGTGAACGTCGAACATGGTGCGGATGGCCGGGCTGTTGATCTGATGCACGATACCGGCGGCTTCTTCGAGCGTCTGCACGACATCGCACTGGGCCTTGGGCAGCGCTTCCACCAGGATGGTGACCGCGCGTTGTTCGGCATGAGGGGCAACGCCGGCGAGTCCGTCCACGTAGTGTTTGGTCGCCTCCTCGCGCGTGGCGCCACCGGTGCTGGCTCTCTGGAACGGCGAACCGAAGACCATCACGCCGCCGTCGCCCAGATCCGCGCAAAGATCGATCAGGTTGCGAATGTGCAGCCAACTCTTTTCGCGCAGCGCTTTGTCCGGCGTGGTCACGTGCAGTCCCTTGGGAGCCACCATCAGCCAATGCAGGCCGACGAACTCCAGCCCTTCTGAAGGGATCATCGCGCGAAGTTCCTTCCTTCGGGCGGCGGAAACCTGGGCCGGATCCTCGCCCAGGGTAAAGGGCGCGATTTCGATTCCCTCGTAGCCGGCACGCTTGATCACCTTGCACTCTTCGGCAAAGTCCCAGCCCTCAAAGGCTTCATTACAGATGGCTTGTTTCAGATGGGCGAGCATTCAAAACCAGTGTATCGTCATGCGTCTAGGACATGCACAAGCTTGACGGCCTGTGGCGGGTTTGCGCTCAGCGACGCAAACACCTCGCCTCGGGGGCGGCGTTCGATGAAAGAAGACAGGACTCGGCGGTCCATCCGTTGGAGGTCCCTGATGGCGTCCTCAAACGACTGCCGGGGCGCGTTAACAGCGCCGATCACTTTCCGGTTCCCCAGAATCAGGTCGCGGAATGGAAATGTTCCGGCACCATTCATTGCACCAAGAATCACCGCCACGCCGCAAGGGGCCAGCAGCCGCACGGCCTGGAATCCGGCTTCGGGAGCGCCGGTGGCCTCAAATACCAGGTCGGCCGGCGGCGGAGACTGGCGGGTGTACTCCAATCCGGCCTGCCGTGCGACGGCGGCTCTCGGGTTCGTTTCCTCTTCCAGCGAGGTGACGATCACGTTAAGATTGCGCGCCTTCAGGGCCAGGGCCGCCAGCAATCCGATGGGGCCGCAGCCGATTACGATGGCCGTCCGGGGCTCCTCTTCATGGGCCCGCAGCGCGGCCCCGATCGCCTTTTCCACCACGCTCATGGGCTCCACCAATACGGCGACGCCGCGAATCGCGGCCGGCACGCGAATCAGATAGCGGGCGTCGTCGACGGCCACGTCGGCAAAGTAGCCATGGGCGCCCATGATGCCGCGTTCGGTGTACTGGCCGGTGGCGCATAGATCCCAGCGCCCGCGTGCGCAGCGGGGACAGGGCTCCGGGCAGGGGCGGCGGACCATGGGAACCACGCAATCACCGGCAGTGAAGCCCGACGCGCTGCCGGCCTGCTCCACCTGTCCCAAAGCTTCGTGGCCCAAAACCAGCGTGGACTCACCGTGCGGCGGATATCCGATATCGAAGCGCGACAAGGCGCGGTCGGTTCCGCAAATGCCGGCTTCGAGCACGCGGAAGCGGACTTCGTGCTCAAGAGGATCGGGCGGAGCCATCACCTCGCGCTCGGCCAGCTTTGATAGCGAATAGTCCAGCACCAGGGCGCGCATTCGGCCGCCTACTTCTTGCGCGCCACCAGGATGAGGCTGAGCCCGGACCACGGCATCAGAGCCTCCGCCCTTTTCCAGATCCACACCGTCTTATCGAACAGCTTCAACCACAGTTTGCTGATCTGCTTCTGCCCGAACAGTTTGCCGAAGACGAACCACGACAGCTTGCCGATCTTGGCCAATTGCCCGCGGTGTTCCACGGTGAGGCCCAGCGACGCCAGCATCTGCTCCAGTTCCTTGCGGTCGAAGCGCTGTTTGTGGCCCAGCGTCTCGTCCAGCTTGCAGAACAATCCTTTGCCCTGCGGCACCAGCAGCACCAGCCTGCCGCCCGGGATCAGCGTTTCAGCGGCGGTGCGCAGCGTCTGCTCCGGGTTGCTCACACCCTCCAGAACGTTCAGCAGCAGCACGGTATCCACGCCCTTCTCGCGAAAGGGTTGGAAATCGGCCGCCTTCTGCGGATCGAGCGTCGCCACCTTCACGTTCGGCGTACGAAGGAAGCGGTTATTCAGCGAGTGCAGGTAGAGCGGATTATGTTCGGTGGCGATGTAGAGCTCACGGCGCGCCATCAGGCGTCCGGACAGATTGCCGATGCCTGCGCCCACTTCCAGCACCACGTGTCCCAGGAAAGGCCGCACGATCTGCGTGATCCAGCTCAGGTATTGCGGCGTACCGCTGAGGTTGTTGAGGAACGCCCGCCCGTAGGGCTGTTCATACAAATCGTCCACCAGCCAGAAGTGCAGGATGACGCCCAGCGCCTTCAGCCCGTCCCTCCAGCCGATCTTCTTGCCCTCTTCATAGGTGCGGCCGTGGTAGCTGATGGGCACTTCGTAGATACGCAGCTTGCGCTTGGCGCACTTCATGGTGATCTCCGGCTCAAAGCCGAAGCGGTTGGAACGCACCGGGATGCTCTTCAGCAGATCGGTGCGGAAGACCTTGTAGCAGGTCTCCATATCGGTGAGCTTGATGTTGGAGAAAATGTTGGAGAGCAGCGTGAGCCCGTAGTTGATCATCGAGTGCCAGTAGGGCAGTATGCGGGTCTGATCGCCGGCCAGGTAACGGGAGCCGAACACGGCGTCGGCGTTGCCCTCAAGCAACGGCTTCATCAGCTTCGGGTATTCACTGGGGTCATATTCCAGGTCGGCGTCCTGGACGATGGAAAAGTCACCGGCGGCGTGTTGGATGGCGGTGCGGACGGCTGCCCCCTTTCCCTGATTCACCTCGTGGCGGATCAGGCGGATTCTGGGCTCGCTCGCGGCCATACGCCGGAGGATGTCAAAGGTTCCGTCGGTAGAGCAGTCGTCCACGATGATCAATTCGCGTTCCATGTTCTCAGGCAACGGCGCGCCCAGAACCAGTGACAGACTGCGCTCCACCACCGCCCGTTCGTTGTACACGGGGATTAGAATGGACAGGAGCATGCGAATCTACCAGTATAATGAAAGGGCCGTCGAGGGCACTACTATGAGCAATGAAACTACTCGCCGTACTTTTGGCGCCGCCGGTTCGGGCGCCGCGATGGGTCTGATGTTCGTCAAGCCGGAACAGGTTCGGGGCACCCAGGCCAACTCCGCCGTCAGCGTGGGTTTGATCGGCTGCGGAGGGCGCGGGATGCACGATTCCGGGCTGATGGCCAAGCACGAGTTCGCCAAAATCGCCGCGTTTTGCGACATTTATGACGACAAGCTGGATGCGGCCCGCAAGCGCTACACCGGCGCGAAGGCGTACAAGCAATACCAGGAACTGCTGGCCTCCAACGTGGATGCGGTACTGATCGCGACGCCGGTCTACCTGCACCCGGAGCATTTCGAAGCGGCCGTCAACGCCCGCAAGCACATTTTTATGGAGAAGCCCGCCGGGGCCGACGCGGCCGGTTGCCGACGCGTGATCGCCGCGGCGACGAAGGCCGATCCCACCAAGCGCATCACCGTCGACTTCCAGCAGCGCTACGGCAAGGATTACAAGCATGCCTGGCAGGTGGTGCGTTCCGGCGAACTGGGCCAGATCAAGATGGTGCGCGCGGCCTGGCTTGGCGGTGGCCCCCCGCTGCGCAGCGGCCACCCGGACAAGGAAGAGACGATGCGCAACTGGTTCTTCTACCGGGAAACGTCCGGCGACATTATCGTTGAGCAGGACTGCCACAACTTCGACGTGGTGAACTGGTTCACCGGCATGCATCCGGTGAAAGCGTGCGGCTACGGCGGCCAGTTGATGCGCTTCAAGGGCGACGTGATGGACAACCTCACGGTGAGCTATGAGTTCGGCAACGGCGTGAAGTTCAACTATTCGGCGCACCAGTTCGGCCGCGACACCTATCAGGATGTGTCGGAAACGTTCATGTGCGAAAAGGGCTGGGTGAACACGTCGCGCCGCGGGGTGAAGATCTTCCGCAATGGAAAGCTGGAAGAGATCGAGACCAAGTACGACATCACGCAGGACGCGGCGAACGCCTTCATCGACGGAGTCCGCAAGGGTGAGTTGGAGAACGCGGCGTTTTCGGCGGCCGAAAGCACGCTGACGGCGATTCTGGGCCGGGAGGCGATCTACACGGGTGAGGAGACGCACTGGGACCGCATCATCAACTCGTAAAATAAGGCGTGCTCTCCCGACGCCAACTGCTGCTGTCTTCCATGATCGGGCCGGCTCTCGCACAGGGACGCCGGCCCAATGTCGTCTTCATCCTCACCGACAACCATGGAGCCTGGTCGCTGGGCTGCTACGGCAATCGCGACGTGCGCACCCCGAACATTGACCGGCTGGCTTCAGAAGGTATGCTCTTTTCACGCGCCTTCGCCGTCAACGCCGTCTGCTCTCCCACCCGCGCA
This sequence comes from Bryobacteraceae bacterium, assembly GCA_033762895.1. Taxonomy (GTDB): domain Bacteria; phylum Acidobacteriota; class Terriglobia; order Bryobacterales; family Bryobacteraceae; genus CADEFT01. The sequence goes on along the minus strand of JANRLE010000270.1, from coordinate 19,199 downwards.
AGCCTGCTCACCGGACTGATGCCGTCCCAGCACGGCGTACATACCTACCTGGGCGCGGGAGAGCCGCAGATCGGGCCCAACGCCTACTGCACCATCTCCGAATTCGCCACCCTGCCCAAACTGTTGACCAGGGCCGGCTACGTCGCAGGATTGAGCGGGAAGTGGCACCTGGGAGGCAATCTGAGTCCACAGGAGGGCTTCACCTCCTGGGTGACCAAGCCACATGGGCACAGCCTGGGTTTCTATGACCAGGAGGTGATTGAGGACGGCCGCATCCGCAAAGAGCCCGCCTACCTCACCGATTTCTGGACCGATCACGCCGTCGGTTTCCTTGAGCGCCACCATCGGGACCCGTTCTTTCTGATGCTCGCCTACAACGGTCCCTACGGGCTTGGTACGGCCATGAAAGAGCCCATCCGCAACCGGCATGCCGCCTATTACGCCCGCCGCGAAATGGCGTCGATGCCCATGGACGCGCCGCACCCCTGGAATCACAACTACAGCGCGTGGATGAACGACATCGAGGTCCGCCGCAAATATGCGGCCGAGATCAGCGGCATCGACGATGGCGTTGGACGCCTGATGCAGACCTTGCGGCGCCTGAACCTGGACGACAACACCGTCGTCATCTTCACCGCCGATCAGGGGCTGGCCGGAGGGCACAGCGGTTTCTGGGGAATGGGCGATCATTCGCGTCCTTTAACGGCGTTTGATTGGACAACGTGGGTGCCACTGATCTACCGGCATCCGGGCCGCATTCGCGCCGGCCGCCGCAGTGAACGGTTGACCAGTTCTCTCGACCTGCTGCCAACGGTAGCGGCCTGGACCGGCGTGGACGCGCCCGCCGGGTTACCGGGACGGAGCCTGGCCCCGCTTCTCGAAGAAAAGACCGTGGACTGGGACGACACCGTTTTCTTCGAGTTTGAGAATGTGCGTTCGATCCGCACGGCCGAATGGAAGTACATTGAGCGGATTCACCAGCGGCCTGACGAGTTGTACGATCTGCGCAAGGATCCCGGTGAGCGGATGAATCTGGCCCCGCGCCCGGACTTCTCAGCAGTGCGGGAAGGTCTGCAAAAGCGCCTCCACACGTTCTTTGACCGCTATGCCGACCGCAAATGGGACCTGTGGAAAGGCGGAAAATCGAAGGCCGATCTGATCACCGAAAAATTCTTCGGAATCCGCAATCCCTACCGGCCGGGGAACTATGCGCCTGGCCCGGGCGAAGGACTCACGCCACAAGTGGTCCGAAAGCCGTGAGCACGGCCGCCACGCGATCCTTGAATGTTTCGGCATAGCCGCGGCCGCCGCTGATGCGCAGCCCCATGAAAAACACCGACCCCGCCTTTTCCCCATTCAACACCGCGGCATCGGAGGAAAGATTCAGATAGTTGCCGGACCGCGCGTTGTGCTGGCGGATGGCCTCAGCGGCGACGATCAGATCGCTTTCCTGGAAGAGACGGTCCCAGTCTTCGTTGGTGGAAACGAATGCCACCTGAACCGGCGTCATCCCCGTCCAGCGGTGCTTGAAGAAATCGATGGTCGAGTTCTCACCGTCATAGCCCTGGACGAATCGTATGAGCGGCAGGTAGTTCGCGCGGCCAGTGGTCTGGATGAAGCCGCGGCCGCGGAACTTCATGAAGTCGGCCTGCGTAATAAAGCCGGTGACGGCGGGCTTGGGATCGGTGGGGACGCCGGAAGGCCACGTTTCGCCGGCCCAACGGGCGTCGGCAGTGCGCGCAAGAGTTGCCATTGGCAGAACGCCGTGAGCGGCAATGTAATCCGCGTTGTTGAAACATTGCAGCGCGGTGCTGTTACCCTCCAGCGTATTGTAGGAACGTTTCTTACGTTTCATCGTGCCATCGGGGGCGCGGACATCGATGCGGTCAAACAGGTAGGCCATGCCAGGATGGCCGGCCGTGCCCATCGCCTCGGTAATTGGATGGAAATTACCCCGGCACTCATTGGCGAAGATACTCATCAGGCAGATAAACTGCAGCACGCTCATGTCGCCGCCGAAAATGGGATCACTCTGGTTCCAGAACTGGTGGAAGCGCAGATCATTCTGCGGCGTATCGACAAGAACCACCCCCTTCCACGGCCCCTGGCCGGCGAGGGTCGCATTGAACCATTTAATGCAGTGCATGCCGGCGTGTTCCTGGAAGAAATCATCGATGGCCGTGGAATCCGGCACTGGCGGAAGCTGGAGGACCGGCCGGATAAGAGACTCAGTGATTTGGGAAGGCACTTTCGTATTTCCTTTCTTTAAGAGACTACCGCCGGGGGCAGTTCGGGAAAATGTGTGGATCCGTTCGGGGCGATCTTCTGAATGGCGTAGTGTCCGATGGCGGCCGCTCCCGGACGGGCGGCGTCGGTCCACTGAAAGACGCCTCTTCTCCTGACGACCTCCGTTTTCAGGTCGTCTGAGGAAATCAGTTCGACGCGGCTGGCCTGCGGTGACCAGGCAAAACGCACGCACTCCACCCAGGTCCGCTCGCCCACAGTGGTGAGCCGCAACAGGGCGTAGGCGGCTTCGGGAACCGGTGTCACCGGCTCGTCGGTGAGGTCCACGCGCAGATTGATGTTCTGATCACCAACTGCCAGCCTGAACAGGATGGCGTCTCCGGGGACGAAACCCAGGTTCTTGTCCCTTGCCACCTTCGCGAGGTCGATTGGCTTGAGCACGCTGGCCGCGAGTTCCTCCGCCGCTTTCACCTCTTGTGTTGTGCCGGAGGAATCGACGCGCAATATCGCCAGCGTCGCAACCGAAGGCGGCGTGCCGTCGCTATACCAAAGCAGCGAGACAACGCTGTCCGGGTTGTAGACCTTGCGATCGGCGGCCAGGGTGACCGTTTGCAGGTTCTCGCCCGTTCGAAGGGGCAGCGAAGCACGCGCCGACGCCGAGGCCAGCCGCCGGTTATACCCGGGGTCCTCGAATTGCACGAAGAAGGGGATCAGCGGCAGGGGCGGCGCGGCTGGATCCACCACGCGAAGGAGGAACGAGAGCGTCTGGAACCGCATGCGCACCTGGATTGACAGAGTGTCGCCGGGCCGTTTTTTCCGGATCAGCCGCTGTGGCGCATCCGCGACCTTCGGTCTGAATTCCCGAGCGCCGGCTTCGTACTCGATGCTCTCGCTGCCATCGGTGAGAATCACCGAGTCCACGGGGTGATCGGCTGGCTCAAAACGCAGCACGCCGTCCCAGGCGTTACTGACACCGCCCCTGGCGGGATGGCTCAAAGTGAGCCGCACACGTTCGTTCTTGTCTGCGAAGAAAGCGTCATCGGCGGGACTTGTGGTCACCAGCAACCGCACGGTTTCATCCTCCGGCAGGGGAACCGGACGCGGCACGCGATGCTGTACGGGGACGCTCCCTGAAACCACAGAATCCGCGCCGCTCTGGCGGATGAGATGATGCCGCAGGGCAAGCATGGATCCGGCGCGGTTGCCCACCATCAGGTAGCGCAGCGCGCCGGGCAGCACCGGCTGCCAGCCGGCCTCATCCCCGGCAGGCAGCGGAGATGCAGGCAGCACCGGACGCAGGCTCTTGATGGCCTGTGCCCGGAACTGCGCGGGCAATCCTGCCGACGGAGCGCCATTCTGCCCCGCCCGCCGGAACTGGGTGACGTAGTGGGGCGCCTGCCACCATCGCGTACCGCCTGAAGCGAGCCCAATGGCCGGCTGCCGGTCCTGCCCGTAGACGACGCTGACCCGAAGACCGCTCCATCGCCGCTGCGGCAGATACACTGGCTGCATGCCGGACACCTGCGGAGGCGCCAGTTCGAACGGCCGCAGGCCGGCCGGCGGCGCAGGGCCAAACGCGGCCTCGCGGAATCGTAACTCCTGCGTTTCCGCTCGCAGCCGGAAGGTACGCCTGGTCAGAACCTCGGGCGGTTCCAGCCCTTCCACCAGTTGGAAGGAGTAAGTGGCTGTCAACGGAGCGGCGCCGACGGCACCGGTTACCGGAGCGTTGATCTCCCGGCTCCGCAGCACTGCGATTGGCGAATCCGGAGATAACAGCCGGTGCGTGCCGATGGCCCAAGGAGTGGGATCGGTTTGTCCCGGGAAAAAGCGGCTGGCCGCGGGGCGCAAACCGCCGCCGGAACCATCGAGACACACAAGCTCCACCGTGGCGGCGCTTTTGACGACCGCGGAAGGAGCGGGCAGGAATCGCAAGCCCAGGTAGGGACTTACCACGTAGCTTACCGGCGCCTCGTCCGGCCGCAACGTGGGGATCAGCGTCACCGCGGCGTGTCTGCCGGCAGCGTCTGTCTGGCTGCCCAGGTATTGGCGCACCAGCAGGCCCACCAGGTGGAATCCGTATGGCGGAGCGCCGGATGCGGCTTCGGCGTTTTCAAACGCCATCACACTTTGCTGACGCCAGACGATGGGACCGGTGAGATCGAGCGGCGGAAACGGCGGCTGCACAGCACGGCGTGAATCAAACGCGCGCCGTAAGGCGGTGGGCCGGCTTAAGCGCGCCGGAGTATCCGGCAGCGCGGCCATCACGCTGCGCAGCCCATCCGGCTCCGGCTCTGTCACCGGCTTCTGCAGACGAAGCAGGTTCTCCTCAAGCGACAGCGGATCGATGCGACCCCAGCGATGGGTCTGTTCCGCATCGGCGGCGGGGACCTGGAACGTGGCGGCCTCGGTATCCGCCCAGGAAGTGAGCGCGAGCAGAATCTGACGTTGGGCGCCTCCGTGGTCCGCGGCCTGGAGCCTGCGGATGGGATCGGATTGAAACAGACCGGCGGCGGTATCGGAATCCTTGTCCTGCAGGCGCCCCAGGAACGGCGTTCTCAGCAGCAGCCAATCGCGCGAGGAATTGGAGTGGAAGTCCTCAGGTGTGCTGAGAATGGCCTGCTGGTTTCCACCTGGCAAGAACTGAAGCGTGGTGGGTGCGGCTGTGCCGATCGGCTTCTGCCTGATCCAGTGCGGGGCGCTGGCTTCCACCAGCAGCATTTTGTCTCCAGCGGGCAGTTCGCCAATCAACGCCTGGCGCAGGTCCGGCCGCATGTAGCCGGCATCGGTTCCGAGGAAAGCTTCAAAGGCGGCGGGCGTGGCGATGCGGACTTCCTGCAGCGCGGTCCAGCGATGGTCCTTCGGATCAGCGCCGATGCCGGCAAGCTGATGTTCCACCACGGCCAGAAACTGCCATGTTCCCTTGAGATTGAATACGATCCTGCCTTGGCCCGCGGTGAGCAGATCTCCGGGCGCCGGATGCTGGTTAAACAGAACGCGCATGGTGTGGCGGATGTGGGGCAGGCTGGTTTGCTCGCCCGCCGCGGGCAGGGTGAGAGTTCTTGAGGCGGGATCCCAGCCCATCGCCTGCGGCCACGAGACGAGGTTCTTCACCTCCAACATCCCGTTGAGCAGCAGGTTCTCGCTCCAAACCGAGTCCGGCCGCAACTCGGCCGTGTATCCGAAGCTGATGTTGCCCGCCGAGGAGCCGAAGATGCGCTCGTCGCTTTCCTCGCCAGGCTCCTGCAGAGAGGCGCCCCAGTCACAATGGATCAGCGCTTCCACAAACGCCGTCCTGAGAACGAAGCCCGATGCCAGATTTCCGGGAATCACATCGAACGTGAGCGCCGCGAATCCCGGCGAACCGGCGGCATGATCCACGTGCATGCCGGGAAGTAACTGGGTCTCCGCGCTTGCCTGATGCGACTTCCAGACCAGTTGCAGCGACCGTCCCGATGGCGCCGCCGAACGCGATGCGGCATCGGGGATCAGGTCGTCGAAGATCGCGCCGTCCAGCCACTCCACCTTGCCGGAGCCGCCATCGGCGTCGAGCAGGTGGAACTGGAGGCGGGAGCGGAACGCACGCGCCGCGCCGCCGCCCAGGTGCAGGTCCACCGACACGGAAGCCGTGTGACGCCTTTGCGCTGTTGGTTCCTCCACGTTTGGAATCCGGATGGTGCAATCCACCCGCGCGGCAAACAGCCCGGCCTCATCCGCGGGAACTTCGAATGTTTCCGATAAACGGACGTTCAAATCCGTTGGCTTCAGCGGCAACAAGGCGGGGAAACTCGCCGTTGCGGAGAAGGTCACCGACCACTCTTCGTCAAAAAGAAAGAAGTGGAGGGCGGGGTTGGCGATTTTGAGCTGGCCGTCTTCGAGCGACACATCCCGCCAGCGCAGCCGCGGCTCGTTCGTGGTTACGCCTGCATTCAGAGCAAGGGGCCACTCGATAAAGGAGGACTCGCGATTGATGGCGGTGAGCGTCAGAAGGCCGTCCGAACGCTCGAAGGTGAGCCTCACCGTGTTCTGGAAGCCTTCCTGCTCCTTCGCGTCTATCAAGGGCAACTGCAGGCGTCCGGTCACCTCCAATCGCCGCACCTGATCGCCGGCGGTCTCCAGTCGCTCCAGCGTGAGCGGATAAAATTCCAACTGGAACAACTGGCCGAAGTCCATGCGCCATTCATACCCGTTGCGAAAGTTCCGTTCCACGGACAGCGCTTCCGGATCGTTGATGCCGGAGGTCTGTTCGGAGACGGCATCGCTTCGTTCGAAGACGCCGTCTTTCAAGGGAAGATCGCGAAACCAGAAGCGCCAGAGTTGCCCGCCAGTCTGCAGGAACGCGTGTTCGCGGAGAGTGGCAAGCACAAGGGCCTCGCCGCGGAAGTCGACTGGCGTGAGGATGAAGGTTTCGCTTTCGCTGCTATGAGAACGTTGCAATCCGCGCTGATCGCGAAGCTTACCATCCTCCAGTTTCGCGGCCATGCTGCCGGACAAGATGTGGAAGTCTCCCTGCGGGGACGGAGTAAGAACCTCATCTTCTAGCGTGAAATTTCCCGTGATCCCTCCATGCGAATCGACGCGGGCCGCGGCAAGGGTCAACTCACCTGGATAGTCTGTGGTGAGAGCAGGCGTGGCGTTCCACACGAACGGTTCGATGAGATTGCCGAACGCCGCCTCCTGTCCGTCGATGGCGAAGGCATCCACGGCGTCGGCCGCGGCAAGACTCGCAAGTGTGGACAGCTTGCGCCAGTGCGGGGCTAACGTCTCCCGCACCAGCGGCTTGGGAGGCTCCGGCGGCGGCGCCTGAGGGCCCGGCAGTTGGGTGTCCGGCTTCACTTCGGGCAACTGCGCGAAGGCATTGGTCTCATCGGAGAAAGGCAGATCGAACCGGTATCGAGCCGTCAGTTGTTCCGCGGACGGCGTGAGAAATACGCCTGGAATCGAAAGACTGGCCATCGGCAGATCAAACAGTTCTGTCCACTCCTTGGCGGGCACGGCGGGACTCTTCAATACCGGGAAACGCGCCGCGCCGTTTTCTCCGTCGACGCCGAAGGACCATCCGCTGACGCCGGCGGCGGGCACGGAAAATGGCGCAAGCTGGCGGCTGGGGCTGGGATAGTTGGGCGGCGTGATGCTCTGGGTGAGGGGCAAAGCCTGGATCATCGGAAGCGTGGCATGACGGCGCCACACAAGCGGCGGCGCAGTCTCCAGCGCATCGCCGGGAATCACTTTTTCGAGCCCTGGCACCGGGGAGCCGAAGTACTTCCACTCCCATCCCCGCAGGCTGGCGTGCAGCCTTCGGCCGGTGACGGCCGCCTGAAACGTGAGGCCGCCAAACTCAAGCACAAACGGTGGTGGAAACAGATCGACACCCGGCCGCGGGGTGCGCAGCGGCACGGACCGCAGTCCCGAGACCCAGTTGGTGAGATCCGGAAGCGCGTCCTCGGCTGAAGGCTTGCCCGTGCTCAGCCAAAGCAGACCGTCGATGACACATTCCGGCGCAGCCATATGAAGCTCGACTGCGGACTGGTCAAACCGTTCCGGCCGGTTCTCCGCGGCCGGGGTATGGCTCAGGGTCCATGTGCCTCGAAATTCGCCGCCGGAGATCAACGTCAGGCGCCAGGGTTGTTCGGCGGGATGGCCGGCAAGCACCTGATCGTTTGAGAAGGAGACGGCGCCCTCGAGCAGTGAGACTGGCGGCGCAGCCGGATCCACCGCGGCCTTCGAGTCCAGGTAGATTTGCTCGGTCAGGTTGGGAACCGGCAGTTGCGCCCAGCCGTCCTCGAGCGGCATGAATGCCAGCAGATATGGCGAATCGAGTGGATTCCGGCCATCCCAAACGGGAGTGGGCAATTGCTGGAATCCACGCAGCGTCCTGGCCGTTTCCACTGTGTCATAGGCCAACGTGACGCTGGAGAGCGTAAAGGATTCCCGCCACACGGCGCCATCCCGGGTGGCGCTGTAACCGAGCGCTGCGGCGATCTCGCCCGGATTGGCCTCCACAATCAGGTTGGAACCGTTGCGGCGGATGGAGACCAGCCGGGGCAGCACGCGGGCAAGCGACATGGGCGGATCGTCAGAATTATAGGGCTGTTGATCGGACAGCAGCACGTTGAACTGGCCTTCGCTGAAGGTGAACGGCGGCAACTCCGCGGCAGGGTCACTCCATGGCGCCGTCTGCCACTCACGGAAGAAGCGCGGGACCGCTAGAGGGTTGGAAATCTCCAGCGTCACCCAGTTAGGGACGGGATCACCGGCGCGCCGGGAGGCATTCAGCGGGAACCTGGGATTGAGGTAGGAACTGAGATCCTGCCACGCGCCGCTCAGGTTCGTTTCCTCGTTTTCGCGCAGGCTTTCCATGTCCAGCTTGAGGAGGAAACGCTGGCCGGCGCGAGTCAACAGAAACGGCGCCGCGAAGTCCACCTGTTCCTTCCAGGGCAGCCGCACGCGGTCCCGGATGAACAGCCCGCTGGCGTTGACGCTGAGTTCGGCAGTGGCGGTGGAGGTTTCCCCGATAAGCGTGGTCCGCAACTGCGCCGCGCTCTCTCCGGCGGGCGTCATTGCGTCAAGGTTGATGGAGCCGGTGAGACACTGGAAAACAACGGCGGTCCGGCTGGCGAGGACGGCGGGATCGACGCTCAACACCAGCATGGTGAGCTGGCCCGAATCGAGTTGGGCGCGAATGTCTTCCTCGGACAGGTCCATGGCGGAGGCCCCTCCAGCGGGGCGTGTCCATCGGAAGCTGTCGCCCACCCGCACGTCGACGGGCTCGCAGAGAACCGTGATTGCCGAGGGCACAAACTCGCTCGATTCGAGTTGTTGGTTGAAGACGGGGCGGACGGCGAAGTTGCCGCCGGACTCCGACACCCGCAGGTCATCGAAAAATTTGCGCCCCAGACCGCTGGCGCGCATGCCAACGCGTCCGCGGCGCGGGCGGGCGGGATTGATATTCGTGATTTCGATCTGAAACTCCGGTTCTTCGGTGTTCTCATCCCAAACTTTCGCCCTGATGGTGGTGGCGCCGTCCGACTCCCTCACGCTGGCGCGAAAACGGAACCATGTATCCGGCCGTCCCTGCAGGGAGAAGAACCGCCGGCCGCCGATCTGTGGCAGCGTCAGTTCGTCGCCTCCGAGGAAGAAACGGAAATCGGGCGCGACGGGCGAGCCAATCAGCCCGAGGCTGTAAAACCGGTCCGACCCGCCGTCAATGGTGGCATGAAACGCGGCGCTCATCGCGCCCGCCAGTTCGCCAAAACGCATGCGGCCGGAGTAGATGTAGTTTTCGGGCAACGGCACGTCCGGGTTTGTGAGGGCGGCGGCATCGGCGTTGAGTGGCGCAAACAGCACCGCCTTGCCATCGACGGTATTAAGGCTGAAGTCGGGCTCGCCCGCCAACCTGGGGCGGATGGCGGAAAGGAAGGGTTTGAAGAACCGCTCTAACCGGTCGAGCGTGAGAGGCTCGGAACTGGAGGGCGCGCCATCGGCGGCGCGCAGCACCCTCACCTGGGAGGACCAGAAGGGCCCATCGACCGTGATGCGAGACAAGTCAGGAAATTTGAACATGATGGTCCTCCCCCGTCTACTGAATCGATTCGCCCCGAAGCGCAATCCGCCTGCTGGGCGCGGCGCTGCCCCGCCGGGTACGGATTGCCAGTTCGCCGCCCGCGAGTCCCCTGTTCACCGAGGAATCGAATAGCCTTTGGATCGCGGCCTTGTCGGGCTCCTCGGTGTAGGCCGCCCGCAGTGCGCGGCCTTCCTCGGCCGTCATCAGCCCATGGTGACGGATCACGGCACGGCCGATGAGCAGCTTGCCCTTGAGTGCCGCCGGAAGGCTGGACTGCTGGGGACGCTGAGGAACCGGGGTTGGGAACGCAACGATGGGCTTCGTTTTGAGGTGGGCGATCACGCGCTCAATCGCCTGATGGAAAGCGTCGTCGCCCTTGAGATCTTCGAGCATGGCGAGTTGCGAGTGGTCGCTGAGGCGGCCCTTCCAGATCAGCCGGAGCGGCTCAATGGTCAGCTTCGATTGAAGCGCGGCCGGCAGTTGGGATTGAATCGGACGCGGCCTGGGCTTGGGTATCGCCGCCGTGTTTTCGGCGGCCATGCCGGCGGTGAATTCGGATTGATCGAGAGCATCGATTTCGATGAGGGCCTCAAGCGGCGCCCATTGCAGCAGGGCCGCCACGTCGCTGTCGAGCATATCCGGTCCAGTCCATTCAAGCGCGGTATGATTGGCGCCGCTTGCCTGAATTGCAATCTTGCCGCGCAGCGCGCCGGGTGGCTGATCGAGGCCAAGCGGGGCGTGGGCGATCCGTATGCTTCCTTCGGAATCGATGAGTTCTTCGATCGCGTTGTTGAAACCGGGATCGGCGAAGAGAGATCGAAGCTGTGCGCGCTCGGCATCGGACATTTCGCCCGTCCACACCAGCGTGCATTGGCGGGGTTCAGGGAAATCCACGTGTTCCACGTTCACTGGCGCGGGCGCGGAAATGGGGACGGAACTGAACCAGTCATTGGAAATCTCTTCGAGCAGGCGGCGGTCATCGACATCGCGGATCAGCGCTTCCACGCCAGGGTCGCCGCCGGACAGGTTCCGCAATTGGCGCGCCTCGGCGTCGGAAAGCGGAGCGCGGCACCGCAGGAGAACGGGCGGAGGCGCGGAGGGCCCGCTGCTGGTAGGACCAAGTTCGCTGATGGCCTGCTGGAGGCGATCCATCAAACGGTTGAAGGCTTCCACGAATCGTGGGTTGGTGGAGGCGAACTTCTCATCAACGCGGTCCCGATAGATCCGGGAAGGCAGGGGCAGCGGCTGGTGCTGCCGCCACTTGAATACGATGCCGGTTCCGGCCGGAATTTCGATCGGCTCGATTTCCTCTTCCGTGAAGATATCGCGAAGATCGTCCTTCGTAACGACAGGCGCGGGGGCCGGGAACGGGACGGTTTTGGGAAGCCGGTCCTGAATCAGCCCGAGAATTGCCGTGAGGAACGGCTCATCTCCCGGCAGCCGCTGCAGTGCCAGCCGCTGCTCTTCGCTCATCTCGCCATTCCAGTTCAGGGTCCAATCCGAAGTGAGGGTGAGGCTGCCGCGCACGCTTTCGGGGAGTTCGGCTTGGAGCGGCCTTCTCACGGGCTCATTAAGCGGAAGCGACGCGGTGAGGGAGGCTGGAGAGGGCGGCAGGGCGGGATTCTGGCGGTTACCGATGAGGCGGCCGATGGCGACTCTGAACGGCCGATCCGCGTTGATGGCTCGCAGCGCTTCGATCTGGGCATCGCTCATCACGCCGCTCCAGGTGAGCAGCCATGTGGAATTGATGGTAAGACTGCCCTGGAGGGAAGCCGGCAATTCGGCGTTCACTCGGGGGCGGGTGATCGGGTACGGGAATGAAAGATCCTCGGAGTGACTCTGGTGCCTGCCCACAAGGGCCGAAATCGCCTGCTGGTGAATGCGGTGGGAAGGCAGGCGGACAGCGAACTCCTGGAGTGCTGCCAGTTGCCTGGCCGTGATCGTTCCCTTCCAAACGGCCTCGCCGCCGGGGCTGAGAGTCAACTGGTCAACCAGTATGGCGGGGATTTCAGACCGCGGTGTCTGCAGCGGGAAGTCGAGCTTGGCACTGAGCGGGCCAAGCTGGAATGCCTGGCCGGTTTGCCGTGTGGCGTAGAACTCAAGGAAGAACAGTTGCCATGCTGTGAACGCTCCGATCTCCTGAGGCGGCGCCAGAGGTTGAGCCAGTCCTGCCGCGCTTCGCGCAAACTCCGGCAGCAGAATGCGGATCACGTCGTCCGGACGCAGTACGCCCTTGATGGAAAGGACGTGTCCTCCATCGGCAATGCTTACGCTGGCGCGTGTGGGTAGCGGAATCTCATCGAGGGTATAGACGTGGCGCAGCGAGACTTTCGTGGTCTGCAGGAGAGAGACTGCGATCTCGAATCCGGCCGATAGCGAGACGTTGCCTGCGACGGTGAACGCCTGTCCCAACTGGCGGCTCTGGAAACTCTGGCCCTCGAAGAACAACTCGGACTGCACCTCGACGTTCCCATTCCCGGAATAGACGATCTGATAGACCACGTCGAGGTCGGGCACCGCACCGGGCTTGGCGGGTAACGATGCGTCAGGTTCTTCAGCCTGCCATTGCGCCTGGGCCTGTGCGGGCAGCGAATCCCACAGGCGCTTCAGGGGAATGGTGAGGCGGCGCAGACGTCCGCCTGCGGCAACGATACCCTGGGCGCGGCCCTCCGGATCCGGAGAGATATATTCGAAGTCCCGCTGCACAATGCTGTTCACTTCAGAGACCGTGGTGGCCGTCTGCGCCACCAGCAGCAGGCGGTGCTCATAGTAGAACGGCAGCGCGCTCCACTGCAGCACGATGGCGCCCTGGTCGAACGAACCCAGTCGCGGCGCCAGATCGAGCGTGATGGACTGGTTGTTGGGATCGATGTGGTCCAGCGCGGTGGGCGCTGCCGGGAGAGACGGGGTTACGCCGGCGACCGTACCGGCGGAGGTATTCAGCACCTCAGCCCAATGGGGAAAAGCGAACTTGCGGAGCAGCGTGAACGTAATGCCGCGGTAGGACAACTGGCGGAACACGGTCTGATTGCGATCGGCCAGCGCCTGTTCGGGGTGGCGGGCGACGATCACTTCCCACGTGTCGCCGGGGGCGGCGGGTGAGCCGGGCGCCGATGGCGCATCGAGACGGCCGGAGCGCAATACCACGGGCATGGCCACCGGCTGGGTGCGATCGAGGACGACATCGAGTGCGCCCTGAGCGGGATCGGGGGTGGCCCGCCGTGGCGGTGACTGGAGCAGGCTCTGCCACAACAGGTCATAACGGCCGAACGGGCGGATGTAGTAACGGAAGTTATGCGCGAACTTATCGGTGATCAGGTAGTCATGCTGAAGGCGCCCGCTCTCGTCGGGGGACGTGAACACCTGCGCCGTGGATCTGGGATAGGCGGTGGCCACAAAAGGTCCGTTCCCGGTTTGTGTCCCGGTCACCGTGCCGCCATGGTCGAAGAAGCGGGTGGTCCAGGCGAGTATGCCGGGCAGTTCCTTTTCGATGCCGGCCTCGTCGACAGGCAGTATGATCTTGTCGCCGTCCGGCGCATTGCTGTTCAGCGATTCACAATAGGCCTTGAGGCGTCTCCATTGATTGGCATCGCCAGAGGCTGCGGCGTCCGTCTTTAGCGATTCCAGCGGGGCTGTGAACAGGTTGGTCCGGCGGTCTGTGGGTAGTAACTCACGAATTTCGCTAACTATGTCTGTAGGGGTTACGACGGTGGGCGCCAGCCTTGACCGCAGCAGAAGCTGGATTTCGCCACTAAGCGGTATTTTGAACGCACGCACCGCGGGGGTCAGACTGGTGAGACTTATTTCACCGGACGCCGGATCCAGCGGATTGAGCAGGGTACACGCGGCTTGGGGCGTAACGGTGAGGGCGAATTGTTGATTCGGATTCCCCCGCACACTGACCAGAAAGTATTTCAGGTCCTGACGGACGGCCGGTCTCATGCTCAATTGCACAACTCCGAGAAGGCTATCCGCCGGTGGGGCGCCAGGCTCCAGGCTGACCGCGCGGCTGGGTTGGAACAACAGCTCCACGTGAAGGAATCTGTTATTGGCGGGGAGCGCGTCTTTGATCGCCGCCAGCAGATTCTCACCGGACTGGATCTTGCCGGCCTGATCGCGCAGGGAAAGGGCGACGCATAATCCGAAGCGTTGCAGGATGCCCCAGCCATAGGGATCCGGCCCCGGCGCCGTACTCTGCAGCAGCCCGGCAAGCGTGGTTGCCTGCATGGGCGGGGACACCTGCAGATCGACGGCGAATTTCTCGCGTAAATTTGCGACGATCGACTCCAGGTCCGGATGCAGTGCGGTTGTGCGATTGGTCCATTCCGGCCATTCCAACTGGGATTCGCGCCAGGAGTACCAGCCGCCACCGGCTCTTGTGACGGTGCTGGGATACCACGCCTCCCACTGGCTGGTGGCCAGCGTGTGATTGGGTGCAAGCAACAGGTCAGCCGCGGGAAGCATGCGGACTTCCTGCACCTCCCAGAGCGCGTTGGCCAGCAGATCCCTTCTGTTGAACGTCTGAGTGGTGTTCGCGTCGATGTTCAGTTCCAGGATGGAGAAGCCGGCATTGAGCGCCAGGGGGTAAGCGGGTTGGGAGCTTGGACCCTGATTCCATCGGAAGCGGATGGCGCGTGTCTGTTCCGGGTGCGGCCGGTAGGTGACGGTGTTGAGAGTGCCGTCGAAAACGCCGGCAGGCATTGGGAAATGCGCCAGCCCGGTGGTGGCATGCTGATCTTCGGGGGGCAACAGCGGCAGCCGGACCGGCTGGGGCAGAAACTCGAGATCGCCGGGGTGGCGTTCTTCGAAGCCGCCTTCGGCCTTGTCAAACCGCAGCAGCACTTTTACAGGCGCGAGCGCGGAAGGCACGCCGTTATCGGATTCGGTCTGGTAGAAGATGCTCCAGGCTTCAGGCCGCCAGCCGTCGCGGGGGAAGACGCCGGCGGCGATGAGAGCATCGACCGGGATGCGCGCCTTGCGAGGTTCGCGGGAGTCCGTAACCGGGTCGGGATCAATGACGATGCTGACGTCGGTGGGCAAGGGACGGGCATTGCTGGTGGGCAGCGATTCGCGTCTGGGCTGGCTGGTGGCGGCGTCGAGTCCATAGCTTCCCAATGGCAGCGTGGCGGTGCGGCGGAATACCAGCCGGCGAACGGCCACCGGCACAAGCACTCCGGCGGAACGGACGGGGTCTCGCCACGCCACAGTAATGGAGTCGGGGACGAACGGGCGGGGCGGCTCGTCAACGCCGGTCGCTTGCGGCGCCTTGGAGAGCGCGTAGGCCACCGTCAGTTCGGCGCCGGCGGGGACGGCGGGCGGCTCGTCGGGGTAGCGGGTGGCGATCAGGCTGAGGGGCCTGCCGGGATTGCCCGCCACGTCGTAGGGCGTGATGGTGTAGAGGTAGCTTCTTCCCTGACGGGGAAGGGCAGCCTGCTCAGCCAGCGATTCTTCGTTGAAGTTGTCCACCACTTTGAAGCGCGGGCGAAGCACCTGCAGCGCGTCTCCCTTGCGGTTGAGGACTGAGGCGTTCTTAACGGTGTAGAGCACCTCGCGTTCGCCGCCATCGAGAGCCCGCCGGCGCACTTCGTAGTGCATCAGGTGGTGCTCGGGCAACTTCTGGCACTCAGTGCAATTCGCTTCGGGAGGCGTTGCCCATTCCAGGTCCCACGCCAGGGCGATGGTGTTCGATGAGGTGTACTGG
Source organism: Bryobacteraceae bacterium (assembly GCA_033762895.1). Lineage (GTDB taxonomy): Bacteria > Acidobacteriota > Terriglobia > Bryobacterales > Bryobacteraceae > CADEFT01. The sequence continues at coordinate 3,693 of JANRLE010000270.1, read as the reverse complement.
CGGACGCGTTCGAATCGTGGCGGGAATTGGTGGAAGCTTGCCGTGGCGACGTTGAACGTGGTGACCGAGCCCTTGGCCGGATTGGGCGCCGGGCCACGCTGCTGCATCTTCGGCTTGGCGGCGGGGTCGGCGATGACACTGGTGAGCCAGGCGGGAAGATCGCCGCTGAGTTGGAACACCAGCCCCAGTTGGAAGGGAATCGACCGGGAAGTGTCCAGAGGTTTGCCGGTGACAAAGGCGCGGAAGTCCTCAACAAGATCGTGGACCACGGCGCCACGGAAATGGATGGCCTGTTCGGAGTCCGCTGGCGTGAAGCTACCGCCGGCCGGCTGATAGACCGTGGTTGCCGGATTGAAGGCGTTGCCGAGCGCGCGGTCGTATTCGGCTTTGGGATCGCGCCTGAACATGGGCGAGCCGCGGAACTGTTCGAAAGCTCCTCGCACGGCCGCTTCAAAGGAACTGTCGGTGGGATTGTGGACGCGCGGGTCCTCAATGGGGTTGGCGGCGGCCATCGGCTCCGGATCGCCCACCGCCTTGCTGTCTGTACCTTCGGTCATCGGGCGGTCCAGCAGATAGGCGTTCTTGAGGTAGTCGGCAAGAGTGACCGCATCGGTGGAGCCTTCGGGAGTGAATAGCGGAGCGCTCCAGTTCGCGTTCCAGGAGAGGGTCTGCGTGGATGCCGCGGTGAAACCGGTGCTTTCAAAGCGCTGCAGGCCCGGGATGGCCCCAGGCAGCGTCAGCCTGAAGTCAGGATCGTTTTCGATGGCGGCGGGTCTTGGCGGCGGAAGGAAGCCCCGTTCGCCTTCTCCTTGCGGCATCAGCAGGAAAAAGACCGGGCCATCCGTTTTGCGCATCACGAACGCGACATAGCCGGGCTGGAAGAAGGTTCCGTCGCGTGGTTCGGAGGAGACCGGCGGCGCCGCGGACCGTTCCACAAAGCTGTTCGGCAGCACCGGCGTAACCTTCGGCGCGGGCGGTGCGGCAACCGGGCTCACCGGTGGCGCGGGCGGCGGCGCTACGGGCGTGGAGGCGATTCCCGGCACTTCCTCCACATCCGTGGCTTCCAGACCGATGTTCAGATAAGGACTGGTTCTGTTCCGCGCGGCGGTAACGATCCCGGGCTCGTGCGCGAACGAGGCGCTGAAGTGCAGGGAGTGGCCCATCACTTCCACTGAAATGGTGCCGGAGCCCTGGATTCCGAATCCGTTCCGGATGCCGATCTCAAGACCGGCGGTGAAGCCGACCGAGAGGCTGAAGGCGAACTCCTTGGTGAGGTTGATGAAACCGAGTTTGAAGCCGATCCAGATCACCAGGCGGATGGCGATGCGCACATCCACGCCGACGGCGGCATATACCGCGACATCGTCGCTACGCGTGAGGCTGGTGACCGCCAGCAGCCGTGCCCCAAGCGCGGCGCGCATGGATGCTTCCAGCCTTGCGCCCACCACGACCAGGCTGAGTTCAGCCCTGATATCGAGTGAAGCGCGGGCCTGGAAACTGATGCCGATCACCAGTTCCTGCGTGGTGACGCGGAAGATGAACCCCCCGCGGAATTCCATCTTCAGCGGCCCGAATTCCTGCGACCAGCGCAGCATGTTCGGCCAGCCCATCTCCAAATGGAACAGGCCGGGCTCGATAAGAAGCGTGGCGGAGAACTGCGAGCTCTTCACCGCCGACTTGACGAAGTCGGGAAGCTTCGGGCGTTCGCCAAGATCGCCGTCCGGATTCGACGCCACATGCGCCAGCAGCCGCTTCTGCCGGGCGGAGAGGATGACAAAGCCGGTCACGATCGGCTTCAGCGGCGCTTCTTTCGGCGCCGTTATGAAGTCGTTGTAGTTGGTGTTGATCCAGCCGCGCGCGGCCATGAAAAACGTCAGGTCGCTGCGCACGGCGGCAACGGCGTCGAACAGGAAAACGCAGGGAAGCTCTTTCTCACTCGCTTCGTTGTACTTGAGCGGGGTGGAGGCGGAGGTTTGCGAAAACAGCGCGCGGAAGGCGATGGTCCAGCGCGGGTCTTCGCCGGGCTGTTCCAGGTCGACGGCCCAGCGGTCGCGTTTGGAAAGATCGCCGGCGGTGCGCGACAGCTCGCGCAGGGACTCGATCAGCTTCTTGAGGTCCTTCTCTTTGTCGGCAGTGGCGATGCTGGTCAGCGTGTAGCGGTAGCCGAATCCCAGGCCCACTTCGCGCAGGAAGATTTCGACGACGGGAATCTTGAAACTGACCTTGCGGACTTCGACAAAGATGAACCATGCCAGCACCCAATTCGACTGCTCGTCAAGACGCACGCGCAGGAATGAGAAGCTGGCGGCGATGGTGGGCATGCCTTTGATCTCGAGGATGCCTTCGCCGGAGAAACCCTTTTCGGTGGCGTTGTTGGTGAACTCCACTTCGCCGGACAGATGAAAAGCGTCGCCGTATTCGATCTCCACGGCGAGCGTGCCCAGATGCAGCCGGGGCAGCAGATCGCCAGGCCGCGGCGCGGCGATGAGCAAACCATGGAAGTCCACCTTGGCGCTCTTGGTGTCCTTGCCTTCCTGGGAGAACATGATCTGCCCGGTGAGTTGCATGGCGGCGTCGCCGTCGAACTCTTCGGTGGAGGCAAGGAATCCGATGGCGCGCAGTTCAAAGGTGAATGCGCCGAGGAATTTGAACTCCAGCGGCTCGTTGAATTCCACCAGGAAATTGATGTGGCGGGCCAGGACAGTGGCGTCGCCGGTGAGAGGGCATTCCACCAGTTCGATGGTGGCGGTGGAGAGGAAGTGGAGCGGGTCGTCGTCTTCGTTGAAAGGCTCAGGCGAATAGGTGGCGCTGCCGGTGACGGTGAAGTAGAGGTGATAGCCGGCGTCGTCGACGAACTGCAGGCCGAGCGCATCCACTTTGAATTCGAAGTGTGTGGCTTTGGCCTCAAGCAGGTTGGTGCCCTTGAGTTCGGCCGCGCCGGCCAACAGTGCCAACGCGTTGTCCTTCTGCTGGAACTGCAGGGAAATGTCGGCGGTAGCGTCGCCCACAAGGTCGGGCGGCAGGGGCCCTGAGCCCATGAGGGTGAAATCCTGGATCTGGTTTTCCACGATCTCCAGCCGCGTGCCGTGAAAGGTGAAGCGGGTGTTGATGCCGTTCAGCCGCGCCGGTTCGTCCGTAACTTCGGCGGTGAGGCTGATGCCGCTTTCGCCCAGGGAGAAGTTGTCGCAGATGAAGCGGATCGGCTCATCGTCGCTGGTTGCTTTGGTGTACTCAAGTACAAAGCGGGCGCCGGGGGCAAGCTGCAGTTGGTAGTGGAAGTTCCTGGTGGCGAGCACGAAGAGCCGGCCGTCGCGTGCGGGTTCCAGCGTCCAGGTCAACCCGAGGTGGTTTGTTTTTTCCGGCGCCGCGCCCTTCAGGTTGATTCCGTCGTCATGATTCACTACAAGGGCGAAGTTAGAGGGATTAAACGTGACCTGGGTGGTGAGTGCGGCGAAGGTGAGAGCGCCCGTCCTGATCTCGAGGGTGACGTCACCGGTAAGGCTTTTTTCGGCAAAGGCCTTGGGACTGATTTGAACGAACTGGCCGGCGCCTTTCAAGAACGGGAACTGGAGTGCGCGGCTGATCTTGAATTCAGTGGCCCAGCCGTTCGCGGAAAGGCCCTGGAAGTAGGCCGGGGGCTTCTCGCCCGCCAGATCGATGCGCGCCAGAACCAGATTGGCCGCGGACGCGTTC
>JANRLE010000269.1:0-18800 GCA_033762895.1 Bryobacteraceae bacterium | reverse complement strand
TCGGTGTAGAGGTTGTCGCCTTCCCGGACGTCGCCATCGAAGTCGGGCGCGGGATTGCCGACGCCCCAGTAAAGCAGGTTCAATTCAGGATCATAAGATCCGGTGAGCCAGGTATTGCCACCGCCCGTTTTCCAGGAATCCCCAGACCACGTTTCATTGCCCGGTTCACCAGGACGGGGGATGGAGTGCCACCGCCACAGGCGCTTGCCGGTTTCGGCGTCGTAGGCGTCCAGGAAGCCATTCAAACCATGATCGCCGGGTGCGATGCCTGCGATGATCTTGCCGTTGATGGCCATAGGCGCGGCGGGACTCCAATAGCCGTCCTTGGCTTCGGCGATTTTCGATTCCCACACCACGCTGCCGGTGACACGGTCCAGGGCAACCAGATAAGCGTCGCCGGTGCCGAAGTAGATCTTGTTGCCGTAGACGGCGACACCGCGATTGGGGCCGCGCACCCGGGCCTGGCGGCGATAAACCCAGATGACGCGCCCGCTCCGGCTATCCAGGGCGTGGACCTCGTTGGTCTGCGTGACGTACATCACCCCGTCGGCCACCAGTGGCACGGACTGGAGCACCGAGGCGTTCGGCATGTGGTAGATCCACTTGGGCACCAGATCCTTCACGTTGCCGCGATGAATCTGCTTGAGCGGGCTGTGCCGCTGAGAATGATACTGCCCGTTGTAGTGCAGCCAGTTTTCGGGATTGGCTTCCAGCAACTGTTTGTAGGATTGCCCGAGTGCCGGCGCACCCGCCAGGAACAGAACTAGGGCGATCAATGCAAATCCTCCTCGTCCTCATCCACGGTCTCGCGCGAGCGGGCCTGTTTTGCCAGAAAGGCCACCAAGTCGCGGAATTCGTCTTTCGTCAGGCGCTTGTCGAAATCACGCGGCATTACCGGATCTTTGCGAAATTCCATCTCCCGCACCTCATCGCGCGCCAGCAGATGAAGCCTGCCACTTGAATCCAGAACCTGAAGAGAGAAGTTGTGTTCGTTCTTCAGCATGCCCTGGATGGTGGCGCCATCGGTGGTCACCACTCTTACGGGCTGAAAGCCGCGCGTAGGATGAGCCGGCTGCTTCGTCAACGCCTCGCGCAGCGAAGCCGCCGTACGTGCGGCGGCGATGTCGGAAAGGTCGGGGCCGGTGGAGCCCCCCTTGCCGCGAATCATATGGCACCTGGCGCATTGCCCCTTGCCGGCAAACAGCGCCGCGCCGGCCGCGGCATCGCCTTCCACAAAGTCGTCGGCCGCTGTCGCGCGAAGACTCTGGATGTAGGCCACCATCTTCCATGTGTCGTTAACCGGCAGGGGAATCGCGGGCATGGCAGTGCCGGGGATACCACTTTTGATGGAATCGAAGATGTCGGAATCGCGGCGCCGAAGATAACGCCGCTGGGCGCCAAGCGCAGGCGCGCGATCGCCGGCCGCGCCGTCCAATCCATGGCACATCGTGCAGGAGCGGTTATACAGGACGCGGCCCGCGGCCACTACTTCCGCCGTCCGGCCCAGCGGATTTTCTCCCCTTGCCCCGCGCCGCTGGGGAGGGAACCGGTTCACGAAGCGTACCGGGCCGAAAGCGGATGGCGTATGGAAGGCGGGCTTTTCGGTTGGGATCAATGACCAGGAGCTGAATTGCGGATTGGTTTTTCCGCCCAGCCGGTTCAGGTTCAGCCGCCACAGGTCCCCTTCCTGAGGAGGCATATGGGCGGCGTCCCTGGCGAAGTTCTTCAGAGGAATGGCGAGTTCGACGATCCAGTGCGTGTCCTCCGGCGATTCGTCTTTCTTCGGTTGGCCCTGAAACGTGGTGCGATAACGCACGCCCTCGGGCTCCCAGGTGGGCGGCCCGGTCCACCAGTCCGCCCTGTTGCGGTTCAACATCGTCCCGATCGCGTTGATCTCGAAAGTGTAGTAGTTGGTGACCTTGTTCGGATTGGGCGCCAGGAAAAGCTCCACGCAGTCATCTTTGGATACCGGTCCGTGGCGGCGTGTTTCGTAGGCGGAAATGTGTTTGTCCTGCACGTGGTAGCCAACGTAGAGATTTTCGTCGTCCCACAGCATCCCTACGATGGTCTGTTCCTTGTCGCCCGAGGTGTGCCAGTTGAAGTGGAAGTTGCCGGCGCGCGGGGCGTCGCGCCAGGCGGGCTCGTCGAGTTTCGCGTCGATCGTTACCGGCGAAGAGGCGCGGTAGATCTCATAGGGCTGCTGGGCGAAGGCGGCCGAGGCGGCCAGAACGAACATCATTCTCATCGCGGTCATTTTATATTGATAGTATGCCTTCCATGATGTCCCGATTTTTTTCCCGCCGTGACATGTTCACTGGAGGCGGCCTTGCGGCCTTCCTTCAAAACTTCACCGGCCGCGCCTACGCCGCATCGCTGCGCATCGGCCCGGACATTTACCAGTCCATCGGCGTACGCCCGATCGTCAACTGCAAAGGGACGTTCACCATCATCTCCGGTTCGCAAACGCTGCCGGAGGTGAAGGCGGCCATGGATGCGGCTTCGCGCCACTACATCCATTTGGATGAGTTGATGGAGGCGGTGGGCCGGCGCCTTTCCGAACTCACCCAGGCCGAATGGGGGATGGTGAGCAACGGGTGCGCGGCGGCGCTTTCGCATGCCACGGCGGCCTGCATCGCCGGGGCGGATCCGGAGAAACTGCAGCGGCTGCCCGACAGCCAGGGACTGAAGAACGAAGTGATCGCGCCGGCCTATTCGCGCAACGTCTACGATCATGCCGTGCGCGGGGCCGGCGGAAAATTTGTCACGGTGAAGGACAGGGACGAGTACATCCGCGCCTTCAATTCGCGTACCGCGATGGTGATGGTTCTCGCCGGACCGGGGGATAACGGACCATTGGGTCTCGAAGTCCTGTCTGGAATCGCCAGGGAGCGCGGCGTTCCGGTGCTGGTGGATGCCGCGGCCGAACGGCTCACCATCCCCAACGTGCATCTCAAGCGCGGCGCGGACCTGGTGGCCTACTCCGGAGGCAAGTGTCTGCGCGGTCCCCAAAGCGCAGGCTTGCTGCTTGGCCGCAAGGACCTGGTGAAGGCGGCCTGGATTCATTCGGCGCCGCACCATGCTTTCGGCCGTCCCATGAAGGCCGGCAAGGAAGAGATCATGGGCATGCTGGCGGCCGTGGAACTCTGGGTGAAGCGTAACCACGATGCCGAATGGAAGGAGTGGGAGCAGTGGCTGGAAACGATTTCGAAATCGGTCACGCGGGTGAAGGGCGTGACCACGCAGGTGCTGCAGCCGGACAGCCTTTCCAACAACGCTCCGCGCCTGGCCATCAAGTGGGACGGTGAAGCGCTGGGAATGGGTGGGCAACAGGCCGAGAAGCTGCTGTACGAAGGCAGTCCGCGGCTGATCGTGGGCGGAGCTTCGGGAGGCCGCAGAAACGGCGTGAAAAACAGTTCGCTGACCATCATGCCCTACATGATGATGCCCGGTGACGCCAAGATTGCCGCCGAACGGATATACGAGGTTCTGGCGAACGGGGCCAAGTCGCCGCTTCCGGCGCCTGCTCCGCCTTCAGTGAACATCTCCGGACAATGGGACGTGGAACTCTCCTTCGTCCTCGGCAAGGCCCAGCACAAGCTGGTGTTCGAGCAGAAGGATGGAGAAGTCCATGGGACCCATCATGGCGAGTTCCTGGCGAGCGATTTGCGCGGCAGCGTGGAAGGCAACGAGGTGTGGGTGCGCAGTTCTCACCGCTATGAAGGGACGCGCATCGGCTATGAGTTCGTGGGGAAGGCCAATGGTGATTCGATTACGGGAACGGTGGATCTAGGGGAATACGGACAGGCGGCTTTCACCGCGAAGCGGCATCGTTACGCCTAGGCTTCCTGCTTCTCCACGGTGTTTTAGGATGAACACAAGATGAAGCGCAGAGCATTTCTGACAGGCGCGGCCTCCCTGTTGGCGCAGGAACCCGGCAGCTCGGGCCGGCCGCCGCGTAAGGTGATCATCGGCACCGTGATGCAGCCGTTCTGGGTGGAGCATCCCGGGCTGGAGAAGCGGCTCGACGAACTTACCGGAATCGTAGACCGGATGCGCGCCGAGTCCCAGCGCAAATACGGACGCGGGCTGGATCTGGCGGTGCTTCCCGAAGCGGCGATCACCGGCGAGACGGGCAACGACTCTCTTTCCCGTTCGGTGCCATGGAAGGGCGCGGTGGCCGAGGTGTTCACGCGCCTGTCCCGCGAGCAGCGATGCTACCTCGTCGTGCCTTCCTACTTTCGCGATGCGCCGGACCGCTGCTCCAACGGCGCCGTCCTGGTGGACCGCAAGGGCGGCGTGGCGGGCGTCTACCGCAAAGTCCACCTGGTGGTGGCCACCGACGGCAAGACAATGGAAGGCGGCGCCACGCCGGGAAACGAACTGCCGGTCTTTGCATGCGACTTCGGCAAGCTCGGCATCCAGATCTGCTACGACATGGAGTTCGACCGCGGCTGGCGGGAACTGGCGCAAAAGGGCGCCGAGTTGATCGCCTGGCCGACGCAATCGCCGCAAACCGCGCAGCCGGCCTTCCGCGCCATGCAGCAGCGCTGCTTCATTGTATCGAGCACCTGGCGGGACAACGCATCGGTGTTTGAGCCCACCGGCAAGATCATCGCGCAGGTGAAGCCGCCGGGTAACATACTGGTGTAGGAGATCGACCTCAGTTACGCCATTCTTCCGTGGAGTTCCAGGTTGCGCAAAGGCAAGCTGATCGAGGAGAAGTACGGCGCCCGGGCGGGTTACCGCTACTACGAGGACGAGGACCTGGGCATTTTCTGGTCCAACGATCCGGCCATGAGCATCCGCCGCATGGTGGATTCCCTCGGGCTGGTGGAGGCCGAGGACCAATTGGAGCGCGTGCGCGGCGAGTACCGGCGGGCGAAGGTGCTGGACTACTAACTGCTATTCTGATCGATATGAAGACCCTCATCCTCCTGACGATGCTTGCCGTCCCGGCCGTCTACGGGCAGAGCGCGGCGCTCGATTCGAACATGATCTTCGATGTTCGCAACGGCGATCAGACCGGAAAGTTGATGATCAAGGACACGGAACTGGCCTTTGAGTCCCTGACCGACGCCAAGCATTCGCGGACCTGGAAGTACACCGACATCCGGTCGCTCGAAAAGCCCAAGAGCGAACTGCGGGTGAAGCCGTTCAAGGGATCCCGCTACGATTTCCAGTTTAAGGACAAGAAGCTCCGCGACCGGCTCTATGGGATGATCACCGACCGCATTCTGGTGGCGCGGCAGGGGAAGAAGTAGCCGCTCAGGCGACCTCCCCGATCAGGTGCAGGATCATCCGGCGGCGATGGGTGGCGGCGCGGTGTTCGAACACATAGATGCCCTGCCAAGTCCCCAGCGCCAGTTCGCCATTGACGAGCGGGATGGAAAGCTGGGTCATGGTGAGGGCGGCGCGGATGTGGGCCGGCATGTCGTCCGGGCCTTCGATGGTGTGCCGGTAGAGGCGCGGATTGTCGGGCACCAGTTTCTCAAAGAAATCGGCGAGGTCGAGCACAACGTCAGGATCGGCGTTCTCCTGCACGGTGAGGGACGCGGAAGTGTGCTGGAGGAAGACGGTGAGCAGTCCCGTTTCCAAGCCACACTCCCGCACCCAGAGTTCGATCTGCCGCGTGACGTTGTAGAGTCCTTTGCCATCGGTGCGGACGTCGATGGCGCGGGTGAACTGGCGCATTACTCCACGGTAACGCTCTTGGCCAGGTTCCGAGGCTGATCGACGTCGCAGCCGCGGCGGACGGCGATGTGATAAGCCAGCAACTGGAGGGGCACGATCTCCAGAATGGGCAGCAGGATCTCCTTGGAGGGCGGCACCCAGAGGACGTGGTCGGCGTGCTTTTCGATTTCCTCTTCACCTTCGCAGGCGACAGCGAGCACCAGCCCGCCGCGCGCCTTCACTTCCTGGATATTGGAAATGGTTTTTTCGAAAAGCGTGCTGCTGGCGGGATCTAAGGGGTCGCGTGTGGCGAGGACGACCACAGGCAGATCCTCGTCGATCAGCGCGTTGGGCCCGTGTTTCATCTCACCGGCCGGATAGCCTTCGGCGTGGATGTAGGAAATCTCCTTGAGCTTGAGGGCGCCTTCGAGCGCGATGGGGAAGTGGATGCCGCGGCCCAGGAACAGGAAGTCCGTGGAGCGGAACAGCTTCTTGACGAGCTCTTCGGTGATGGGATCGGTCTGCAGGATATGTTCGAGCTTGCCGGGGAGGCGCACGATCTCCTGGGTAAGGCATTGGGACAGTTCGGCCGAGAGCTTTTCGCGCACCTGGCCCATGTACATGGCGAGGACGAAGAGAGCGGTCAACTGAGAGGTGAATGCCTTGGTGGAGGCGACGCCGATTTCCGGACCCGCGTGGGTGAGGATGTTGCCGGCCGCCTCGCGAGTGATCATGGAGCCGAGCACGTTACAGATGGCGAGCGTTTTCGAGCCCTTGGCCTTGGCTTCGCGCTGTCCGGCGAGGGTATCGGCCGTTTCGCCGGACTGCGAGATGACGACGGTGAGCGTCTTCTCATCGACAATCGGATCGCGGTAGCGGAATTCGCTGCCGTAGTCGACCTCAACGGGAATGCGGGCCAACTTCTCGATCATGAACTTGCCGGCGAGCCCGGCGTGCCAGCTTGTGCCGCAGGCGACGATGCGCACCTGGTTGAAGTTGCGGAACTCGGCAGGCGTGATGTCCATCTCATCCATGAACACGCGGCCGGTTTCCTGGCCGATGCGGCCGAGGACGGTGTCGCGGACGGCGCGCGGCTGCTCATAGATTTCCTTGAGCATGAAGTGCTTGTAGCCGCCCTTTTCGGCCATGATGGGATCCCACATGATGTGGGAAACCTGGCGCTTCACCGGTTTGCCGGTCATAAAGTCGGAGAGCATCACGCCATCGGAGGTGATGACGGCCATGTCGCCATCGTTGAGAAAGAACATGTCGCGGGTGTGCGACAGAAGAGCGGGCACGTCGGAGGCGACGAAGTATTCGTTCTCGCCGAGGCCGACGACGACGGGGGGCCCGGAGCGTGCGGCGACGATCTTATTGGGGCTGGTTTTTGCGATGACCACCAGCGCGAACACGCCGCGCAACTCACGCACGGCGCGGGCGACGGCGTCTTCCAGCTTGCCGCCGGGCTCATAGAAAGTCTCAATCAAATGAGCGATGACTTCGGTATCGGTTTCGCTGCGGAACTCATGTCCCTTGGCCTGCAGTCCCTGCTTGAGGGAGAGATAGTTCTCGACGATGCCGTTGTGCACCACCACGATGTCGCCCTTGGAATCGCGGTGGGGATGGGCGTTTTCCTCGGTGGGGCGGCCGTGGGTGGCCCACCGGGTATGGCCGATGCCGAAGCTGCCATCGACAGGGGTGTTGCGAATTGCCTCTTCGAGGTTGCGCAGTTTGCCCGAAGCGCGGCGAATTACCAGTTCGCCATTGCCGTCCAGCACGGCCAGGCCGGCCGAATCATAACCGCGGTATTCCAGACGCCTGAGGCCGTCCAGGATGATCGGCACAGCTTTCCGCTCGCCGATATAGCCCATAATTCCACACATACTCCGATACCTCCTCCACGCTCAACGCCGTGTGCCGGCGCGAGGCTCCTTAATTCTGTTCCAGCAGTTCGACCCGGTAGTCCTCTATGACGGGATTTGCGAGCACGTCGCGGGCAATCTCCTCGATCTCTGCCAGCGCCCGCTCCCGTTCCACTCCCGGGGCTATTTGAATGTCGAAAAACTTGCCTTGCCGCACGCCGGCGACGACCTGGTGGCCTTGTCCGTTCAGGGCGTGACGAATGGTCTGGCCCTGGGGATCGAGCACGGTGGCTTTCATGGAAACATGAACGCGAAATGTCATGTTCTTCTATTGTATTGAAAGTCTGGGGCAAAAACTTTGAATTGTGGAGAGGACTGGAGTCCCGGCATTGGTGGTTCGACAGTACTATGCTCCCGGGAGTTCCAGTGGGCGGGGCCGATCAGGCGGAACCAAGGGTGGCGCGCCAGTTGGCAAGGGCGGCGGCGAAGACGAGGTCGTCGTGGGTGCGGGTGACCCTTGATCCCTGGCGGAGCCCAAGCAATTCGCCGAGGAGGGTTTCGGTTTCCTTGAGTTCCCCGCAGATTTTGAGCTGGCCCTGGGTGAGCGAGATTTCCAGTTGGGTGAGGAGCGTGTTGCGGGGGACGTAATAGATTCCGCCACTGGAATGGGAAGAGTCTCCGCCGGTGATCGTGACGGGGTAAAACGGGCAACCGGGTTTCTGCCTGCGGAAGAGATCGACGACGGGCTGACCGACGCCGGTGCCGTCAACGATCAGCGCCTTATAGTCACCGAGTGCGGGGTGGCGGACGAGAGCGCAGACGTGAGCGACGATGTCGGGATAGGGCGTGCCGAGGGCGATGCGTTCCAGGTGGCGCACGGTGTAAGTGATGCGGGTGGGGTGCTGGTAGTGGACGGGGTCCTTTGGACCGGTGATGACTTCGGCGCGCTCAATGATGGAGATTGCGGTGTAGTCGCGTTTCTGGCCGAGGTCGACACCGATGAAGTAGCGGGGCGGGCCGGCGGGTTTGGGCAGGTTGGCGGCTAACTCGATCAGGGGTGTAAGTGGGAGGCGATAGTAAGTGGAGGGCGGGACGAGGTTGGAGTGAAGGCGGAGAGAGGGATTCGTGGTGATGAAGCCGGCGACCTCCTGGGAGGAATAGACGGCGTCATCGTCATCGGTGAATTCGCAAAGGTATTCGCGGCGGAAGTGGGAAGCGGGCATGAGGCGGCGTTCCTCTTCGAGGAATTCGGTGGAGATGCGAGGGCATTGGTGGGCTGGGATGGAGATGCGGGTCCAGGCGGGGTCGGCCCTGGTCCAGGTTTCGAAAAAAAATCCGCTGCGGGTGTTGGGGGTGGAGATGATCCAAAGCTGGCCGTTGGAGGCGGCAAGCATGGGGCGGACGGCGCGGTAGTGCGCATCCTCAACCCAGGAGGCTTCGTCGATCAGGAGGAGGGAGACGGCGGAGAAGCAACGGACGTTGCCCCGCTTGCCTGGGAGGCCGACGATGCGGGAGCCGTTGGGGAGGCGGATGGACATTTTGTTACGGCCGTCGCCGCGGACTTTGACGTCGAGTTCGCCGAGAAAGTGGGAGGCCTTTTCGATAAATTCACCGGACTGGTGGGCGGTGGGAGACAGAAGGATGATGAGGGACCGCGGGGAGAGGAGGGCGAGGTGGAGGGCTTTGACGACGGTAATGGTGGACTTACCCCATTGGCGGCAGCAATTGAGGATGCAGCGGTGGGGGTTGAGTTGGAGGAGGCTGGCCTGGACGGGGTCGGGGTGAAGGTTGAGGCAGGTTTGGGCGAAGGCGACGGGGTCGGATGGGTACACTTGGGCTGTCGCGGATTGTGGCTTGGCGGGTTTCTTGCGCGATTGGACGGGCATGGCGGGTCAGTTTCCGGGTTTTCGGGTCAGGAACCGGGTGAGTTTGTGGACGAGAGTTGCCGCGCCGGGTTTGCTCGTGCAATTTGCTGGTTCGACGGGAGTTAGTGGCTGGGCGGGAGCCGTGTCCGGCGGAGGAACGACGCATGAATCGCATGGCGTTTCGGGAGTGGGACGCTGCGAAACGAGGTGGCGTTTGAGCCAGGCGAGGGTCTTCAGCGCGCGGTGGTAGATATTGGTGTACCGGGATTCGTAGCGGTGAAGCTGGTCAAGTGATGCGACATTGTGTAAGGCTACTGACAGAAAAGCGTCGGCCTGGCGCATTTCGGTGGAGCCCTCCGGCAAGGCTTCGTCAAATTCTTCTCCGCGGAGCAGTATTTCGGTGTCAAGAGTGGCGGTCTCAATGGCGGCGATGCGACGCAGACGCCACTGGGCATTCGCGAGTTCGGTTACCAGATCGTCCTGGGTTTGACCTTCGGGCTCCCATTCCCGGCGGTAAGCCTGAAGCAAGGCGTTGTACTCGTCGACGGATTCGTTGGCAAGGACGACGGCCCTGGAAGCAAGTCCGTGACGGATTGGGTTTTGCGCCACGCGGGCTTTGCCTTCGGCCGTAACTGGTCCGTTGGACTTTGCGCCATTGGTGCGCGATGCGTGTTGTTGTTTCTCAGTCGCCATACAAGAACACGGTTGCACACGAAAAAAAGCCACCGGGGGTCCTGGTGATGGGTGTGTCAAATAAGTGAATGTGTTTTCTTGAACTTGCGGCGAGGGATTATTTTGAAAATCGTTGTCACCGGGTTTTCGGAGCCCCCCCAGATTGGGAATAATCCGACACAAGTTTGTGAATTCTGCAGTTAACCCCTTGCAATTCAGGGGGGGGTGTACTATTACCCCTTAAGGCAGATCCGGCAGTTCGTGCTCTCCGTGAAAACCGGGGGAATTCGGAGGTTCACGAGTGGGCGCGAAGTACCGTTGTGTTCCTTGAAGTAGTCAGTGGTCAATGCGGAAGGAGAAACACGTGCTGAAGGCGCGGACGCTATTGGTGTGTCTGTTGATGGCCGCGATGGAGTGCGCGGCGCAGGTGGGCGGCACGATCCGGGGAACGATTGTGGACGAGCGCACTGGGCGTGGGATATCCGGGGCGAAGTTGTACGCAGTGACGTTGGTTCCGCGGGTGAGCAGTACGGCGGAAGTGACGGCGGGGGGTGATGGATCGTTTGTGCTGGCGGGGGTAGGGGCGGGGAGTTACAAGCTGTGCGCGAGCGCGGGCGGGACATATGCGCCGGGGTGTTTCTGGATGGACCGGACGACGGACGTGGTGGCGGTGAATTGGGGGCAGACGGTGGCCGGTGTGGTGGTGAGATTGAAGCGGGGTTCGAGGCTTTCGGTACGGGTGGATGATGCGGGCGGTGCGCTGCGGCGGCGGGAGGTGGGCAAGGTGATCGACATGGTGCTGGTAGTGGGCGATGGGCGGGGCAATGAGCAGTTGCTGACGGTGACGCGGCGGAATGCGGCGTTCAGCGAGTATGAGGCGGTGATTCCGGAGGACGTGGGATTGACGCTGACGGCGAGGGCGTATGGTGCGGCGGTGGTGGGCGATGACGGGGTGGAGGTGGGTCCAGGCGGGAAGGCGTATGGGTTTGCGCATGCGGCGGCGACGCCGGCGGGGCAGCGGAAGAGTTTCCGGTTTCAGGTGACAGGGGCGCGGTAGGGGGACGGAGAGGAAATGAAGATGAACGGACGGTGGAGCATTCTTGCGCTTGGGGTGGCGGGGGCGGCGTGGGGGCAGATTGTGGAAACGGCGCCCGGAAACGGCTCGCTATTCGGGCGGGTGGCGGCGGCGGGATTGACGATGCCGGCCGGCGTGACCGTGAGCCTGGTACGGGTGTCACCATTGCCGCGCGTGACGGCGCAGGCGCAGACCAATCCTCTGGGTACGTTCTATGCGGGAAACTTGACGCCCGGCGAGTACATGGTTTGCGCGCAATCGGCGGACGGATTGGTGACCGATATCTGCCACTGGAACAACGTGCGCAAGATGGTGTCGATTCGGGCGGGGCAACAATCGCGGGTGACGGTACCGGCGTTGAAGGCGCAGCGGCTGAAGATCCGGGTGAGGGGCGTGGAGCGGTTTGCGCGGCAGGCGGGCCGGCCGGACGCGGAGTTGGCGGTTGGGGTGAAGGGGCCGGCGATGCGGGAGTTTCTTACGGCGCGGCTGGTGGGCAGCAGCGTAGCGAACGGAGTGGAGTACGAGGTGATTGTTCCGGTGGAGCAGGACGTGGTGGTGAAGGTGAACAGCGGGCGGATCAAGATTGCGGATGAGGCGGGGCGGGACCACGATGTGACGCCGCGGGTGGAGCGGGCGGCTGCGAACGGGCCGAAGGAGAAGGTGATCAACTTCACGGCGGCGGCGCTGAGGGCTGGGGTGCAGCAATGAAACGGACGCTTGGGTGGGGATTGTTGTGTCTGGTTGGGATGGTGTGCGAGGGGCAGCAGCTTTCGCGGGAATACATCCGGATGGGCGGGCGGGTGATTGCGATTGAATCGCCGGGCGGGTTGATACTGCCCGCCGAGCCGGCCGCGGTGGCGTGTAGCGATGGGGGCCAGAAGACTTTGGCGGTAACGGCGGCGGCGACGATGGCATGGAGCGCGTCGGTACCGGCGGCGAGCCCGTTGAAGTTGGTGGGCGCGACCAGCTTTACGGGAAACGCGAGCGTTACCTACAACTGGCAGGGAAGCAATTGCGGTCTCGCGGAGCGGTCAGAGTTCATTTCTTTTGCACCGGCCGGAGGAACAACCCAGACGATCCGTATCCGGCAGTTGGGTGGAGCGGGAGGCACATTCACGGTGGAACCGGCCAGTGTGACGATGTCCTACTGCCCAGCCGGCAATTCAGCGGTTACGATCACGGTTCCGGCTGTAGATGAGACACCGAGCGCGACATCGGCCCAGACATGGATCACAAACATTACGATAGCCCCGCCACCGGCGCTCACGCGAAGCCTGAGCTTTCAGGTAACCGAGAACACCGGCGCGACGGAGCGCAGCGGGACGATCCAAGTCCAGAATGGAAGTGTTCAGCAAACGGTCACCGTGGTGCAAACGGGCAAGCCCGCATTGTCACTACCTGCGAGAGTGGAAGCCCCGACCGCCGGGGGCGCGGTGAGTGTGCAGATCACGGCTCCGGCTGGACTTACCTATTCCATTCAACTGCTGGATAACCCGAGCGTTGTGCAGCCGTTAACGGTAACGCAGGCGACGGGGCCAATGACACTGGTGTTGACGGCGCTTCCGCTGGCCAGCGGAACGCGCGCGGCGAGACTTCAAGTGAAGGCGACCGGACCGTGTGGCGACATCGTGGCGGAGACCCTGATTTCGCAGACGTCCGGCTCAAGCGTGACATTTCAACTGACGAACCAGAGCGGAGTGTTGGTAACCACGGAACAAATATCGGCGACCGGCGGCGCCGGGAGCATTCGAATCGTGAACCTCGCCGGTCCTTCCAACCTGCATCTTACCGTGACAAAAGACCAGGCATCCCCATGGCTCACAGTTGGAAATACCTGCCAACCGTTACAGAACGGTGTAACCATTCCGTATTCGGCGATCGACAACCCGCCGACCTCGGAGGGAGATGGGCCGCCTCGAACTGCGACATTATTTCTTCGGGCAGTGACGAACGGGTGCCCGGCCACTGCGCCGGCTTATGCTGGGGATTCGGTTGTATTCACTTTGACGCAGTTGGGGCGGAGTCCTTCGGTCATCAACCATACGATCGCTCCGCTGGCGTTCGACAATATTCCCGCGGAAGGGGCGCCGCCACACGCACCGTCGAACTACGAGACCGTCGTGCAGGTGTCGCAGGAGGACCCCAGCTATCCATTTGTGTGGTGGCCGCAGATGAACGGTTTCGTGTCAGGACCGAATATTTCGCAGGGCACGGTGTACAATCCCGGGCCGAACGATCCCCGCGTAGTGAGCGGCTATCGGGCTCCGGGTAAAGTTGCGCCGACGACCGTGGCCAAGAACCCGTGCGATGTGCCGCGTTCGGCCAACGGGTATGTGTTCTTTGCGACCGCGGACGGGAATTCCGGGGTACAGACGGTTCGCTACACACAAAATGCCTCCACGACGCCGACTTCCGTATGTTTTGAGCCAGATCCTTTCGGGGCGCCGGTGGAGAATGGAGCGGCGCGCGGTACCTATGTGGTGAGGGCGCACGGCGCCACTTCGTACGCAGAGATCGACCGGGTGACCATGGAGTTCCGGCGTATTTCGAACCCGCAGACCCTGCGAGCCTGTAGGGTGATTGCAGCGAGGACATCCGGCGTGTGGAGTTACGAACTGCAGGATGACATGAATGTGAGCCCGGGGTCGGGCGTGGCACTCGGTACCGCTGCGTCAGTTTCAAGGAGCGGTTGCACGCTTTACAGTTCCGGTACCGGGCCACTTTCGTCGTCAAGCGGGAGGGTGTTGCACTTCGGATTCCACATCCAGATCAGGCCGTCCTTTGTGACCAGCACTGGGACTAGTAACGTGGTGACAGCTTTGAGCGTTAACGCCGGCGCGACCGCGGCCTCTACGGACGTGGGATTCGATGTTGCCGGTGGAGCGCCGACGGCGGAAACAGCGGCGCCAAACGTGGCGACCAGCGCGACCCAAGACTTCCAGTTCGACTTCGCCGATGATTTTGGTTTCGATAACATCCGTGAGGCCCAGATCCGTTTCGGCGATACAAGCACGCCATTTTGCGATGTTCAATTTCAGCAAACGGTGGTCACCGGTTTCCTTACGAATGTGTTCGGGATCGTAGATCTTACCACCGGAGCTGCGCAATCGAACGATTACAGAGGGATTAACGAAACGCCCTCATGGACTCTTACGAATGGCCGCTGCACCGTGAGCAATGTGGCACGCCTGGCAACTCCGAATGGTCTTCGGTTGACTTTCCGCATTCAACCGGCGGCAGCGTTTGCGACGGGTGTGCGGCCGATTCTCGCGCGCGTGTCCAATGGGGCGGGATTGTGGTCACCAGGCGGCTGGACGCAGGTTGGTGTCTGGAACCTCGGCGGCACCGGCGGCGGTGGAACCGGCGGTGGCGGGACGGGGACAGCGGGCAAATCGGTGCGGCTGGACGGCAACGCCCGGCTGGTGGCGAATGTAACGGACACGGCGACGTTCAACAACCGTGTAGAGTGGCGGATCGAAACACGGATCCACGGGACGGCGGCGCAGCCGTTGGAGTTTCAAGACGGGGCGTGGTTGTTTAGCGCCAACGGCCAGGCCGCGGCACGAGTGTATCTGGAAAGTGGCGAGCGCTACCTGTTGACTGAGGCCAATCCAACGCAGCATTTCTGCAGGTACATAGTAACCGGGAAACAAGACCTGGTGATACGCGTGCAACGGCGCGCCGGTGGGCTGCCGGAGTTTGGAGTTTGGGAAGTGGTGGCGGGCTCGCTAGTGAACCTCAACCCGGCCGCGTGCGGTACGGCGAGCGTGCCGGCGACATTGAACTTCGCCGGGCCGCTCATATTGGGCGGATCGCCGTGGGGCGGCGCGACCAACAATTTGAGGGGCGCGATCGCGCACTTCCGGATGTATGGAACACCGTCGGCCATCGGATCGACGCCGAGCCTGGCGGCGGAACCGGCGGCGATGTTACTGGGCTACGAGTTTGAGGGACTGACCCCGTTGGCCGGCAACCCGGGACCCGAGCTTGGAATTCAGCCCACGGGGCAGACGGTAGGGACGGAGGACACCCCGGGCGGTGGCAGCGGCGGAGGCGGAGGCACCACACCTCCCGCGGCGGGGACGTCGGTCTGGCTGAATGGCGGCCAGCGGCTGGTGGCGAGCGTACCGGCGACCCTGCCGAATGCGATGGATATGGCCAACCGGAATGAGTGGCGCATTGAAATGCGGGTGCATGCGGATGTAGCTGGAAACCGGCCGCTTAGCCTGCCTGGAGACAGCCGGTTGCTGGCGGCAAACGGGCAAGTGGAAGTCAAGTCAGTGTGGGCAACCGGGATCCAGTATCTGCGCGCCGAGACCGCAACCGGCGAGTGCCGCTGGGTGATCACCAACAAGGAGGACATGCTGTTACAGGTACAACGGAGGCCGGGCACGCCAATCGAGTTCGGACTGTGGGCCGTGAACGGCAACGTATTGTCACTGGTTCAACCGGAGTATTGTCCTGCCGGGTCGGTTCCGCCAACCGGGACGAACTTCACCGGAGGGAGCTTCGTTCTGGGTGGGCCGAGTTGGGGAGGAGGGGTGAACACCATTACCGGCGCGATCGCCCATTTCCGGCTCTATGCGACGGCGGCGGCGGTAGGGTCGGTTCCGTCGCTAACGGCGGGGACGGGACAGGCGATGCGCTGGGAGTTCGAGGGCAGCGGCGCCACGCTACTGACGGGCGAGTCTGGGGGGCCTGGATTGAGCGTGGAAGGTGGGACTGTAAGTTCGGTGGCGACCCCCGGCAGCGCGGGTGGCGGCACGGGGGCGCTGACGGCGACCGACATAGGGGCGGTTCCCGAGCCTGGGAGCACATCGTTTGCGAACAACACCTACACCATGGTTACCAGGAGCGGGTTGGCGTTCGGGACGGCGGACTCCATGCACTACGCGTATCAGGCGATGACTGGCGATTTTGAAGCGGTGGTTCAGGTGGCGAGCTTCGAGGGGGGCCACCACACGGCGAAAGCGGGTCTGATGGTTCGCGATCCAGCCAATGGACAGACGGCGGCCGGGGCGAAAGAGGTCTTTGTGGCGCTGCAGAAACAGCCATCGGCGTTAAGCCGGTGCCTGAAACAATGGCGGAATACCGCAAACGGCACAACCGGGCATGTGGACTCCGGGGTCACGGCGACGGCGCCGACGTGGCTGCGTCTGCGGCGGCAGGGCAACGTGTTCACGCTATCGTGCAAGGCTGGGGCGTCGCTGCCAACCTCCTGGACGGATCTGGGCAATGAAACGGTATCGATGGGCGGGCCGGTTTTGGTGGGATTAGGAGTAAGCGCGGAGAATGTGGAGGGATCCGGGAATGCGCAGTTGACGGCGGAATTTACCAATCTCACGATTGGTTCGTTGGTAACGCTGGGGGTGTCGCCGCCCGAGAATACGCCGCTGATGGAGGCCTCCGGCGGGAGCGGCTCATTCAGCGTGACGGCGGGTGGGGCGTGGACGGCGGCGTCGATGGCGCAGGAGTGTCCGGGAGGCACGGGCTGTTGGCTGACGGTAGGCACGATGAGCGGGACGGGGAACGCGACCGTGGGTTACACGGTAGGGAACAATTCGAATTGGTACGGCGGGCGGAGCGGTCCGGTGAGGGTGAGCGCCGGTGGCAGCACCGGGTATCACGTCGTGCGGCAGAAACCGGCGGGGAATTTCGACGCGCTGATTACGCTGATGGATCCGGATGTGGCCGAGCCGCAGAGGCGGATGCGGATTGATCTGATGAATCTGCCGCATACGCTGACTGGGGTGCATCTGGATATCGGACCGGCGGGAGGATCGGGGCCGTCATCGACGCGGTGTTACGTGGTGTTTGACTGGGTTCAAAGCACTAACGCGAACGTCTATCACATGAAATGGGACGGATGGGCGACGACGGATCAGGGATCAGCGGGCGAGCCGCGGACGATCCAGGTGAAGAATCCGGCGAACGCGCAGCAGGTGAACTGCGAGTTGTTCCTTGGGAATGCGACGTTTGAAGATATGGGGCCGGGGACGGGGACGGCTACGAGGAATTACAAGATGGAGGTTACGGTGACGCTTGGGGGGAATTTGCCGGCGGGTGTGAAGCCGATCCGGGTGATTGCGAAGCTGCGGCAGGATACGACGACCGGGCCGCTCTACCATGAGCGGTGGTGGGAAGTGGGGTATTGGCGGTGAGGGGCATGAGGGAAGGATCACCAATGAGAATCAGAAGATTGCTGATTGCGGGTGTCATGGTGGGTGTTTGGTGCTTGCAGGGACAGGCGCCTCAGGCTCCGATCGGACTGGGGCCGGACCGGCCTGACTACCTGTTGAGCTTCGTGGTGAGAGAAGACCATGTGGAACCGCGTGTGGTGACGGTGCGGGCTGGCAAAGCGCGCATTATAGTGAGTAACCGTTCTGGCAGACAGGGCCTGAACATGCGTCTGGTCCGCGGGCCGGCAGCGGTCACCAGCCGGGTGCTGGTAAGGACGGAACGACGGTGGCGAGAAACTGTTCAATTGGCTCCGGGCGCCTACGTGATGGAGGCAGCGGAAAACCCGAAGTGGCGATGCCAGATCACGGTAACGCCGTGAGAGAGGTGGGGACAGAGATGCGAATGGGACTCATCTTACTGATTGGCTGCGCACTTAACGGCCAGACGCCACCGCCGGTGGACGCACTGGACGGGTCGACGCCGCCGGGGATGGCGCCAGGAGCGCCGGCAGGGGCGTACGCCTTGAGCGGCTTCGACAACGTCAATCTCTTCAACGGCCGGCTGAACTTCGCTCTGCCATTGCGGACAATCGGAGGCCGCGGAGAAGCAAAATATACGATGACGCTCGCGATCGAGCAGAAGTTTGAAGTCGACACCCAGGATTGCCCCGGCTGTAATCTGGGTAAGGTGTACTCGGTGCAAAACACCTGGTGGACGCCGACGAATCCTGGATACGGTCCGGGGGTGATGATCGAGCGGCGCGGCTGGGATGTGGTTAGTTGCGACAATGGCGGCACGCCGGGCCTTGCGGAAGACCAGGTGCTCACCCGCTACTACTTCATCCTGCCAGGCGGAACGGAGGTGGAGTTGCGCGACAAGCTGACCGACGGAAAGCCGCTGAAAAACGTTGGCGTGCCGAACCGCTGCACAGATGTGCATACTCAGGAGCGCGGCACCGAGTTTGTCGCGGCCGACGGCAGCGGGATGACTTTTCAGTTGGACAGCGTGTTTGCGGATGCGACCCAGACCTACATTTCGGTTCATAGTCAGGACCAGCGGGGCGGCAGTGGATACCTGCGGTTCCGGGATGGTACAGCCTACCGGATCGTGCTCGGCAGCGTCATGTGGATTCAGGATCGGAATGGCAATCGGATCACCTTCGAATATGATGGCCAGGGGCGCGTTGTGCGGATTACGGACAGCCTGCTGCGCGTGTTTGAAGTCAGCTATGCGAGCGGTACGCAGGCGTACGACCAGATCTCACAGAAGGTGGGCGATGTGCATAAGCGGTTGATCAAGATCCACAAAGGCTCGCACGCCGCCGCCGCGAACCGCGTTGACGGAAGCGGAGCACCCACATTCGATCAGCTATTCCCGCAGAGCGAACTGAACAACCACCTCCTGTCGCCGATTCCCCGCGCCACGCCGTTCACACCCGATATTGTGACAGGAGTTGAGATGCCCAACGGCCAATCG
>JANRLE010000268.1:0-6299 GCA_033762895.1 Bryobacteraceae bacterium | reverse complement strand
GTGACCCTCACCGCGCATCTGACGCCCGGCCACACGCCGGGCTGCACCACCTGGACTATGACGGTTCCCGATGGCGCCGGCCGGCAGCGCATCGTTTTCGTAGGCGGCTGGTCTGTGAATCCGGGTACCCGCCTGGTGCAGAACGAGGCCTATCCGTCGATCGCCGAAGATTATGCCGCCACTTTTCAAGTGCTGAAGAAACTGGAGTGTGACATTTTCGTCGCCCAGCACGGCGGCATGTTCGGGCTGGTGGAGAAGGCAGCGCGTCTGCGCGCCTCGCCCAAATCGAAGCCGTTCAACGATCCGGAAGGTTACCGCAAAGCCGTGGCCGCCGCTGAAGCCGCTTTTCGCGCCGAACTGCTTCGCCAGCAGCAGGAGGCCAACGTCTGGCCGCAGTTCCGCGGCAGGCAGGGACTGGGCGTAGCGCAGGGCGCCGCTCCCACCGAGTTCGGGCCCGACAGGAACGTCGTCTGGAAGACCGCCATCCCCATGGGTCATTCCTCTCCCGTGATCGCCGGCGGCAGGATTTTCCTCACCGGAGAAGACGGCGGACGCCGATCCGACGCGGGCCGTGAAAAAGTGACCACCGACGGCACGCTGTTCACTCTCGCTCTGGACCGCGCCACCGGGAAGGAACTGTGGAGAAAGGAACTGCCGCGTCCGCGCAGGGAGCGCTATCAGCCCACCAACTCCGCCGCTTCTCCTTCGCCGGTCACCGACGGAAACAACATCTACGTTTTCTACGGAGACTATGGCCTTATCTCCTACCGTTTCGATGGCGCCGAGCGCTGGCGTCTGCCGCTGGGGCCGTTTAACAACGTGAATGGCCACGGCTCCTCGCCAATCCTGCACGGTGACAAGGTCTATCTGATCTGCGATCAGGACACGGATTCGTTCCTGGTCGCCGTGGACAAGGATTCAGGCAAAGTGGCGTGGAAAGTGGAACGCCCGGAAGTGACGCGCGGATACGCCACGCCGGCGCTGTATCAACCGGCCGGCGGTCCGGTGGAACTGATTGTTCCCGGCGCCTACCAGTTGAACTCCTACGATGCCGAAACCGGCAAACGGCTGTGGTGGGTGCGCGGCCAGTCCTGGCAGCCCAAGTCGGTGCCCATCATCAACGGCGACATGATCTACGCGCATTCCTGGGAGGGCGGCGGCGAAGCGGAGCAGCCGACGGAAACCGCCCCACTGACGGAAATCCTCCGCCAGTGGGATGACGACAAGGACGGATTCCTCTCCGAGAAAGAAACCCGCGACCCGCGCTGGCAGCGTAGTTATTACACGATTGATTTGAATGGAAACGGAAAAGTGAACGAGCATGAGTGGGAATTTTTCCGGGCCCGGCGCGCCGCCCGCAACAGCCTGGTGGCGATTCGTGGCGGCGGGCGAGGCGACATCACGGCCAGCCACGTCGTCTGGAGCATGCAGAAATTCCTGCCCAACGTACCCTCTCCGCTGCTCTACGACGGCGTGCTCTACCTGATCAAGGACGGCGGCGTTCTCTCCGCCGTCGATCCCATCACCGGCAAGATCCTCAAGCAGGGCCGCCTTACAGGGGCTCTGGACACCTACTACGCCTCACCCGTGGCGGCCGATGGCAGAATCTACTTCCTCAGCCAGCAGGGCAAAGCCACCGTCGTCAAGGCTGGCGCCGAATGGGAGGTCCTGTACTCGGTGGAAATGGACGATGAGACATTCGCCACTCCGGCCATAGTGGAGGGGGACCTCTACTTGCGGACAAAGTCCGCGATCTACCGGTTTCGCAGTCGGTAATTTTTGCACATTAAATCCCGGTAAAAATTATCATGCCGCTGGAAGTTTTTCCGGAAGCTGTGATATAGTCAGTCTTACATCAAACGAAGTTGATCACTCGGGACTCTCGCGTCACCCCGGGTGAAAGGAACCGGACCCACCGGGCACACTGGATCGCAAGGGGGGCTTCGGGAGCACAGGGGTCGTGCGTCTAGCGGATCACGATCAGTTCTTCCCGGAATTTCTCCACTGCGTCAGGTATCACCGTGATGCCGAGGCCAGGCTTGGTAGGCACGGGTACTCGTCCGTCCGCGTCTAACCGGATCGTTTCTTCGATCACGGCGTCGCGGAATGGATGGTCGGTCCTGTCGAATTCGAACTGCGCGGCCGGTGCTGCGAGTGCCTCGGTGATCGGAGGAGCCGTGGACATCCAATGAAGGATGGCCACGGTACGCACCGCGGTACCCCAGTTGTGGGGAACGATCCGGATGTCATTGAGCCAGGCTGCCACACCAAGCCGCCTGGCGCCGGTGAGTCCGATGATCTCCACTTCCGGTTGCACGATGTCGACGAGGCGAGGCTGGACATAAAGGTGGAGGAGACTATCTGAGTCCAGCGTCTCGCCTCCGGCAAGCGGAATTGACAGCACATCGCGGAGCCGGCGGTAACCCTCGTAGTTATGGGCCAACACCGGCTCCTCCCACCATTTCAGGTCGAACGGTTCCAGGCGGCGCCCCAGGGCAACGGCCGTGGCGGTGTCGTAGGCGCAGTTGGCGTCAATCGCCAGCCCGCATTCCTCGCCGATGGCCTCCCTCACGGCCCTGACGTTGCGGTAGTCGATCTCAGGCCCATAGCCAACCTTCATCTTCACCGTGCGGAATCCCTGCCGCTTCCATTCCACGGCTTCCTCGGCAAGGCCCTCTGCCAGGTCCGGCCAGTCCTTGCGGTAAAGCGCCGTGCAGTAGGGCTCCACACGATCGCGCTGTTGCTGGCCGAAGATGCGGCTCACGGGCAGTCCCAACGCCTGGCCCATCAGATCCCATAGCGCCGTATCCAGCCCGCCGCAAAGCTGCCCTCCCCTGCGGCGCTGCATTTCAGGCGCGGCACGCAGTGAGTCATAGATTGCCTCGGCTTCAAATGGTGACCGGCCAATCACCAACTCGGGATGGCGGACCAGCAGATCGCCGCCGAACATGCCGTCGCCCCAGCCGGTGAGCCCGCTGTCGGTTCTCACCTCCACCAGAGTGGCCACGCGGCGGTTCGTCCAGCCGAGTGACCAGCCAAACCGCTGCTCGTTATTTCCCGCAAGACGATGGACACGGACTTCCGTGATGCGAATACCGGAGTGCATTCCGGCAATCATATCGCGATTGCGCCGGGGTCCATGCGCATTTTGGGGGATTGACGCCAAACTCCGGCTCGGCTAGGCTTTAGGAGTCCTAAACAGACACTATGGATCACGGGAAGTTCTCATCCGTCAGCCTGCCGGATCGCGTGCTGGCCGGATTCTCCAGGATCGCCCAGGTGCTCCGCACCAACGCCTGGAGGGAGGCTTCTCCGCGTGGACTCACCGCCACACAAGGCGCGATTCTTACCATCCTGCGCAGGGAAGGGGGCTGCCGGCTGGCGGAGTTGGCATCCGGTCTTGGGGTGAGCATGGCCACCGCTTCCGATGCCGTGGCCAGCCTGGTAGAAAAAGGGTTAGTGAAGAAGGAACGGCAGGCCGGCGATGGACGCGCCTTAAAACTCACTCTGACGCGGCAGGGAAGGAAGGATGCGGGCGGATTGACGGAGTGGCCGGAATCGCTTGCCGCGGCGGTGGAGGGACTGAACGGCGCCGAACAACGGACTCTCCTCGCCGCACTGATGCGCATGGTTCGCGCCTTGCAGGAGGGGGGAGAAATCCCGGTGGCGCGTATGTGTACCGCCTGTTGCCATTTTCGTCCCAATGTTCACAAAGACAGGCAGCAGCCGCACCATTGCAGCTACGTGGATGCCGCATTTGGCGCCGCGGACCTTCGTCTGGAATGCGGCGACTTCCAGGCGGCCCCGGCCGAACAGGCCGAAAGCGCCTGGAAGTCGGTCTTTCCCATCATTTAGCGCGTGCGGCGGATCGACACGCGCGCCACGGGATTGCGCCAGTCGCGCATCGCCGCGTTAAAATCAGCGACGCCATGAATGCCTCCATGCACATGCACGAAGCCTTCGCCGCCGCCCACCTGCGCGCCCCCTCCGTCTCCTGAAGGAGTGATGCGCTGGCATTCGGTGAACCCGGGCCCGGGAATGGCGCCGCAGGTTTCATCGTTGCGCTCAGTCCCCGCATCGTAGGCGATTGCCATATGCACGGCTGTCTCGCCGATCGACTCCGGCAGCCTCACCCCGTTCAAGGCGACAAACGCGTCGTTGGTCGGAATCAGCATCGCCGCGACGCTGACGCGGTCAAAGAAGCGGCTGCCCCGGATGGTCAGCATCGCCGAACGGCCCGGCGAAAGCAAGCGGTCCAGCGGCGGGGGAGGCGGCGTGTTGGTGACTTCCTTCACGTCGTTGGTGAGGCCTTTCAGAAGGTCGCTCAGCGGTCCGACATTGCCCTCCTCGGCAAGGGCGCGCAACTGCGGGCTGGCCTGCTCTCCCAACCGGAACAGCGACACCGAATCCATGTGGGTCGCTGCCAGAACCGGCGTAAACCTCTGTCCGCGGGTCAGGTTGGTGACGGTGATCTCGTAGGTTCGCTCTTCATCGGCGGCGAACAGAGCCGGGGTGGCGAGAATGGCTAGGCCCAGCAACAGACGTGTTCTCATCAATAGGCTCCTTTTGCTCGGGTGCCTGTATTGGCGCCCGGTGACAGGAGTCGCGGGGGGATGAAAGAACCCCCTTTCCGGTTCACGATTTTTTCTAGGTGCGCGTTTCCTTTAGCACCCGCTCATAGAGCGCCTCATACTGTGGGATGATCCTGGAGGTGTCAAAGCAGGTTACCGCGGTGGTGCGCGCGGCTTCCGACATACGATCGGTCAGGCTGGGCGAGGTGAGCAGTTGGATCACCCTTCCAGCCTGGCTCTCGACGTCTCCCACCGGCTCCAGGAACCCATCCACGCCCGCCGTGATCAACTCCGGCACGCCGCCGCATTGTGTCGCCACAGGCACCACGCCGCAGGCCATCGCCTCCAGCGCGGCCAGCCCGAATGCTTCGTGCTCGCTCGGCATCAGCAGCACTTTGGCTTGCGGGAACAGGCGTTCCACGTGATCCTGTTTGCCGAGGAACGTGACGTAAGGCTCGATGCCCAACTCGCGCGTCAGCCGCTCCGCCGGGCCGCGTTCGGGGCCGTCTCCCGCCATCAGCAGGTGGGCCGATGTCTGCTGCCGCACCCGCGCCAGAATTCGCACACAATCGAGCACGCGCTTCACCGGACGGAAGTTCGATACATGCAGCAGCTTCGGCTCCTCGTCCGGATCGGGCCTGCCGGGCTTGTAGAGCGAGGTATTCACGAAGTTCGGAATCACGTGAATGGGCTTCACGATATCGAACACCTCGTTGGTGCGCCGCCGCAGATAATCGCTTACGGTGGTGATGGCGTCGCTTTGCTCCATGGAGAATTTCGTGATGGCGAAATAGGAGGGCTCCACGCCCACCAGCGTGATGTCGGTGCCATGCAGGGTGGTGATGAAGGGAAGGTGGCGCCTCGGCGCCAGCATCTGCCGCGCCAGCAGCGCGGAGATCGAATGCGGAATCGCGTAGTGGACGTGCAGCAGATCCAGCGCGTACTGCTCGGCCACTTCCGCCATCCGTGACGCCAGCGCGAGGCAATAGGGCGGATACTGGAACAGCGGATAGCTGGCCACTTCCACCTCGTGATAATGGATTCGCGGCAGTCCCGCATCCAGCCGGATGGGATTGGCGTAGGTGATGAAGTGGATGTCGTGGCCGCGCTGGGCCAGTTCCAATCCGAGTTCAGTGGCGACAATGCCCGAGCCGCCGTAGGTGGGATAACAGGTGATGCCGATTCGCATTGGGTCAATTCGCGGGACGCCATCGAAGCATCCCATATCCGATCTGCCCGTTCAACCTCTCGTCCGGGCTCGCCACGTTGCCGCCGCCAAACCATACGCGCACGCCATCGGCCGTTGGCTCTACCGTTGCGTCGCAGACCACCCTGGAATTCCACGGCTCGGCGCCGCTGATCATCAGACCTGGAACTCTTTTCCAGTCCGTTCCATCCACTGATGCAGCCAGCCCCATCCGCCGGTTCTCATGGCGATCACGGCCCGTATAGAGCATCCAGTAGCGGCCTCGCGCGCGCCACACGGCGGGTTCGCCCAGTCCATTCTCGTCGAACGATCCGTGTTCGCCCAACTCCAGAATCGGGTTGGAGCGAAGCTTTGTCCACACCGCGCCATCAGGCGAACGCGCGATGCCCAGCCGCTGCCTCCGCGCGCGGTCCTGCCCGAGATAGAACATGTAGAACGCGCCGTCCACCCGCATGACGTAGGGGTCGGCCACGCCCCGCTCATCCCAGCTTCCTCTTGGCCCGAGGTCCAGGACCGGCATC
>JANRLE010000267.1:0-24053 GCA_033762895.1 Bryobacteraceae bacterium | reverse complement strand
GGGCGGGCTCCCTCCCCGATACCCTCCTACTCGTTTGCCGGGCCTTCGGGCGTCCAGCCTCCGCTGCAACAGCCGGCCATCGGGCTTACCTTGGATGGCCCCTATTCGCTTCCGCTGCGTGGGACACTTGCGATGTCATTCCAGTCCGATGTGTTCGGGCCGAACCCAGCCGTCCAGTTCTCGACTGGCGGCCGGACAGCCCCGTTCACGATCCCGGCCGGTACGACCCAGGCGAGGTTCGAAAATGGCGGCGTAGCCATTCGCCTGCAGACTGGCTCAATTGCCGGAAGTATCGTGGTTACGCCTTCGTTCAGTACGGTCGAAGGGCTTAGCCTAACCCCGGTGAACGGACCTTCTCTGACCCTTGCGGTCGAGCGCTCGGCTCCCCGGCTTCTGGATCTGGCGCTGGCGTCCCGTTCCCAAAGCGCATTCACGATCACCGTGACAGGCTACTCCACAACCCGGCAGGTTCGACGGCTGGAGGCCCGGCTGGCTCCCAAGCCCGGAGAACGTATCGCCAACGCGACCATTACGGTCGATCTTGAGGCCGCTGGCCTGGCGTGGTTCGGCACGGACCAGTCCCTCTCCTTCGGGGGGCTCTTTTCGATGACCGTCCCGTTTGCGCTAACTGGCGAGCCTAACCAGGATCTGGTATCGAAGATTCAGTCAGTCGATATCACGGTTTCCAACGAAGTCGGCCAATCGAATTCGATTTCCGTTGGCTTTTGAGGAATCCCGGCCCGCCAGGCTCCCTCGTTTGCAGGTTCCAGCCTGGTGGGGCTGAGCCGGAAATAACGGACGACCGGCGCTTGCCGCCGTTCGGGCTCCTATGCAAAACTCGTAAGTAGGGTAGTGCAGCCCCCAATGATCATCAGGCGCTTGTTCTGCGTCATCCTAATACCGATTCTCTTCGCCGGCTGTTCGCGCAGCGGGCCTGAAGCAGCGAAGAAAGGTGTTTCGCCTCCCGCCTTCCACATCGACGGCGCCGCGGCGAACGACGCCGCCCGTTTTCTCGCCGGTCTGCCGGGCCGTAAATCCAGCCCGTTCCATCAGTTTGAACAGAACGCGGCGTGGCGGGCGTATGCCAACGAATTTCAGAGCAAGTGGAACGATCTGAAAGCGACGCAGATCGCCGCCGTGTCCACGTTTCAACAGCGTGAAATCGCTCCTGCGCTGGCGCGTTCGAAAAGCTCCTACGTGTTTTATCCGTTCTCCGGTCCGGACATCCTCTACCTGAAAACTTTTTTTCCGGGCTCATCCATAAGCGTTTTGGTCGGCCTGGAGCCGGTGGGAAATCTCCCTTCGCCGCACTCGTTTTCCTCCGGCGACTTGAACGCCGATCTGCAGGGCTGGCGGATCGGAATCGCCTCGCTCTACAAGCGGACGTTCTTTGTCACCAGCGAGATGGATCGCCAGTTCCGCGGCCGCGTGGCCGACGGATTGCTCCCCATGATCGCCATGCTGCTGGCTCGCACCGGCCACACCATCGACGCCATCCGCTTCATACGGCTGGGCGAGAAGGGTGAACCGCTGAACGAGGATGAAAGCAAGCCTCTCGATGAGAACGGAAAGAAACACAAGCATCAGGGCGTGGAAATCGTTTACCGGCTGGCCGGAGACTCCGTGACGCGCAGGCTTTATTACTTCTCAACCGACATGGCGAAATTCGGCGCCAACCTGCCCTTCCAGGCATTTCTGAAGAGCCTGGGCCGCGCGGATACTTTCATCAAGTCAGCGTCATTCCTGCTCCACTGGCGCATGTGCGACGATGTCCGCGCGTTCATCCTGGAAAACAGCAACATGATCCTCGAAGACGACACCGGGGTTCCTTACAACTTCTTCAAACGCGGCAAATGGCAGACCGTGCTGTTCGGCCAGTACAGCCGGCCGGACCGCCCGTTCAAAAAAGAACATCAGCCGGACCTGGAGAAGGCGTTCGCCGACCGGCAGCGCGTCCGTCCGCTGGGCTTTTCACTGGGCTATGGTTCGGGCCGGCGGCCGTCGCACCTCCTTCTGGCCATGCGCACGCCCGAAACGGTGGCTGTGAAACCGATGGCCCCCATCCGTGAGATGAAGGAAAAGGAAGCCAGAATCAAACAGGTTCTGGATTAGAGCATCTCGCCCAGTTCCCAACCCGCCTGCCACTGCGCTCCGAACTGCGTCCATGGCGCGCCTTCGGCCGTACCCACAATGGCCGCGCCCGCGCGGCGCAGCGATTCCAGCATCGGGCCGTCCAGGATGCCATGCTCATGCACAGGCGGGCCGGCGAAAAAAACGGCATGCACGGCCATCACCCCACCGCCCGACAGGCCCAGCTCCAGCAGCGATCCTTCGCGCCGCACCGAGCGCACCTCCTCCGACGCGCGCAGCGACGGGATCACGGGCAGTTCGATGCGGTCCATCAGGTCCTCGGAGATCATGGCCCGCTCCTCGGGATTGATCCAGCATAGTTCGGAGGCGCATTGCGCCGCCCAATAAAGCTGCTCAAAGGCGAAGTCGCCCGCCCCCGCCACCGCCGTGCTTTTTCCCAGATAGAAGGTGGCGTCAATCCACGCGCTGGCCGAAACGCCGCGCGAAACCAACTCGCGGGCGGCCTTGGGGATCACGGTGAGGTTCCATGTGCCGTCGCTCGCATAGATGATGCGGCTTCCCGCCACTGTTTCCGGTTCGGGCTCATCGAATCGCCTCAGGATCAGCCTCGGTGACGGGGACAGTTCGAGTTTCACACTCTCCAGGTCCCGCACCACCTTGGCGCCGCGCGATTCCAGAACCCGCAGCGCAAGAGCTTCAAAGTCCGCGCCCTTGCGGTCGCGCTGGCTGAGAGCGGTGTCCCAGATCTCGGGCCGCGCGCGAATCGGAATCTCGTGCGGAATCTCAACAAGTGTGACGGGGTGGCCTTTGCCGGCGATCTGCAAGGCTGCTGCTACTCCGGTAATGCTCAGGCCGAGGACGATGTTATGCTCACGCTCCATCATCATCCACGATAGCGGAACGCGAGCAGAATCCCCAGTCCCGCGATCGCCAGCAGCCCCGTGCCGGGTTCGGGTACCTCCGGCGACTGGCCTGGAATCTCGAACTGCAGCTTGCGGTTTAACGCCACTTCCAGGTCGTCGAATCCGTCCGCCACAATCAGAAAGCCGCCGCCCGGAGTCACAATCGAGTTCTGATAAAAGTCCTGCACGCCGGCTTCGCCCAACACCACCAGCCCGTTAACGCGGATTCCTCCCGCCAGCGCCGCCGCCGCGGCGGTAGCCGTATCGGAGCCCGTGTTCTGCGCGCCGTCGCCGGAGATGTCGATCACGCTGCGCGTCCCTTCGAAACCGTTGGAGGCGAACAGCGGCATCGCAAAGTCGAGCGCCGATCCGGGTGCGGTGGCCCCTCCCGAGAACGCGCGCAAGGTGGCGTTCAGCGATGAGGCGAACGCGTTCGCCGAAGCAGCGCCGGTGAGTTGCGTCCAAGCAAGCACCTGCGATTGCTCCACATCGCCAGACCATTCGATGTAGGTCACGGCGATTCCGCCAGGCAGTGCCGCGATCAGCGCATGGATGGCCGGGTCCTGGAACGCATTGACGTAAGCTGCCTTCTGCTGGGCGTACTCGCCGTCATCGATACTCCCGGATACATCCAGCAATAACGCCAGTTCCAGAGTAACCGGCACCGCCTCGGCCGCTGGCGACCAGACCAGCAGCAGACACAGTAGAGCGAGCCATGGCATCGTTTGCCTCGGGTACGGCGTTCGTTCCATCATTTGCCTTCTCCTCATCTCATTTTTGAAAAAAGATACCCGGGGGAATTACAAGCTTACCATGACTTCCAGGCGTTCAGTAAGACTCATCGCCTTTGTTCCATCAGCGATCTTGCCTCGGCGAACTGGCCAAGCACATGTTTCTTCTCCTTCTCCGAACGCCACCCCGGATGTGCCTCGGCTTGCTTTGTAATGTCATCAATCCAACGGATGAAATACTCGGCATCCTGCCTCGATCGAATCGGCTTGCCGCCGCACATCACATAGACCGGGCTGGTTTCGCCGGTGACGTAGTCGTCGTCAATCGGGTGCTGCGGATTCGGGTTCGATGCCCGGAAGGTCAGCCACCCGCTGGTGGTGATTGGGATGGACTTGCGAATTTCTCCGGTGGCGGCGTTGACGGGGACGGATTCAATCGCACTGCCGTTGAAGAATATCTCCATCGTCCGGATGGGCACGATGGATTCGAAGCTCGCGGCGATCTCCACCTGGCCCCCGGTCTCAGGCAGGCGAATCTCGGCGCCCGGCATCTCGTGATTGACAGTGAACTGCAGGATCGGGCCGTTGGTAACGAAGGTGCGTCCATGCCGGATGGCGTCCACCCAACCCGGCCAGGACAGCCTGGACCCAAGATGGGCGTAGACGCGGGTGGATCCCATGATTGGAGTGGCGTGGAGACCCAGAATGGAGTCCTCCCCGGCTGAGGCCGTCACCCGGAAGCCGCAGTTTAATGCCCGATGCCATACCTTCGCCGTATGCGTGAACATCCCGGCCGAAGTCAATACCTCCAGATAGTCGAACGTCTGCAGAGCAAGATCGACCGGAAAACCCCGTGCCACCCCGTAAGTGGTGGTGGTGGGGTCATTCGACCAGGGATGCACGTAACCGCCGAGCGCCCCCTGCGCCCGCGCCAGCCGGAACATGTCGGTATTGGAAGGATACAGCGAGTCAATGGCCGTTCCCTCGTAACCCGTGGTGAAGGGCGAAATCAGATGCTTCGTCAGATTGATGAAGTTCACGTGGCCGTAGAACGGCGGACGGTACTCCTGATCCACCCGCAGCAGATGGCGTGAGTTGGAAAGCGCATGCAGCTTCTCCCGCGTGTAGTGCTGGTGATCGAAGATACGGTTGTCCTTGTTTGCCACTTTGTCGGCAACCACGTCCAGGTCCTCGGCACGGGCCATCATCATGAGGTTTTCCGGCGTGTTGTGCAGGTTGCCGGCATAGTTCATATGGATGTGGTCGGAGGCGCTGTACCAGCCCGATGCCTTGGCGCTGGTGAGCCGCCGCAACGGCAGTTCGATTCGTGTCAGCGCCCCGGGCCGGATGGTGACCCGCGCCGCGGCCGACTGATACTCGATGCCTTTCACGGCTTCGATGGCGAGTTCCCCGGCCGGTACGTCCACCACGAAGGAGTTCTCGGCATGGAAGAAGTCCCGGTTGGCGAAGCGGCCGGCGATGCGCTGGTAAGCGGTTTCGGGGGCGTATGTTTTGCCATCGGAGGCATCCAGGTAGACGCGTGCGGCAGTGGGGCGGCCTTCCTCGCGAAGCGCCACCTCCAGCCGGCCCATGGGCCGGCGGTGGACTCGGCGCACGATGCGCTGGGGTTTCTCTTCTCCTCCAAAGGTGCGTAGAACCCGCAGATCGGAGACGCCGTGCTCGTTGGCGATATAGGCGATCCACTCGCCGTCGGGAGACCACGCGGGATCGAAATGGTCGTAGGCGCCGAAGGTGAGCTGATAAGGTTCGCCGCCATCCACCGGCAGCACGTAGAGGTTGTTGTACTGGTTGCCGCGGTGCGAGCTGTAGAGGATGCGCTTGCCGTCGGGCGACCATTGCGGTTTCGTGCGAAACAGCGTTTCCTCGCGATGAATCATGCGCGCCTTCGCCATGGCGTTGGCCTCCAGCGGCGCGCGCCAGATTGCGCCCGAACCCAGCGTGAGGCCGCGGTTGGAGATCAGGATCATCTCGCGGCTGTCCGGTGAAAAGGTGGGCTGAATATGCCAGTCAAATGGTTCGAAGTACAGGCGCGGCCGTCCGAAATCGTGCGGCTCAGTGATGCGTGTGGGCGCACCCGGCACTCCGCCTTCGAGCGGCATCAGGTAGACGTGGAACTGTTTGTCAGGTTCGTTCCGCACAAAAGCGATGCGCCTGCCGTCGGGCGCAAACACCGGGTCCAGGTTCCAACCCTCGCCCCGCGTCAACGCCGTGCTCTCGCCGGTGGCCACGTTGAGCAGCATCAGGTTGATCCCGCGGCTGTCTTCGGCCGTATAGACGATCCACTTGCCGTCGGGTGACCACGCCGGCGAGGAATCGTACGTGGCATTGGCCGTCATTTCGTAGGCCGTTGTACTGTCCACCTCCATGCGCCAGATGGAGCCGGACATGGAGAACGCGATTTGTCTCGCATCCGGAGACCAGGCCGGACGCCAGGGAGTGGACGCCGATTGCGGCACGTAGAAGCTGTAGGTGTAGC
This sequence comes from Bryobacteraceae bacterium, assembly GCA_033762895.1. Lineage (GTDB taxonomy): Bacteria > Acidobacteriota > Terriglobia > Bryobacterales > Bryobacteraceae > CADEFT01. The sequence goes on along the minus strand of JANRLE010000267.1, from coordinate 17,832 downwards.
CCGTGGCGCCCTTAAAACGCGGCGCGGAAAAGGCTGCGCTGGTGAGAAGCAGAATGGCGATTAGGGAGGCTGTGTGCATGTCTCTAAGGTATCCAGCTTAATTCACCGGGTAGACGCTCATTGTAACCGTTATGTTGCGGGGATTAATCCCCCTCGGAAAGGGGTATAGCCCACAGGCGGATCTGCCGATAGTCCATCAGGGAATATTTCATGTCGCTGATGAACCTGATGAACAAGGTGCTCGGTTTTCAAGCGAATCCTGAGAAGCCGCTGATCTCGCTGGTGCTGCTGCTCGATCGCCCGCGCGAGTTGCACGATGACAAGGTGCAGCATGCGGTCTGGGAAGCCTGGCGCCGTCATTATGGGCCGGCGGATGAGGCCAGTACGGTTGTGGGCGAGCAGCCCACCTACGTCGTGTCGTCGCGCGACCGGTCCTTTGTGGTGAACAGCTATTCGACGCCTTACGTGAAGGATGTGCAGCGTGCGGCAAAGAGCATTGAACCGGACCTGGTGCGCCAGGCTTTCCTGCGTCACAAGGCGTGGATCAGCGTGGACCTGCTGCGGCCCCAGATCCCGGAAGGCAAGGAATTTGTCGAATGCATGGGGCTGTTGGGCAAACTGGCGGCCGAACTGATTGACGAGGACTGTGTGGCGCTCACTTCGCCGCACACCAACCAGACGCAGGTTTGCTCTCCGGCGATTCGCGAGAAGCTGCTTGGGACGAATCCGTTTGACGCTTTCCGGGAGCCGGTGAAACCCGCCGTGAAGTCCGCCGTGCCCGATGCGCCGCTCCAGCCCCCGCCCTCGGTGGCCGAAGCCCAGCGCCGTTGGCCTGAATTTATGCAGGCTTTCGGCAGCCGCAAGTCCGGCCAACTCTTCTCGGTGCGCGCCAACGTCACCGACGGCCGCAGGCAGGAGATGGTATGGATTCGCGTGCAGACCATTCGCGGCGCGGACATCTCCGGGCTCATCGACAATCATCCGGCCCGCCTCACTGAGTTAAAGCAGGGCGACCGCGTGTCGGCCAAGGCGGGGGAAGTGAGTGACTGGATGTACGTGGATCGCGGCAACCTGGTGGGCGGGTTCACTGAGCGGTTGATCGCCGGGCATTCCTGACGGCAAGCGCGGTATATTCTTCCAGAGTGCCAATACCGCCCTGGGCGCCTTACGCTCTTCTGCTGATCGAAGTGCTTCTCTTTTTCCGGCATGTGCTCTTCCTGCCGGATTTCGTCATTCCCTGGGACATTCGCGGATACCACTTGCCGATCGCCTGGTTCACGGCCGAATCGTTCGCCAGGTGGGAACTGCCGCTGTGGGATCCGTCTGTTTATTGCGGGCGGCCACTCTACGCCAATCTCACGGCGCAGCTTTTTTATCCGCCAACGGTGGTGGCCATCTCCATCTACAACGCGCTGGGCCTTGGCTCTTCCGAAGCTCTGCTTTATGTGCTGGAGTGGCAGCTTGTGCTGCACGTGTTCGCCGGCGGATGCTTCGCGTATTTGCTGGGCCGCCAATTGGGCATGGACATGGCGGGCGCGCTGGTGTGCGGATCGGCCTTTCAACTGGGAGCCTTCTTTTCGTCGCAGGCGCAGCATTTGGGCGCGGTGAACGCCGCCTGCTGGCTGCCGCTGGTGTGGCTGCTGACCCTGAGGCGGAGGTGGGCGCTATTGGTGCTGGCGCTGGCGATGGTGTTCCTGGCGGGCTTCCCGGCGGTGACTTCGGCGGTGTTCGGGGCGGCCCTGGTGTTGGCGGTGTTCCGGCGTAACCTGAAGCTGGTGGTGGGCGTGCTGGCGGCGATTGCCGCGTCACTGGCGCTCTCGGCGGTGCAGTTGCTGCCAACACTGGAATTGTCGCGGCTTTCCGTGGCGAGATACCGCGCCGACTGGATGGGCACGGGCGGGGGCATGCCGCTGGCTTCCCTGATTTCACTCCTCGCGCCGGATTATTACGGACTGTTCGATCTGCAATCATACCGCTACCCGCACGAGGTGTCGCAGATGTACACCTATTCGGGTCTTACGGCGCTGGTCCTGGCCGGATGGGCGCTATGGCGGCGCGCGGCGGGTGCGGAAATGTTCGCTTCGCTGGTGGCGGTTTTCGCCCTGTGGATGCTGGGAGCGTCGACCCCGCTGGGCGCGGCCCTGTTCGGCCTGTTGCCGGCCTTCGTGAAATCGTCCATTTATCTGGAATTCGCCCTGGTGGCCTTCAGCCTGAGCCTGGCCGTGATGGCGGGGTTGGGGGCCTGGCACCTGCCGGGCAAATGGAAGGTGGTGGCGGTAGTGGCGGTGGCCGCGGATCTCATCGCGGTGAGTTCGGGCCGTCCATTTAACACGGCCCGCCAGAGCGCGGATCCCGGCATCGGCGATTCCCATGTGGACGGGCGCGAGGAGATCACCCGCATCATGCGCCAACTGACGGGCCAGGCGACGCCGCCGTTTCGCATCGACACCATGGAGGAATCGATGGGCTGGGCCATGGGCGCGCCTTTAACCGCTGTGCCCACAGCCTCCGGCAACGATCCGTTCGCGTTGAATTCGTTCATGGAAGCGCGGCGTGAGTTTGTGAAAGGCGAACGATGGGGGCGCTATTACGAAGTGGCGGACCTGGCCGCGCCAATGCTGGATTTTATGAATGTGCGCTACGTGCTGTCGCGGCGGGAGTGGGATGCGGACCTTCTGCAACGGGCGCATTTCCGGAGAGTGCGCGACCTGCCCGGCCGGATCGTCTACGAGAACATGGAAGTGATGCCGCGGTTCTTTCTGGAGGGCGGAACGGTGCGGGTGATCTCCTACGCCGCAAACGGATTCACGCTCGAAACCGAGACGCCCAGGCCCGGCACCTTGATTTCATCCGAGGCCGCCTATCCCGGCTGGCGAGCCTGGGTGGATGGGCGCGAGGCGCCGTTGCTCACCGTCCGCAAGGCGTTCCGCGCAGTGGAGGCGCCGGCGGGAAAACATCGCGTGGAAATGCGCTTTGAGCCGAGCGTGTTGCGCTGGGGTGCGTTGCTCTCCTCGCTCACGGCCGTATTGCTCGTCATCTTTTGGCGCAGAGGGCTGTGATGCGGCGGCCGGATCGAGCGGTAGTGCCGCCAGGGCGTGTGCTACGCTGATCGAAGAACCCTTTCGGGCGGTTAGCTCAGTTGGTTAGAGCGCCTGCCTTACAAGCAGGAGGTCGCAGGTTCGAGCCCCGCACCGCCCACCAAACCTCACGCCTCCCGTCCCCGCCGCTCGGCCACCACGGTAACCTGAATATCCTGCGCCATTCGAATCACTCGCATCACAAGCTGATATCTCGTGGCGATCAGCGGAAGCCTGGAACGCTGCGGCTTGGCGACAAAGATCTGCGTGATGGCGTTCGTATGGGCGAATCCCACCAGCGCCTCGGCCTCGTCGCGGGCGTCCAGAACACGCGTTTCGATATGCAGTTTGCGGGCGAAATCGAGGTGCCGCTCCAGGGCTTCGCGGCGGGCATCAGGCAGGGACTCCAATCCAGGTCCGGGGACGACCGCCACCGCGAAGCAATCGGCGCGCAGATAGTCGGCCACACGCTTTCCCCTTCGAATCAGGCCTACCGCGCCCGGCGCGCCGGTGACATGAATCAGAATCCGCTCCGTCCCGGGAAACGGCGCGGCGGCGGATGGCTTTTCGAGATCCTGCCCCTGCCGCAGATCCACCTCGTGCGCGGCCTGCCGCAGCGCCATCTCCCGCAGCGCCGCCAGGCTTGGCTCCTTGAAAAAGTTTTCCTTGGCCCTTTGCGCCTTGTCGGGCGCATAGACAACTCCACGGTCCAGCCGGTTCAACAGAGCGCCGGGCGTCAGATCCACGAGCACGATCTCATCAGCGCGCTTCAATACCCAATCGGGCACCGTCTCCCGGACCTGGATCCCCGTGATATCGCGGATCTGATCGTTGAGGCTTTCCAGGTGCTGGACGTTCATTGTGGTGATGACGTCAATTCCCGCCGCCAGAAGCACCAGCACGTCTTCCCATCGTTTGGCGCGCGGGGATCCGGGGATATTCGAGTGGGGAAACTCGTCCACCAGGCAGATTGCGGGCCGTCGCGCGAGGATCGCCTCCGTGTCCATCTCCTCAAACTCGCGCTCCCTGTACGCAATGACACGGCGGGGGATGAACTCCAGTCCCTCTGTTTTGGCGATGGTGTCCTGACGGCCATGGGGTTCAAAGTAGCCGATCACCACATCGCGGCCGGCGGCGGCCAGTTGCTGCCCCTCTTCCAGCATCCGGTAGGTTTTCCCCACGCCGGCTGCGTAACCCAAAATGACCTTCAGCTTGCCTTCCGGCGGGCGCGTCTCTGCCTGCATGGTTTCAGGTTACTGAACCGGGCTCATTGTGAGGAAAGATCCGGATGTCGATTCCCGACGATTCCATGATGAGCCTCTCCACCGGATTGGGGCGGAGCTTCCGCCAGAAGCCGCCCCGCTGGCTGTGCCCCACGAAAATCTGGCTGATCCCGTGCTTTTCGGCAAATGCAAGGATAGCCCTCACCGGATCCTCACCGTGCAGGATCTCAATGTGCGCGCCCGCGCGCCGCGCCGCACTCAGATTCCACTCCAGGGTCTCACGGTCCCGGGGCTCCAGGCCGTCCTGTTCGACGTAAGCAACGAACAGGTCGCCGTGAAAGCGGTCGGCCTGCCGTTTGCCGCGGCTGATCATCAGTTCAGCATTCGATCGCGGGGTAATGCAAACCAGGATGCGTTCCTGCGTGCCATAGGTCTGCTCAATGCCGTGCTGCTTCAGATAACTATCCAACTGTGCGTCCACCACTTCGGCAACCAGCACAAGGGCGATCTCGCGAAGTTCGGAAAGCTGCTGCTCAAGGACCACCGGGTCCCCGGTCGCGGCGCGGTCGAGGCAGTATTCCGGAGGCGCATCCACGATTTCGATTTCATCCGCCCGGCGAATGAAGCCCTCCGGCACGGAGTCAGAAGCCCGCCTGCCGCGAATCGCCTCGATCTGCGGTTGCTTCTCGCGGATGTACTGCAGGTTGATGGTGGTGATGACGGAAATGCCGGCGTTGAGCAGGTCTTCCACATCCTGCCAGCGTTCATCATTCCTGCTTCCGGGGGGATTGCGATAGGCAAGGCCGTCGATCAGGCACAAAGCGGGCCGCCGCCTCTTCACCGCTTCCACGTCGATGCACGGGCCACCCAGATCCGTTCGCGGCGGGATGATCTCGAAGTTCCTGAGCAACTCCTGGACCTCGGGTGGTTCGATGGCCTGGACCGCCGCCACCACCACGTCCTGCCCGCGCATCCTGCGCCGACGCCCTTCGTCCAGCATGCGGAATGACTTGCCGACGCCAGAGGCATAGCCTAGGAACACCTTCAGCCTTCCACGCCGCTGATGGCTTTCTTCGGCCTCCACCTGTTTCAGCAACTGGTCGGGGCTGGGTCTTCGCCGTCCTGTTTCGGGCATGGGCATCCTATCGGAGCGGCACAGGCCGCAGCGCTTCGTCCAGTGCCATGTTCAGTTTCAGCACGTTCACGCGTGGCTCCCCAAGAAAACCGAGATCGCGGCCTTCGATGAACCGGTTGGCGATTTCCTCAACTTCCGCCGCGCTGACCCTTCGCGCTTGCGCCACGCGGTCCAACTGCATCCGCACCGATGCCGGGCTGAGATGGGGATCCAACCCGCTTGCGCTTGCCGTCACCGCGTCAGCGGGCAACGGGCCGATATGTGCCGGATTGCCGGCCTTGAGTGCGGCGGCCGAAGCTCTCACACGGTCAATCAACTTCTGGCTGGTGGGCCCCAGGTTCGATCCGCCCGAAGCCGAAGCATCGTAGCCATCACTGCCGGCCGCCGACGGCCTCGGCTGGATGTATTCCGGCCGGGTGAAATTCTGTCCGATCAACTCCGAGCCCGTCACCTTTCCGTTGCGGGTAATCAGGCTGCCGTTCGCCTGTGCCGGGAACAGCACTTGACAAAGTCCCGTCACCAGTCCGGGATAGACCAGCCCGGTGAGCACCGTCAGCAACAACGTCATTCTGAGTCCGGGAAGCATCTGTTTCCACATTTTTCTTCTCCTTACGCCAGACCCAGCAAGTGCACCATCTGGTCGATGATCCAGATTCCTGGGAATGGCGCAATCAGCCCCCCCAGCCCGTAGACCAGCAGGTTGCGCCGAAGCAGAGAAGCCGCCGAATCGGGTCTGTAGGTCACGCCGCGCAGCGCCAGCGGAACCAGCGCGATAATAATCAGCGCGTTGAAGATCACCGCCGACAACACGGCGCTGCGGGGGCTGTGCAATCCCATGATGTTCAGCGCGGCCAGCGGTGGATACATGGCCAGAAAAATGGCGGGGATGATGGCGAAGTATTTCGCCACGTCATTGGCGATTGAAAACGTGGTCAACGCGCCCCGCGTCATCAGCAACTGTTTGCCGATCGCCACCACTTCGATCAGCTTCGTTGGATTTGAGTCCAGATCCACCATGTTGCCGGCTTCCTTCGCCGCCATGGTGCCGGTGTTCATCGCCAGCCCGACATCGGCCTGCGCCAGGGCTGGCGCATCGTTGGTTCCGTCCCCGGTCATGGCAACAAGGCGCCCCTCGCTCTGTTCCCTCCGGATGTAATTCAACTTGTCTGCCGGCGACGCCTGCGCCAGGAAGTTGTCCACTCCCGCTTCGGCTGCAATCGCGGCGGCGGTGAGCGGGTTGTCGCCCGTTATCATGACCGTTTGAATCCCCATCTTGCGGAGTTGAGCCAGCCGTTCCTTCATCCCCCCTTTGACGACGTCCTTCAGGTGAATGACGCCGAGCGCGCGGCGGCCATCAGCCACCGCCAGCGGCGTACCACCCTGCCGGGAGATTCTCTCGGCAATCTCCATCAGTTCGGTAGGCGCCGTGCCGCCCTGCTCCTTCACAAACTGCGCGATCGCATCGGTGGCGCCCTTGCGCAACCGGCTGCCGTTCATGTCCACGCCGCTCATCCGGGTATAGGCGGAGAAGGGAATGAAATGTGCTTCGTGGTGCGCCAGTTGGCGGCCGCGCAAGGCGTACTTCTCCTTGGCCAGAACCACGATCGACCGGCCTTCCGGCGTCTCGTCGGCAAGGCTCGAAAGCTGTGCCGCCGCCGCCAGTTCGTTTTCCGTCACGCCGCTGACGGGAAGCAACTCTACAGCCTGGCGATTGCCGATGGTGATCGTTCCGGTCTTATCGAGCAGCAGCGTGTTCACGTCGCCCGCCGACTCCACGGCCTTGCCGCTCATGGCCAGCACGTTGTGCTGCATCACGCGGTCCATTCCGGCGATGCCGATGGCCGAAAGAAGGCCGCCAATGGTGGTGGGGATAAGGCACACCAGCAGTGAGACAAGAACCGCCACGCTGGGCACGCTGCCCGATCCGGCTGCCGAGACGCTGTACTGTGAAAACGGCTGCAGCGTTGCCACCGCCAGCAGGAAGATCAATGTGAGTCCCGCAATCAGTATGTTGAGCGCGATCTCGTTCGGCGTCTTCTGACGCTCGGCGCCTTCCACCAGGGCGATCATGCGGTCGAGGAATGTCTCCCCGGGATTGGACGTGATTCTGATCCTGATCTCGTCGGACAGAACACGCGTGCCGCCCGTTACCGCGCTGCGGTCGCCACCCGATTCACGAATTACCGGTGCGCTCTCGCCCGTAATCACCGATTCGTCCACCGTGGCGATGCCATCCACCACCTCACCGTCGCCAGGAATGACATCGCCTGCTTCGCAAACCACCATGTCGCCCGCGCGAAGCTGTGAGGCGGACACCTTCTCTATCTTTCCGTTCTCCAGCACGCGGCTGGCGATCGAGTCCGACTTCGTTTTCCGCAGCGTGTCCGCCTGCGCTTTTCCTCGCGCCTCAGCCATCGCCTCGGCGAAATTCGCGAACAGCACGGTGAACCATAGCCAGAGGGCGATTTGCAGATTGAAGCCCGCATCGGGCGTATCGGCGAGCATGTCCCGGATGAGGAAGATCGTCGTCACCGCGGCGCCCACTTCCACCACTAAGATGACGGGATTCTTCACCAACGTGGCTGGATTGAGCTTGGCGAATGACCCGCGGATGCCACGGCGCAGGATGTCCGGGTCGAAAAGGGGCCGGGAGTGTGCCAGCTTCTTTGGAAGCACCTCGGTGGCTAAAGCGCTGATTTCCCTGGTTCGTGCCGGCATATTAGAACAACCTCCCCTGCCGCATCAAAAAGTGTTCCACGATCGGACTCAGTGACAGTGCCGGGAAGAAAGTTAAGGCCCCGACGATAATCACCGTGCCGATCAGCAGGGTCACAAAAAGCGGCCCATGTGTGGGAAGTGTGCCGCTGGTGACCATAAGTCTCTTCTTGGCAGCCAGGCTGCCCGCAGCGGCCAGCATTGGAATGATGATCAGGAAACGGCCGATGAGCATCGCCAGGCCAATTGTAAGGTTGTACCAGGGTGTGTTGGCGCCGATGCCGGCATAGGCGCTGCCATTGTTACCGGCTCCACTGGAATAGGCATATAGGATTTCCGCAAATCCATGGGGCCCGTTATTATTGAGATTGCCGGTGGCCGCGCCATAGCTCCCGTTCCAGTAAGAGTCCTTGGCAAACTGAATTACTGAGCTTGCACCCGTGAACACCAGAATGGCCGCCGAGGTGGCGATCAGCGCCAGCATCGCCATCTTGACTTCCTTGCCTTCGATCCTTTTTCCCAGATACTCCGGCGTCCGCCCCACCATCAGTCCGGCCAGGAACACGGCCAGAATCGCAAACAGCAACATGCCGTAAAGGCCCGCGCCCGTGCCGCCGAACACCACTTCGCCCAACTGAATATTGAATAGCGGCACCAGCCCGCCCAGCGGTGTGAAGCTGTCGTGCATGCCGTTTACGGCCCCGCAACTCGCCGCTGTGGTGATGGTGGCGAACAGTGCGGTAGCGGCAATACCGAAGCGGACTTCCTTGCCCTCCATGTTGCCGCCCGGCTGCGTCGACGACGCTGTTGACTCGATTCCCAACTTCGCCAGGTTCGGATTGCCCGCCTGTTCGGCGCCGTACAAGGCAAACACGCCAATAAGGAACAGCACGCTCATCGCGGCGAACAGCGCCCACCCCTGCCGTTGATCGCCCGTCATTCTGCCGAACGTATAGGTGAGCCCCGCGGGAACGACGAAGATCATCAGCATCGCGGCCAGATTTGTGAGCGGAGTGGGATTCTCAAAGGGATGCGAAGAATTGGCGTTAAAGAAGCCGCCTCCATTGGTTCCCAGCATCTTGATGGCTTCCTGGGAAGCCACCGGCCCCTGCGCGATAATCTGCGTCTTTCCCTCCAGCGTGGTTGCCGTGGTGTACGGAGAGAGGTTCTGGATCACTCCTTGTGAGCACAGCAGCAGGGCGCCGGCAAGACATAAGGGCAGGAACAGGTACAGGACGGTGCGGGTCAGGTCCACCCAGAAGTTGCCTACTGAGTTGGACTCCTGCCGGGCGAACCCGCGAATCAGAACCACCGCGATGACCACTCCCACCGAGGCGGAAGCGAAGTTCTGAACGGTCAACGCCGCCATTTGTACCAGGTAACTTAAGGTGGTTTCGCCCGCGTAGCTCTGCCAGTTGGTGTTGGTCGTGAAACTGACGGCCGTATTGAACGCAAGGTCCGGTGTCATCGCCGTGGCATTCGCCGGAGCGCCGCCCGTGCCGAAGCCCATCGGGTTCAGCGGCAGCAGGCCCTGCATCCGCTGCAGCAGGTAGACAAAGAGGAAACTGAAGAAGCTGAATGAGATCACGCCGCCGGCGTACTGCCTCCAGCGCTGTTCGGCATCCTCACGAATCCCTACAAGGAAGTAGCAAAGCCGTTCCAGTGGCCGGAACACCGGATGCAGGAATGTCTTCTCGCCGGCATAGAGCTTCGCCATATACAGGCCCACGGGTTTGGTCAGGGCGGCGATCAGCAGGCAGTAGACTGTGATCTGCAGAAATCCGTTGGAAGTCATTTCCACTCCTCAAAAGCGCTCCGGTTTCAGGAGGGCGTAAATCAGGTAAAAGAACAGAAAGACGGCGCAAATGCCCGCGACGATATAGTCCATGATCTGGCTATCCTCTCCACGCAGTTCATAACTTTTCGCAGGCGCCGGTCAGCAACCAACACCCCAGAAAGAAGAAAAAGCCGAGCGAAATGTAAAGTAAGTCGACCATGGGTTATCACCTTCCGTTGCCACCTGATCTCCAATGACAGCGTAACGCCCAACCCGTAAAGAAGTCATAAGGGATGGCTAAGGATTGCGTCAAGACGTGCAATCACCGCTATTTCGGCGGCTTGGAGGCGATCGCCAGCCGGTAGCCAACCCACGGTTCCGTGAGCAGATAGCGCGGCTTTGCCGGATCCGGCTCAATCTTCTTGCGCAGTTGGTTGATGAACACCCGCAGATATTCCACCTGGTCTCCATAATCCGGGCCCCAAACGGCCTGCAGCAGCTTGGTATGCGGGATGGCGGTGTTGGGATTCGCAACCAGGTAGCGAAGCAGGTCGAACTCCTTGGGGGTGAGCCGAATCTCGCGGCCATGGGCCAGGATACGGCGCGTCGCAAGGTTGATCTCCACTCCCTCAAGGCGGACCACTTCGTCGTCTCTGCCCAGCCCCACCGGCAGACGGCGCAGAGCCGCGCGAATGCGGGCCAGAACTTCGGGCATCCCAAAGGGCTTGGTGATGTAATCATCGGCGCCCGCGTCGAGTGCATTCACCTTGTCCTGTTCGGAGTCGCGCACGGTCAGCATGAGAATCGCTACTTCGGAGGTGCTGCGGATTTCGCGGCATGTCTCCAGCCCCCCGATCCCAGGCATGTTCATGTCCAGCAGGATGAGGTCGAACCGTTGATCGCGGACCGCCTCCAGCGCTTCTTCGCCCGACCTCGCGTCAAAGACTTCGTACCCTTGCGCCGCCAGCGTCGTCCGCAATACGCGGCGGATCTGTGGCTCGTCGTCCACCACCAGAATCCGCCCCGAACTCATGCCTGCTCTCCTTCGCCCCACGGCAGCGCGAGGCAAAACTCGTTGCCTGTTCCGTCCTTGGCCGGCTCCACCCATAGATCGCCGCCGTGAATGCGGGCGATTTCACGCGCGATGTGTAATCCCAGACCGCTGCCAGGCAGTCTGCCGCGCACATTCGCCCTACGGAAGAATTTCTCGAAGATCCGTTCGCGGTCCCGCTCCGGTATCTCGCTCCCCCGATCGATCACGCGGATCATTAGCCGCTCTCCGGCCTGCTCCGCTTTGCAAGTGATCGGCGAGCCGGGCGCCGAGTACTTCAGTGCGTTGTCGATCAACTGGCGCAACGCCAGGGCGATGAGGTCCCCGTCGGCAAGCAGCGGCCGAAAAGAGCCGGTCCCCTCAACGGTGTGAATCCGGTCGGCGCCCCTGCCCGCGAACGCCTGCACCGCCAATCGCAGCAAATCCGCCACGCCAATTGCCGAGCGCCGGGGTTTTACTTTTCCCGCGTCAATCTCGGCGATCTTTACCGCCTCGCTCACCAGTTGGCTAAGCCGGTCGGTCTCTTCCTCGATGATCGACGCGAGTTCCCTCTGGTCTGGCGGCAGCTTTTCCTCCCAGGCCCGCAACCCGGTGACGGCTGCCTTGATGGATGTCAACGGCGTCTTGAATTCATGTGCGATCGCGTCCAGCAGCGTCGACTTGAACTCTTCACTCTGCCGCGCGATCTCGGCTCGATTTGCCGCCTCCTCGGTGCGAATCCGTTCCAGCGCGATCGCCACCAGATTCAGCAGGGACTGAATGGCTCCATCGGAGGCCCTGATTCCTTTAGCTGCCAGCGCACCAACGGGATTTCCGCCCAATGCGATCGGCCAGATGTCGAGGTCCTTTCCCTCATCCCGCTGGTGGCATCCTTGGCGAACAACGTCTTGAAGGCGCGGCTCCAGGTCATCCATGTCGGCCGGCCCACCCCGAAAGATGGTGTTCGTCTTGCCGTCCAGGATCGTGACGGCCGGAGATTCGAAGATCTGCGCAATCGACTGGGCGGCCTGCATGCCGAACGGACGCGCCGGCTCGGCCAATAGGATTGAGCGGCTCAGCGCGTACAACTGCTCGGTCTCCTTCTGCCGGCTTTTCGCCTCGGCATACTGCCGCTGCGCGTTGTGGGAAAGGTGGCTGGCCACCAGCGCAGTGAGCAGGAAGGTGAACAACGCCACCCAGTTCTCCGGGTCCGCGATCGTCAGTTCTCCAACCGGCGGCAGGAAGAAGTAATTGAAACACAGCATCGCCGCCACGGCCACCGCCGCCGCCACGGCAAAGGCGCTGGTTGCCGCTACGCCGAGGACCACCAGCAGCAGGAAGAATCCGGCCGTGGAGATACTCACCTGCAGCATCCTGGAAAAGAGGAGAGAGACGGCGGCCACACCGGCCAGTCCAGCCGCAAGCCCTCGAAGCGATAGCGTTTTACGAAACATCAGGCAACGGGCAAGTCTGGGCCCTATTCAATGGAAGCACACCGCGCGGGATGACGCCCGCCGGTTACAAACTTCAGCCAATCCTCCATCCCCGCTCCCGTCTTGGCCGAGACGCGCATCACCTCCATCCCCGGCCGCACGGCCTGAAGATTCTGGAACGCCGCCTCCCAATCGAACTCCACGACATCGGCCAGATCGGTCTTGGTGATCACGGCGACGTCAGCGCTATGGATCATCGGGGGATACTTCAATGGCTTGTCTTCCCCCTCGGTTACAGACAGCAACACCGCGCGCAGGTTCTCGCCCAGGTCATAGGACGCCGGGCACACCAGGTTACCCACGTTCTCAATAAACAGGAAATCCAGTTCCGCAAGGGCCCAGTCCGTGAGGCTGTTCTCAATCATGGCCGCTTCCAGATGGCACAGGGTGCCGGTGAGAATCTGCCGCACCGGGACCTGGCTGCGCGCCAGACGTTTTGCGTCGTTCCCGGTCGCCAGGTCGCCAACAAGCGCCGCCACGCGGAAGTGCGGACGCAGCCGAGTAAGCGTCGATTCGAGAAATGCGGTCTTGCCCGAGCCGGGGCTCGAGACCAGGCTCACCACAAAGACCCCGGCCTGCTGAAACCGCTCGCGCAGTGCGTGCGCGACCTCATCGTTGTGCTTCAGTATGTTTTTTCTTACTTCCACGATACGCGGTGTGGAATTCATGAGCTCACCTCCAGCGCGGCCACCTGTAAGTCGCGGCCTTCCAGGACCCGGGACGCCGGCGTCTGACAGTCCGCACAGCGTAACTGCTGGATGGAGAGAACGCGCCGCGGGCCCTTGCAGCGCTGGCAATCGACCATCACCGGAACCTCCTCAATCACCAGTCGCGCTCTTCGCAACGGCGTTCCTTCACGGGCGATCTCATAGGCGGACAGCAGCGCTTCCTTCACCACGCCCGAAAGCTCGCCCACTCTCACGTGAATCACCTCCACCCCGGCCCCGCCCTCCTCTTCCGCCACCTTCAGTATGCTGAGCGCGATGGAAAGTTCATGCACGGCTGTGCTCCCTGTCAGGGAAAGCCGCCAGCGCCGCCTGCCCAAGACAAATGCCGCCGTCGTTGGGTGGAACGGCGCTGTTGGTCCATATTTGAAAGCCCGCCGGCTCCAGGCAGTCCTTCAACTCCCCAAGCAGGAGTTGATTCTGAAAGACGCCGCCCGACAGCACCACGGTTTCGATGCCGATGGCGCGGGCGGCCGCGCGCACACCCTGGGCGATGGCGGCGTGGAAGGCGCGGGCAATCTCGCCTGAATCGCGCCCCCGTTGCCGGTCGCGCATCAATGCATCCAACAGCGGCCGGAAATCCAGTTCCTCGCCCTCCAGCGGGAATGGGTAGGCGGCGCAGGCGGCGGCGCGTTGTGCCAGTTGCTCCAGCCACATGGCGGCCTGCCCCTCAAACGTGATTTCGCGGGTGAAGCCCAGCAGCGCCGCCGCCGCGTCGAATAAGCGGCCGATGGAAGTAGTGGGGAACACCCGCACCCCGGCGCGGATCAGGCGCTGCGCCAGTTCAAAACGGCCGGAAGCGGCGGACCAATCGTGACGGCGATCGAGCTGCGCGAGAAACCCAGCCGCGGATTGCACGGGGAAGCGAGCCGCGGCGTCGCCTCCGGCAAGGACAGCCGGACGCAGGTGAATCCCGCGATCGAGACCGCCAGACACGCTGCCGCTGAAAACCTCGCCGCCCCAGATGGAGCCGTCGTCTCCATAGCCGGTGCCATCGAAGCTTACGCCCACCACCTGCTGGTCCCAGGCCCCGCGCTCAGCCAGCACTGAGGCGATGTGAGCCCGGTGGTGCTGGATGGCGCGTTTTTGCTGCGCGGCAAGTGCGCCGGCGATCACCGTGGAGGCATACTCCGGGTGCGCGTCGCAGGCGATGAGCAGTTCGCCGCTGTCGATTTCGTACATGCTCATCAGGTCGGCGATGGTGTGTTCGAAGGCGGCGCGCGCGCCGTGATGTTCCAGGCCGCCGATGTGCTGGCTCACGAAAACCTGGCCCTGCACGGCGAGCGCGATGGCATTCTTCAGATCGCCTCCCACGGCGAGGATGGGGCGCTTGCAGGGCAGCTCCGCTACCGTGCCGGGCGCATAGCCGCGCGATCGCCGCAGGATCATCGGGCCAAAGACACTCACACGGGCGACGGAATCGTCCACGCGGCGGACAATGGGCCGCTCGCCAGTCAGAAACAGATCGGCGATGCCACTCAGGCGCTGCCGCGCATCGGCATCCTCATAGGCGATGGGTTCGCTCGAACGGTTGGCGCTGGTCATCACCAGCGCGGAGGGCGCGCCCGCGGCGAATAGCAGGTGGTGCACCGGGGTATAAGGCAGCATGATGCCGAGTTCCGATGTCTCGGGCGCGACCCCGGGTAGCGTGGCCGTGGCCGGCGCGAGCACGATGGGGCGGGCCGTAGAAGTGAGCAGCGCCTCTGCATCCGCGGTAAGTTCCACTAACTCCCGCGCCGTACTGAGATCACGAACCATTACCGCAAAGGGACGTTCCTTACGGAACTTACGTTCTCTCAGCGCCGAGACGGCATCCGGGTTCCGCGCGTCACAGGCAAGATGATAGCCGCCCAGCCCCTTGATGGCGGCGATGGCGCCCGTGCGCAGGCGCTCCGCCACGCTCCCGATGTCCGGCGAGTAACCGGGACCACATGACGGGCAGGCGATCGGTTGCGCGTGAAAGCGCCGCCCGGCGGGATCCCCGTATTGCCCGGCGCAGTAGGCATCCATCGGCCAGAGACGCATCACCGTGTTGGCGCGATCGTAGGGCAGCCGCTCAATCACGCTATAGCGCGGACCGCAGTTCGTGCAGTTGATGTACGGGTAGCGATAGCGCGGCTCGGCGGGATCAAAGAGCTCCTTCAGGCAATCGGGGCAAACCGGCAGATCGGCCGCGATGCGGGTAACGGGCGTTCCGGTGTGGCCGCTGGCGCGAATGGTGAACTCCGCCATGCCCGCCGGCGAGGTGGAATGGACCTCAATTGCCGTGATGCGCGCCGCCGGCGGCTGCTGTTCGCGCAGCCCGCGCAGGAACTCATCCATCTGCCGCTCACCGCCCTCCAGGTGGATCTCAACACCGGTTTCCTCATTTCTTACCCACCCCGAGAGGCTGTGGGCCAGGGCCAGCCGGTACACAAACGGCCGGAATCCGACGCCCTGCACTACACCGCGGACATAAACGGACCGGGCGGCGATCATAAGGCGTCAGCAGATGCGCGGCAGCGGGTCGCCCACCAGCATGTCGATCACGCGGGTTCCGCCGTAAGGGGTGATTCCCAACACCGTGGCGGCAGGTGCCGGGCGCACCTCTCCGATGATGACGGCCTTCTCGCCTCCCGGCATGCGGCGTAGCGTTTCCATGGCCGCATCGGCGAATTCGGGGGCGATGACGGCAACAAACTGGCCTTCATTGGCGATGTGGAGGGGGTCCAGCCCCAGCAGTTCACAGGCGCCGCGGACAGCATCCCGCACCGGGACGTGCTCCTCGCGCACGGCGATGCCGAGCCCGCAATCCCGCGCCAGTTCGTTCAACACCGTCGCAAGGCCGCCGCGTGTGGCATCGCGCATCCACCGCAGGCCGGCCGATGCCGCCGCCGCCAGCGCTTCCACAAATCGCAGCACCGGGCGCGTGTCGGAGCGCAGGCAGGCTTCCAAATCCAGATCGCCGCGCGCCAGCAGTATCGTGATGCCGTGATCGCCAATCGGGCCGCTGAGCAGCAGCAGGTCGCCCGGCCGCACCGATGCGGGCGACAGGTGCACGCCGGGAATCAAACGTCCGATGCCGGTGGTGGTGATGTACATGCCGTCGGCCTTGCCATGCTCCACCACTTTCGTGTCACCTCCCGCGATGATAACCCCAGCCGCCCGCGCGGCTTCGGCCATGGCGTGTACTTCGGCCTCCAGCACCGCCGACGGCAGTCCGGCTTCCAGAATGTAGGTCACCACCAGCGCCTCGGCGCGCGCGCCCGATACGGCCAGATCGTTTACCGTGCCGTTGACCGCCAACTCGCCGATGGACCCTCCGGGGAAACGCAGCGGCCGCACCACGAAGCTGTCGGTGGTGATTCCCAGGCCCATCCCGTCAAAACGAAGATGCGCCGCATCGCCGAGCGCGCCACACCCTGCTTCAAGCAGCAGCGGGGCGAACAGGCCCTCCACCAGCCGGCGGCTCGCCTTGCCGCCGGCGCCATGCGCCATTTCGATCTGAGGATCGAGGAAACGAACCCGGGAGGGCGCCGCGAGAGTGGCCATTGGTTGCTTCACACCTGCTGATACTTGTGATAGGCGGCGCAGGCGCCTTCAGACGACACCATCAGCGCGCCTACGGGGCGTTCGGGCGTACATTCGTTGCCGAACAGCCTGCATTGCGGGGGCTTTCGCACACCTCGCAGCACGTCTCCGCATTGGGCCGCCTCCGGCTCCAGGACGCGTAATCCGGGAACAGCGAAGCGCTGCTCGGCGTCCCAGGCGGCGAATTCCCTGCGGATGCGCAAAGCCGAGTGAGCAATCGTTCCCAGCCCTCGCCATTCAAACGCGGGACGCGATTCAAAGACCTGATCCATCACGCCAAGCGCCGCCGCGTTGCCTTCCCATCGCACCACGCGCGTGTACTGATTCTCCACCTCCTCGCGGCCGTCGTTGAGCTGGCGCAGCGCCATTGCGATCGACTGTAGAAGGTCCAGCGGTTCGAACCCGGAAATCGCGACCGGCTTGCCCTCATCCCGCGCGATGGGGAGATAGGGGCGGCATCCGATCACGCTCGACACATGGCCCGGGCCCACGAATGCATCGATGCGAATGTCCGGCGAATCCAGGATGGCGCGAATGGCGGGAATGATGGTGACGTGGTTTGAGAACACTGAGAAGTTCGCGATGCCCATTTCGCGGGCGCGCAGCAGCGTCAGAGCGGTGGAAGGCGCGGTGGTTTCAAATCCGATGGCGAAGAACATCACGTGCCGGGCGGGATTCGCTTCGGCCAGCTTCAGCGCGTCCATTGGTGAGTAGACTATGCGGATATCCACTCCGCGCGCCTTGTGCTGCAAGGGACTGCCCTGCGCGCCCGGAACTCGCATCATGTCGCCAAAAGCCGCGAAGATGATATCGCCGCCGGCGGCAATGGCCAGCCCGTCGTCGATGCGGCCCATCGGCAGCACGCATACCGGGCAGCCCGGCCCGTGAATCATCTCCACGTTTTCGGGAAGCAGGTCCTTGAGTCCGAAGCGGTAGATGGCGTGCGTATGGCCGCCGCACACTTCCATCAGCCGGTAGTGGCGGCCCGAGGCGGCAAGGCGCCGGATCTGCGCCGCGGTTTGTCTGATCGCGCCGGCGTCGCGAAATTCATCTACGAATTTCATGCCGGCTCTTCGCCCATCATTGT
>JANRLE010000266.1:0-8222 GCA_033762895.1 Bryobacteraceae bacterium | reverse complement strand
CCTCAAAGTGGCGCCGCGGTTCGGTTTCGCGCTGGATGTCTTCGGAAACGGTAGGACGGCGGTTCGCGGCGGCGTGGGCATGTTCTTTGACCGGTTCAACGACGACCAGGTCATCATTTTCGTGGAGCAGCCGCCCAACGTGATCACCTCGAGCGTGGTGCAATCGACCATCCGGAACCTGCTGACTTCAACCTTGAACCAGAGCCCGACAAACGTGAACGGGATCCAGCGTGACTACGATCCGCCCACGGTCTACAACTGGAGCTTCGGCGTGCAGCAGGATCTGGGACGGGGCGTGGTGCTGGATGTGGCGTATGTGGGCAACGTGGGCAGGCACCTGCTGCAGCGGCGCAGCCTCAACGCGACGCCATACGGAACGAACTTCCTTTCGTCTTCCATCGACCCCACCTTCGGGAACCGGCCCCTGCCGGTAAATTTCCTGAGGCCGATCCGCGGGTTTGGCGATATTCAATACGCCGAATTCGCCAGCTCCTCCAACTATCATTCGATGCAGACGCAGTTGAACAAGCGCTTCGGACGAGGGTTGACCTTCGGCGGCACATGGACATGGTCAAAGACGATGGACCTGGTGGACGGGAACAACAACGCGGTAAATCCCTTTCTGGATTTCCGGATGCGCAACTATGGAAAGGCGGGCTTTGACCGCACGCACAACCTGCAGGTTCACTGGACGTATCAGATTCCAGGGCTGAGCAAGTACAGCAACAACAGGTTCACCCGCATTGTGACGGATGGCTGGGAAGTTTCCGGCATCGCTTCATTCGTGAGCGGGCAGCCGCTTGGGCTGGGCTACAGCCTGGTGCAGGCCGTGGATCTCACAGGCGCATCGGGCGCCGGCGTGGACAGCCGGGTCAACCTCATCGGAAATCCGAATCTGCCGCGTGGTGAGCGCACGCGGGACCGGCACTTCAACACGGATGTGGTCCGGCCTCCCTCGCGCGACGGCTTGGGAATCGGCAACGCGCCCAAGGATCCGATCCGCGCACCGGGTATCAACAACTTCGACATCTCACTGTTCAAGAACTTCAAACTTGGCGCCAGCGAAGTACGGCGTCTGCAGTTCCGCGTGGAGACTTACAACACGTTCAACCATGCCCAGTTCAACGGCGTGGACACGGGTGGACGGTTCGATGCCCAGGGGCGGCAGGTGAACGCGCGATATGGACAGTACACCAGCACGCTGGATGCGCGGCGCGTGGTGCTGGCGCTGAAGTTTTACTTCTGACAGGGAGGGCGGGCGGCGGCTTGGCGGTTTGAGTTAAACTGCACGTGACAAGCGCCCTATGACGAGCCTGTTCTCCGATATCTCCACGTTCACGGTGTTTCTGCTGATTGCAGGCGTGGGATTTATCTTCCTGCTCATCTCCCTGGTATTCGGCGAGATTTTCGAGCATTTCGAGATGGATCACAACGTGGACGCCGGTCCGAGCTTCTTTTCGAGCCGCGTGCTGAGCGTGTTCGTCACGGCCTTTGGCGGTTGCGGCGCACTGGCGTCGCACTTTGGCCTCGGGACGCTTGGCGCAAGCGGCGTGGGACTGGTGAGCGGCTTCGCGTTCGGATCGCTGATCTATTGGTTCGCGCGGTTTCTGTTTTCGCAGCAGGCAAGCACGCAGTTACAGGTGTCCGATCTGGCGGCGAAGCCGGGGCGCGTGGTGGTGGCGATTCCCGCCGGCGGCGTGGGACAGGTGCGATGCCAGGTGGGCGATGAGATGGTGGACCGGATCGCGCGTTCAATCGACGGAACAGCGATCGGGCAGAATTCGTTGGTGATCGTGGAGCAGGTGGCGGGAGAGATGCTGGTGGTGCGCCGCCAGTAAGGAGAACTTATGTTTGCCGAAGGACTACTTGTACCATTCGTGCTGTTGCTGGTGCTGCTGGCGCTGGTGATCGCGATTGCGCTGTTCAGCCGGAACTACCTGAAGGTGTCGCCGAACATGGTAGCGGTGTTGAGCGGGCGCAAGCGCAAACTGGCGGACGGGCGGCTGGTGGGCTATCGCATGGTGCGCGGGGGCGCGGCTCTGCGCATCCCCCTGCTGGAGAAGGTCGACTATCTCTCCTTGAACGTGTTCACCATCCCGCTGGAGATCAAGCGCGCCTACACGGTGCAGGGCGTGCCGGTTTCGGTGAAGGCAGTGGCGAACGTGAAGATCCGCGGCGATGAGACGTCGCTGCATGCCGCCGCCGAACGGTTTCTGGGAATGAAACACGATGAGCTGCAGCGGGTCATTTTTCAGACGCTGGAGGGCCACCTGCGGTCGATTCTGGGCACGCTGACGGTGGAGGAAGTGAATGGCGACCGGCAGAGCTTTGCCCAGAAGCTGACAACCGAAGCGGCGATGGATCTCGAGAAAATGGGCATCGGCGTGGACGTGTTGACCATTCAGGAAATCTCCGATGAGGAAGATTACCTGAACGCGCTGGGACGGCGGCGTACGGCGGAAGTGAAGCGGGACGCCATTATCGGCGAGGCGGAAGCGCAGCGGGACTCCAAGATGAAGTCGGCCGAGGCGCTGCAGCAGGGCGAACGGTCAAAGCTGGGCGCCGACGGCGTGATCGCCGAGGCGCAGCGCGATTTTGCGATCAAGCAGGCGCGATTCCAGGCCGAAGTGGAGATCGAGAAAGCAAGGGCTGCGCAGGCCGGGCCGCTCGCGCAGGCGCAATCACGGCAGGCGGTGGTGGCCGAAGAAGTGAAGGTGGAGCGCATCCGCACTCAAGAGATGATCGGGCAGCAGGAACAGGAGGTGATGCGCCGCCAGAAGGAGTTGGAAGCGACGGTGATCAAGCCGGCCGATGCCGAGCGCCAGGCGGCGATTGTGCGGGCCGAGGCGGCGAAGATGGCGGCGGTGCTGGAGGCCGAAGGCAGGCGGTCGGCAATGATTGCGATGGCGGAGGCCGATTCGGAGCGGTTGCGCAAGGAAGGCATCGGACGGGCGGCGGCGGTGGAAGCCGAGGGCAAGGCCGAGGCCGCAAGGATTGAGGCCATCGGTGTGGCGCAGGCGCGGGCCATTGAGGCGCAGGGTGTGGCGGAGGCGACGGCGATCCTGAAAAAGGCCGAGGCCTGGAAGGAGTTCAACGACGCGGCCCGGCTGCAGACGATCCTGGAGAAACTGCCGGCGATCATCGAGGCCTCATCGAGTGTGTTTGGAGCCGTGGCGGCGCCGTTAGGGAACATAGATAAGGTGGTGGTGATCGATCAGGGCGGCGGAGGCAACGGCGGCAACGGGATTTCACGGCTGGCGAGCACGGGGCCGACGGTGGCGTTTCAATTACTGCAGCAGTTGGAAGCGCTGGGAATCAACGTGCCGGAACTGATGCGGCAGTTTGGGGGCAAAGCGGGCGAAGGGGAAGCGAGTAACACTCCCAAAGGTTAGGTGCGCACTTGTACCTGGCCAACAGAGCGGGCGGGGCAGGACAAAGCCGGCGACGATGTAACATGCAGGCTGGAGGCGACAATGCTGGAGCCGATCGTTTCGTTCTTTGAAAAACTCATCGAGAACTTCACCTGGAAGCGTTTAGCATTCACTGTTCTGTTATTGGCCGCCATCATGGGTGTCGTAATGGCATATGAATGGTACACGGGACATTTAGCACTCAACAGAGTCGAAAAACAAATCGTTCTGCTGGAGCGCTTGATCGCGCTTGACAGGCAAAATGACCTAGCCAGCCGGAACCGCGTGCTTCGAGACACTTTCGACAGCTTATCCACGGAGCTTAACGACTTCGTCGTGAACCGCCCGATCTCGCTAGGAAGCGCCCGCTCATTGAACATACCGTCCTGGGTTCAGCGAGTTTTCTACTCAGCGCTTCCATGGCTTGCGCTAGGCCTGATCATGATCGTTGGAGCGCGTACCATGAACGCGAGCGGGCTGGACCGGCATGGCTATCGTCGCGATACCGGTTAGCATTGCCGGCGCCATGTTTCCTGATTGGGCTTGGCCGAACAAGTGGCTATATCCCCTGTGCAGCTTTGGGCTGTCTATGATCTTGGTCATGGCTTACAGTAATCTCAAGAAGGCTGAGTGATCGAGACGAGCGCCGTCGGCGGCTCAGCGTGTCGATGCATCGTTAACTACGTTAGGGCACTACCTGCGTGCTAGACCGGTAAGCCGAGGAGGCATCGGTAGAAACGCATCAACTCGCGCTCCGTCATACCCGACACGCAATCGGCTGTAATCCGAACTCGCTGGGCGTCGCTGGTCGAACTCGCAAGCGCATCTTGAGAGGAGGGCGGGAACAGATAATATCTACCTTCCTTCGAAGATTCCAGGAGCCGGCTGAAAACCGTGCGCACAGCCTCGCGTTGACCGTTCTGAAGCACGGCGAGTTCCGGATTCTCGATAACATATTCCCAAATAAACTGTTTGAGGACCTCGACGACCTGTCGGGCCTGCGGCTCGATATCCACGAGACTCGCGGATGTTGGCCTGATGTGAAAAGAATCTACGAAGTAGCGAATGAGTGCGCTCGAAAAGTCGTACAGTTTTGCCCGGTCTTCGCCGGAGTCGGTAAAGCGACGGTCCGGTTCGAATGGGAACCAACTCAAGAGCGAATCCACAGCGTCCTGGTAGGCCTTCTGATCGCGAGCCCAGTCGGGCTTCCGCTTGAACATACCGTTTAGCAGCCGTGTGCGCTCAGCGCCGTCTTCGACTTTGCATCGGTCGATAGGAATCCTTCCCGCACGAAAAAAATCCAGGAGATCGTGTATTGCGAACGTGATGTCATCCGCCCAATCCATGATCTCGGCGGTGGCACTGCGGATGGCCGGCGAACGCCCCAGGCGTACCCATTCGAAAACCTCTTGCTCCGACCGGTAAGAGCCCCACTTCTTTGAATTCTCACTCCATGCCCACGGGTACTTCAGAATGCCATCCAGCGTTCGCCTGGTCAAATTCAGCCCTTCAACCGGCAGATCCGACTCGTAGCGGGCGTCGCTCGATGCGAGGCGGACTACAATCCGGAATGATTGGGCGTTGCCTTCGTAGCCGTCGTCCAGGCCCTGTTCGCGGACGAGGCTATCGAGTTCTTCCTCGGCGATGTGGCCGAATGGCGGATGGCCGAGATCGTGGGCGAGGCCGGCGGCTTCCGCTGTGTCCGGATCGAGCCCGCCGAGACTCTTTACCATTTCCGGCTGTTCCCGAATCAATTTTTCGGCAAGACGCCTGGCGATTTGGCCCACTTTCAGGGAATGAGTAAGCCGATTGTGGAAGACGTAACCGTTCTCAGGGGAAACAACCTGGGTGATCTCGGCGAGGCGGGCGAAAGGACCCGAGTACAGAACGCGGTCTCTGTCGCGCTGGCCCGGAGTCCGGCCATCTGTGCTGCTTTCTTGCTGGAAGCGACCGTCCTGGTCCGCTGCACGGACGGATCGCCTATTGCCCCGTGGCAAGCTTCACCTTCAGGCCAGGTGCGTACGCCAGCTTGCCAGTGGCGATCATCGGTTGAACAACGTCTCGGATGTCAGCGTCGCGAAGGCCTTTGAACCGGTCCTTCCGTTTGCGCAGGTCCTCCGCCATATTGCGCATGGTCACAGGCGCCGCTTGCATCTTCAGATACACAATCACTTCGCGGCGAAGGTCGTCTCTAATGCTTGTAGCCATTCTGTTTCCAATATACTGCGAATTGATGGATTTTGGTGGCTGAACCTCGCACCCGACGCCAAAAGAGCAGTCTGGATTCGGAGTTAACGTGGAGCACATCCATACGCAGGAGACGATCGAGTTTGGAGGAAGGGCGGGCGAAGGGGATGCCAAGGGCTAGCGGACTTCGATCCTATCCATTCAGCACGCGCTTGCGTTTGAAGTAATAGTAAACCGGCAGGCCCAGCGCGATCAGCAAGAGACCGGCCGCCGATTCCACCGGGCTTGTAAGGATGCTATTGATCACCAGCCATGCCGCCACCAGCACAAAGACCAGCGGCACCAACGGGTAACCCAGCGTCTTATAAGGCCGTTCGGCATGGGGCATCTTCCGCCGCAGGGCGAAAACGGTGCTCACCGTCACTCCGAAGAACAGCCACAGGGCAAAGATGGTGTAGTTCGTAATCTGGTCAAAGGTCCCGGACAATGCCAGCAGGCTCGCCCAGAGGCCCTGAACGGTAATGGCCCACACCGGAACGCGACTGCCCTCGCTCACCCGGCTCATTTGATGGAAGAAGAGCCCATCGCGGGCCATGGCGAAAGGGATCCGCGCGAACGACATGATGATTCCGTTCAGTGCCCCAAGCGTGGAGATGACGAAAGTGATGGACACAAAAGCCGCGCCCACCGGGCCGAAGAAAGTCTGGGCGGCCTTTGCGGCAACGGGAAGAGCGTCCCGGTGATCGGTGGAGTTGGACGTGGCGATCTCCCCAACCGGAAGCGCGTAGAAATAGGCCAGGTTCGCCAGCAGATACGCGGTGAGAACCACGAGCATGCCGGCAATCAGACCGCGCGGCACATTGCGCTGAGGATTCAGAACCTCGCCCGCCATCACCGGCAGCGTATACCAACCGTTGTAAGCCCAAAGGGCTGCCAGCATCGCGGCGCCAAAGGCCTGCGCGCCGCCTGACTGCGAGGCGGCCGCGCTGGTTTGCAGATGCGCCCAGTCGGCGCTGCGCGAAAAGAAGAACACGCCGATGACGATGGCCGCAATGCCGCCGACCTTAGCCGCGGTGAGCACGAATTGCACGCGGCTGCCCAACGCGACACCCAGGCAATTGACAGCGGAGAACAGAACGATGGCGACCACGGCCAGCGCCTGCGTGGGTCCGAACTGCCACTGAAGTGTCTGGCCCAGAATATGAACGGGCCGTTCGATCCACGCGCCGCCCATCGGAATCAGCGCAGATAGAAAGATCGCGAACCCGGTGGCGACGGCCGCGATGCCGCCAGCCGAGGCAACGGCAAACTGCATCCAGCCATAAAGGAAGGCCGGCGCGTCGCCGTACGCTTTGCCGAGGTAGACATACTCTCCGCCGGCGTGGGGGAACATCGCGCCGAGTTCGGCGTAGGCCAAAGCGCCGGCCAGAGAGAGCAGCCCCGCCGCCAGCCATGCAAGCAGCACCAGCGTCGGGCTGCCCAATTGCTGCGTCATCACAGCGCTCTTGAGGAAGACGCCGGTGCCGATGACGGTGCCGATGACAAGCACCGTGGAGTCCGTAAGGGTGAGGCCCCGGAGTAATGTGTTCCTGGTTTCAGGCATGGATGAGCTTGGCAATTGAGTATACTACCGTAGAACGGAACAACCATGATCGCCTATACCCTGGAGCACCTTTTTTCCTATACGGCGACGCTCGGCGCGCCTCCGGAAGTGATTGGCCCGGTCCCCGAAGGCATCAAAGTCAATTTTTACGTGACGGGCGGCGAAGTCACGGGTCCGAAAGTGCGCGGCAAGGTGCGGCCGGTGGGCGCCGACTGGTTGACTCTGCGGCGGGATGGCGTGGCGATTCTGGATGTGCGCGCCACGCTGGAGACCACCGACGGCGCGCTGATCCTGATAACCTACCCGGGTATCCTCGATCTTGGCGAGGACGGCTACGACCGGTTCCTGCGAGGGGATTTGCCGCCGGCGTCGCAGATCCGCACGTCACCGCGGCTGTTCACCAGCCATCCCGATTACGTTTGGCTGAACCGGCTGCACTGCCTGGGCGTGGGCCAGACCGATCTTCCGAACAACCGGGTTGCCTACGATGTCTACGCGGTTCGTTGAGCCGCACGAGATGAATCCATGCACGATTTCGTCTCCCTGGCGCTATCCCGTGAAGTCAATGGCGGGTGAGGAACTTGACGCCGTAGCGGGCGGCTGCTGCATCTTTGGGAAGACCTGGTGCTGCAAGTAACCATCCCGTGCCCGCGCTTTGTGATGACCACGCTTCCGTGCGTGGGTGTCTGTGCCAGCGTGATCAAACCGGGCAGGCTCGCCCGTCACGACGCGGTGCGCGTCGAGGTTATTTCGCCAGGGCGCGGCGCCTGAGGAAAGGCTTGGGATCGGCATCGGAGCCACGGAAGGCGCGATACATCTCCATGGCGTCCATGCTGCCGCCGCGCGAAAGCAGCTTTGAGCGGAAGTGATCGCCGTTGGCCCGTTTCAGGCCGCCATTCTGCTTGAACCACTCCACGGTATCGGCGTCCAGCACTTCGCTCCACAGGTAAGAGTAATAACCGGCCGCGTAACCGCTGGCGAAGATGTGCGAAAAGTAAGTGGTGCGGTAGCGGGGCGGCACT
>JANRLE010000265.1:0-20396 GCA_033762895.1 Bryobacteraceae bacterium | reverse complement strand
ATAAACTGATTCGGCACTGCGGGCGCAAGCGGGTTGCTCAGGTCAGGCAGGCGGAACTCCTGAAAGGAATACGCCGTGGAGGGGCCGGAAATCTGCCGCTCGATCCTGATCTCCCGGTCGTTGGGACCCCGCAGGAACAGGGCGGGACCGGCATCGTAGGAGTAGATTGCGGGTGTTGTGGAAGAGGGCGTGGTGACAAAGACGGGCGCCGTGGCGGGCGCCTCCGCTTCGATAATCGCCAGCGAGCAGGCGCCCATCTGGACCACCTGATACGTGGTGGTGGAATCACACGACTCCACGCGCCCCATTGAGCCGCTGAAGATCAGCCCGACGGAGGACTCAAGGATGACGAGTGAACCAGCCGAGCCGTTCTGGCAGGTGAACGACTCAGTGGTGAGATTTGTCGGCGCCGGTGTTTCCTGCGACAGCAGCCCCGCTGGTAACGCGAAGGCCAGAAATAGAGATGGTTTCATTTTCTTCTAATGCGGGCAGGGAACAGGTTTCTTGCAACTTTATTCCACAGGGCTGCCCGCCACCAGGTGTACCGGCGTCTGTGGCGGATGTCCGCTGGCGGCGTGGCGCGGTATCCAGAAGCGTAGCGGTCCTTTGGCCTTGCCCACCGGACGGCAGTTCGCCCCGGGGCGGTCACCGTCGCCGAGATCGGCGCGCGCTTCCTCCAGTTTTTGTTCCAGACGCGCCATCACCGCCGGATTGGCTGCCGCTACATTGCGTGATTCGCCGATGTCCTCGGCCAGGTTGTACAACTCGCCATTGGCGTGCAGCTTCCATTCGCCCGACCGCACCGCGCGCAGATTGTTCATCAGGTAGTGGTAGTAAGCCTGATGGCGTGACTTTGCCCCCTTTCGCCCGGTGAGCAGGGGACCCAGATCCTGGCCGTCGATTTTGCGATCCTTCGGCGGCGCGGCGCCGGCCATCGCCGCAAACGTGGGAAGGATGTCGATGTTGCCCGCGATTTCGTCACTCACGCGTCCGGCCGGCAGGCGCCCCGGCGACCAGAAGATGGCCGGCACCCGTACGCCGCCTTCCCACACACTGCCCTTGTTGCCGCGCAAAGGTGTATTGACGCCGCGCGGTGTGCCGCCATTGTCGGAAAGAAACACCACCACAGTGTCCTTGGCGATGCCCGCCGTCTCTACAGTCTTCAGGATCTCGCCCACGCTCCAATCGATCTCCGCTGCTGAGTCCGCATACAGCCCCTTACCGGTCTTGCCCTGAAATGCGCCCGATACCGCCAGCGGGTTGTGCACCATGCTATGGGGAAGATACAGGAAGAAGGGCCGGGACTGATTTGACCGGATGTAGCGGACCGCCTCATCGGTGTAAATGCGCGTAAGATCGGACTGGTCAGTGATCTCGCGCTCTACTTTGGCATCGCGCAGCAGCGGCAGCGGCGGATGCGGATGCTGCATGATGGGGCTCATCTTCTGGTTCGGGTTCATGTCGTTGGAGTAGGGCAGACCCAGATAGGAATCGAACCCCTGACGCGTGGGAAGAAACTCCGGCTGGTCCCCCAGGTGCCACTTGCCGATGCACTTGGTCGCGTAGCCGCGGCCCTTCAGTAGCTTGGCGGTGGTGATTTCCGAGGGGTTGAGTCCGTGCCAGTCGCCAGGCATCAGCACGCCGTGCCAGGAACCCATGGCCAGTCCAACACGTTTGGGATAGCAGCCGGTCATCAGAGCGGCACGCGAGGGAGTGCAGACGGCAGTGGCGTAGAAGGAGGTGAACCGCACGCCCTGGCTGGCCATGCGCGAAAGATTTGGCGTGTGATCGATGTTGGCGCCGTAGGGGTGGATGTCGGCGTAACCGAGGTCGTCGCAGGTGATGAGGATGAAGTTCGGCGGGCGCCTGGTTGCCGCGGCGGCGGTGGTGGCGAAGGTGGCAAGGGCCTGGCGTCGGGTGTAGTGCATGGTTCGGACTTGATTCTATCAGCCCAAATCGCAGAATCACCACTCCCTCATCATCCACGCTTTAGACGATCACATACTGGCCTGTTGGGTAGCCGCGGTAACCGGGTCCGAAGTCATCCGCACGGGAGAGGCCCAGGTAGGGTCCGGTGAGCCATCAGCGTTCCGCAGCTAATTCCGCAAGGAGCCGCGCACGCCCGCGCTCCTTCACCTCGTTCGCCAAATCCCGCATGGACTCTGGAGTAATCACCCGGCCCTCCCCGCGCGCTACCGATTCCTTGGCCTCTGCGAGCGTCAAGAGAAAGCCCGCCCGGGTCCGCTCCCGCTCCTCCCAGAGAGCAAGCGCCTCCTGTACGGCATCTTGTTCAGTCCGGATTCGCCCGGGATCCGAATCCTGCATCCTTCAAATGAATCGGGTAAGGGATACCGGGCCATCCGGACAATCCACGACGGCCGGCATCCTGTTTCGTCCGGATTCCCCACGCTCAACCCAAGTCCCGGCTCGACGACACAATATGTGCCTCCATCGCCTTACGAGCCCTCTCCGGGTTGCGCGCCTTCAGCGCCTTCAATATCCGCCGATGCTCGGCAATGGAAAGCTGCGCCCGCCCCGATTCCTGCAGAGTCTTCTTGATCCAGGCCTGCAGATACCCCCGCGTGGTGGCCAGCAGATTCCGCACCATCGGATTGCGCGTGGCCGCGCCCAGCGCCATGTGAAAGCGCAGATCGTGCGTCAGGTAGGCCTCGGGATCGTCGAGCGATGCCTTCATACCGGCGATGGCGTCGGCAATCTCGCGCAGGTCCTCATCGGTCGCCTTCACCGCCGCCAGCGCCGCCGTGGAGGCCTCCAGCATCAGCCGCGTCTCCACCAGGTCCTGCAGTCCGGCAGAAACGAATGTTCCGTCGCCGGCGTGGGACTCCACCATTCCCATCACCGCAAGCTGCCGCAACGCCTCGCGGACGGAGGTGCGCCCCACTCCGAACTGCTGGCAAAGCTGGTGTTCGCCCGGAATCCGGTCCCCCGGCTTCCACACGCCGCGCGCGATCAAGGCCGTGATCTGTTCGGTGATGTTGCCGCTCAGCGACAGGCGGGCGGCGGGTTTCAAACCGGGCAGCATCTGTGTTATTGTCAGCTTGTCAGACAACTGGACAGCCGTCAAGCGATGCATACCGCCGACATTGGTACAAGAGTGGAACTGGTCCCGATGGACCCGCAATGCCATGACATCACCCTGGGACTCTACCGCGTTGAGGACGGAGCGGGTCCGGCCTACCTGGTCCACACCTACAGTTCCAAACCCGGCGCCGCCGCCCGCGTGGAGTTTGTCAGCGGCGCAATGGCATCGCTGGGCGCCATGATCCGCGATGGATTGCACCTGCGCCATGCCTGTGGAGCCGCCCACCACGCCGCCACGAAACGGCTGTTTCTGGAGGCGTGCAAGCTGCCCAGCGGTGAAGCCCCCGCGCCGCGCCCGTTATCTGTGGTGGACAAGAAGTCCGGCAAAACCGTGACCGTCACCAGCGGCCATCAAGTGGACGCGGAAGGCGATACCGCCCGCGCCGAGGCCATCGCCGCCGGCTTGCGGAAACTCGCCGAACTGAACGCCGCCACAGCCTTTGACTGCGGCCATCCGCACGACGAACTCATCGGCCTGCTGCTTCCCCGCGCGCTGAACGTGCGCGCTGTTTTGAGGGAAGAGGAAGCCATCGCCTCGCGCGGTCTGCTGGTGGCGCCCAGCGCCCAAAAATAAGGAGATCCCATGAATTCCCGCGAACGTGTTCTGGCAGCTTTGCGGCGTGAACCGGTGGATCGAACCCCGGTGTGCAACCCCACCTCGGTCGCCACCGTGGAACTGATGGACCTTGTCGACGCGCCGTTCCCCAACGCCAATCGCGAGCCCGAACTGATGGCGCGGCTGGCGGCCACCAGCTATACCGAACTTGGCTTTGACACCATCATGCCGGTGTTTTCCATCATTCAGGAGTCCTCAGCATTGGGCTGCAAAATTCAGTGGGAGCAGAAGGACAACTGGCCGACGGTGAAGATGCGTGAGCCGATCTACGAAAAGCCGGAAGATATCCGTATCCCGGCCGATTTCCTCACCCATCCGGACACGCGCTGCGTCACCGAAGCCATTGGCATCCTGCGCAGGGAATACGGCAACGAGGTGGCGATCATCGGCAAAACGATGGGGCCGTGGTCGCTGGGCTATCACTGCTTCGGCGTCGAACCCTTCCTGTTGATGTCACTCGATGATCCCGGCAAGACCAAGCTCTGCCTGGACAGGATGAAGGAAGCCACCATTCAGTTCGGGCTTGCCCAGATTGAAGCAGGGGCTGACGCGCTGACCCTGCCCGACCACGCCACCGGTGACCTGGTGAGCGG
Source organism: Bryobacteraceae bacterium (assembly GCA_033762895.1). Taxonomy (GTDB): domain Bacteria; phylum Acidobacteriota; class Terriglobia; order Bryobacterales; family Bryobacteraceae; genus CADEFT01. The sequence continues at coordinate 16,085 of JANRLE010000265.1, read as the reverse complement.
CGAATACTACGCCCGTTACCTGCGCGATCTGCACATCGAGTTTGCCGAACGCCTGAAAGTGCCTCTGATTCTGCATATCTGCGGGCGCACCGTGGATCGTATGGAGTACATCGCGCAGACCGGCATGGCGGCGTTCCACTACGAGTCCAAGAACGACCCGGCCGAGTCGGTGGCGATCATGAACGGCCGCTGCGCCCTGGTGGGCAACATCAATAACCCCGATACGCTGTTTTCCAAAGGGCCCGATGTGGTGCGCGCCGAGGTTTACCGCAACCTGGATGCGCACGTTGATATGGTGGGCCCGGAATGCGCCATCCCGCTGCAGACCGCAATTGAGAACCTGAAGGAAATTCCCAAAGCCGTGAAGGACTGGCACAAGGAGCAGATTCACTAACGCCATGGCGGAATTGAACGACATTACAAACGAATTCGTCCGGCAGGAAATCGACGAATTCATTGAGCGGCCGGAGGAACGGGAGCGGGTGATCCGGCTCTTCTCACGGGCCAGAAGCGAGATGCAGGCCATCGCCGCGGCGTTGATCGACGGCGACAACGAAGCTGTGGACAAGCTCACGCAAGCCGCGCTGGCAGCGGGCATCACGGCGATTGAGATTATGGATGACGGGCTGATCGGCGGCATGGGCGTGGTGGGCATCAAGTTCCGCCAGAACTTCATCTTCGTCCCGGAAGTGCTGGCCTGCGCGCGCGCGATGAAGGCCGGCATGGCGCACATTGAGCCGATCCTGTCGGCCGCCGGCGTGCAGAAGATCGGCACGGTGATCATGGGGACGGTGAAGGGCGACCTGCACGATATCGGTAAGAACCTGTGCATCATGATGCTGCGCGGCGCCGGGTTTGAAGTGATCGACCTTGGCGTCGATACTTCGGCCGACCGGTTCATCGAAGCCGTGGAAGAGCACCAGGCGCCCATCGTAGGAATGTCCGCGCTTCTTACCACCACCATGCCCAACATGGGCAAGACCATCGAGGCGTTCATTGACGCCGATCTGCGCGACCAGGTGAAGATCATGGTGGGCGGCGCGCCTGTCACCCAGGAGTTCGCCGACGACATGGGCGCCGATGGCTACGGTAAGGATGCGCTGGCCTGTGTGGCGCTGGCCAAACAACTCATCGGCGCGGCGGCTTGAGAATGGACCCAAAAGAATACAAGGAGCGGATGGACCGGCTCTACGACATTCTTTCGGGTATCGCCGCTCATGCCGGCGAGCAATCGAAGTTTCGCTGCCCGTACAAGAACCGGCACGATCAGTGTACGGCGAACTTCGGCTGCCGCAACAAGCGCAAGCCGCGCAAGGAAGGGGAACCTCCGGCCTGCGCCTCCGACGACAAGCTGAACTATCGCGGTGCGTGGGAGAACCAGTGACGCTGTTCGATCTCGCCAATGCGCAGTCGATGCGTGTGCCTACATCGTGCCAGCGGTTGGGCACATGCCACGAGTGCATCGTGGAAGTGCGCTCCGGCGCCGACGCGCTGTGTCCACCTACCGAAGCGGAAAGCTTTCTGAAGGGCGGCTATCGTCTGGCGTGCCAGGCGCGATTAATCACCGAAGGCGCGGCGGTGGATTTCGCGCCGCTCTCGCGCAGGCCGAAGATCCTCACTGGTTCGGCTGAAACCGGCGTCTACCGCCATGGCGGCGTGTACGGCGTGGCCATCGATCTGGGAACCACCACGGTGGTGCTTGACGTCGTCAATATGGAATCGGGCGAGGTGGTGTATCAGGCCTCGTTCGGAAATCCCCAGCGTTTCGGCGGCAGCGACGTGATGCATCGCATCTCCTACGACGGCGGGCCGTTTCGTGGGGAACTGCACAAAGCCGCTATCGCCGCGGTGAATCGCGTCTTGAAGGATGCCTGCCGCACGCTCGGCATGGACCGCCACGAAATTCAGGAAATGATGGTGGCGGGTAACTCCACCATGCGTGACCTGTTCTTCGGGCTGGATGTGCAGTCCATCGGCCAGCGCCCTTACAAGTCCCTCACCGAACACGAATGGAGGGAAGGGAAGCGGCCTACCACCGCCCTTTCCGCACCGGCGCACACGCTGGGTCTATGGATGAATCCCAAAGGCCTGGTGACAAGCCCGCCGCTGATTGCCAGCCACGTAGGCGCTGACACCGTGGCGGACCTGGTGGCCATCGGCATCGAATCGCGGGACGATGTGGTGATGCTGGTGGACGTGGGGACCAACACTGAGGTGGTCATCGGACGCGCGGGCCGCTATGTGGCCGCGTCCTGCCCCGCCGGTCCGGCATTTGAAGGCGGCCACGTCAGATACGGTATGCCCGGGGTGGACGGAGCAATCGAGTCGCTGCGGCTGAACGGCGAGGCCTGGATTCATCGCACCATCGGCGGTGTGGAACCGGAAGGCATCTGCGGATCCGGCCTGATCGATCTGCTGGCGGAACTGCGCCGGCATGATCGTATGACGCCGAAGGGTGTGTTTCCCGGGCGTGCGCGGGAGATCGCCATTGTGCCCGAACGGGGTATTACCTTTTCACGCGAGGACGGCAGCAATCTGGCCCAGGCCAAAGCCGCCAACTACGCCGGCCAGTTCATCGCCATGCGCCATTTCGGGGTTCGCCCCTCCGGCATCAGCCGACTCTACCTGGCGGGAGGATTCGCCAACTACGTGGATGTCCGCAACGCGATCGAGATCGGGTTCCTGGCCCCCGTGCCCGAACAACGCATCGTGAAGGCGGGCAATGCGGCGGTGGAGGGCGCTCGCCGGTTGCTGTGCTCCCGCGCGCTGCGCGCCAGGGCCGAGGAGTTGGTGAAGAGCGTCGAACACATCGAACTGGAGACAACGCCGGACTTCTTCGACGTCTTCGTGGAAGGCTGCCAGTTCAAACCCATGCCGCAATGAGGAGAAAATGAAACCGAACGGATTGAATGGCGAATTCATCGTCATTGGCGAAAACATCCATACCACGCGCATCGTGCTGCGGCAGGGAAAGCTGATCACCACCTTCGACGACGGACGCGAGGCGGTGCGCTACACAACCGCCGCCGGCGAGACGCGCTATCTGCCCATCCCTGATGATTTCAAACGCCGCCAGGACTATGAAGAAGGCCGCGTGAAACATGTCATGATTGCCATCCGCGATGCCATGACGGGCGGCGGCGAGGGCATGATCTACCTGCGCGCCCTGATCGACAAACAGGTAAAGGCGGGCGCGGATTACCTGGATCTCAACGTCGACGAGATTTCCCTCAAGCTGAACGAACAGATCGCCGCCATCGAATGGCTGGTGAAGACCGTGGAATCATTGTCTCCGGTTCCGGTGGCCGTCGATTCTTCAAACCTCGAGATTCTCCGCGCGGGTCTGGCGGTCTGTGAGGGCAGGGCGGGACGGCCGATGCTGAACTCGGCGTCGCTCGAACGCCTGGATGCCCTGGACACCGCCAGCAAGCATGGGCTGCCTGTTGTGGTGACCGCGGCCGGGGAGAGCGGCATGCCTCAGGACGACGAGGCTCGTGTGTTGAACGCCTCGCGCATGGTGGACGCGGCTGTGGAACGTGGTTTGCCGCTGGAAGATCTCTACGTCGATCCGCTGGTGTTTCCCATCTCCGTCGATGGCGCCTTCGGCAATCACTGCCTGGATGCGATTCGCAAACTTCGCGCCCGCTACGGGCCGGCCATTCACATCTCCGGAGGGCTCAGCAATGTCTCCTTCGGCCTGCCCTGCCGCAAGCTCATCAATGAGGTGTTTCTGAATCTGGCCGTCGATGCCGGCGCCGACAGCGGCATCGTCGATCCGGTGGCCAACGACCTGAACAAAGTCTTCGCCGCTGACAAACAGGCCGGCCCATACAAACTCGCCGAAGACATGCTGCTGGGCCGTGACCGCAATTGCAGGAACTTCCTTCGCGCCTATCGCAAAGGCGAATTGGGGCAGTGATGGCGCACTACCAGATCCTCTATTGGCGCGGGATACCGGCGCAGATCAAGGTAAGCGATCCGGGAAAACGGCCTGTGTCGCGGCAGCTTCCAGAACGCTTTCAACAGCAGATCGATCGCGTGGCGATGCGCGACGGCCTGGCCGGAACGGATGAATATCTGAATCAGTGGCGGTGGTCTGAAAAGGCGGAACGGCCGGGGACCGCCGAAGATGTGGCCGAGGCCCTGCTGCGGGAACTGACTACGTCACCGGTCCCGGATTAAACGGCGCCAGCGCGTTGTGCAATCCCCAGTGATCGGCCCATGTTTTGCGCTTGCCGCTGGCGACATCCAGCAGCATGCGGAACAGGTCCCAGCCCACCTCTTCAATGGTTGCGTGGCCGGTGGCGATGCGTCCGGCGTCCAGATCGATCAGATCGGGCCAGCGCTCGGCCAGCGCGGTTCGCGATGACACTTTGATCACCGGCGCCAGCGCCAGCCCGTAAGGTGAGCCCTCGCCCGTGGTGAAGACGTGCATGTTCATCGAAGCCAGTTGCTGGGTGCCACAGATGAAGTCGCTGGCGGGAGTGGCGGCGAACACCAGCCCCTTTGCCGTCACCTTTTCCCCGTGCGAGGCCACGGCCCGCAACGCGGTGGATCCGGCTTTGGCCACCGATCCCAAGGCCTTCTCCACCACGTTGGAAAGGCCGCCGCGTTTGTTGCCGGGAGTGGGATTGGCGCTGCGGTCGGCCGAGCCGCGGGCGAGATACTCGTCATACCATCGCATCTCGCGAATCAGCGCGCGCGCCACTTCTTCATTCACAGCGCGCGGGGTCAGCAGGTGGACGGCATCGCGCACCTCCGTCACCTCTGAGAACATCACGGTGGCGCCGGTCCTTACCAGCAGGTCCGCCGCATAGCCTACCGCGGGGTTGCAGGTCACGCCGGAAAAGGCATCGCTGCCGCCACACTGCACGCCGACGTTCAACTCAGAAGCCGGACACGTAGTGCGACGGCGTTTGTTCAATTCCTCCAGCCGCCGCTCAGCCGCGCGCATGATGGCGCCGATAATCTGCTGAAAGCCGCGAAAGTCTTCATCCTGCAGCTTCACCACGTAGGGGTCGTGTTCCAGTACGGGCAGCGCCGCGGCGCCCACCCGGTGCAAGGGAAGATCCGGAAACAGCCGCGCTGGCTGCAGTTTCTCACAGCCCAGGCTCACCACCAGCGGCGCGGCGCCGATGTTGGCATGCAGGCTGATGTGCTTCAGCGTGCGGATGGGTACGGCCGCGCCGGGCGCGTCAATGGCCACTCCGCATCCATAGGTATGGGTGATCGCCGTCACCTCATCCACGTTTGGATACCGCGGCAGCAATTCGCTGCGGATGCGCCGCACGGCGTATTCCACCGTCGGCGCCACGCATTGCACGGTCGTCGTGATGCCAAGGATGTTCCTGGTGCCCACCGAACCGTCGCCGTTCCGGAATCCTTCAAAGGTGTAGCCTTCCAGCGGCGGCAGGGGCGCGGGTACGGCGGTAGCCAGCGGCAATTCGTCCAACGCGGGCGCCGCGGGCAGGTCCAGCAGATCCTCGCGTACCCAGCTTCCCGCGGCAATGCCACGGCTGGCGTGGCCGATCACCTCGCCATATCGAATCACCGGCTGGCCCTGCGCCAGATCCTTCAGCGCCACCTTGTGCGATTGCGGCGTCCTTTCCCTCAGCACCAGCCTGGACGGGAAGACCGCGCCCGCATCCAATCCTTCGGCGTTTACGATGATGCCGACATTGTCCTTCGGATGAACCTGAATATAGAGTGGATCCACTCCACCATCTAAACACGGCCTTCGGTACACTGGTTTTCCTGCATGTCCGAACTCGTGAATTTCTCCATCGAAAACGGCATAGCCGTGATCACCGTCGACAATCCACCGGTCAACGCTCTGAGCCCGGGAGTGCCCGAAGGCATCGCCGAAGCCGTAAGGACGGCTGCGGCCGACGCCGATGTCAGCGCGCTGGTGCTCATTGGCGCAGGCCGGTCTTTCATCGCCGGCGCCGATATCAAGGAGTTCGGCAAAGTCACTTCCGGCCAGAAGAAGCGCGGCGAAGGTCTCCATCCGCTGCTGTACGGAATCGAGGACTCGCCTAAACCCGTGATCGCCGCCATTCACGGACAGGCCTTCGGCGGCGGACTGGAAGTGGCCATGGCATGCCACTATCGTGTGGCCCTGGCATCGGCCCAGGTGGGCCAGCCGGAAGTGAAACTCGGCATCATCCCGGGCGCGGCGGGTACACAGCGTTTACCACGGCTGGTTGGCGTGGCCAGGGCCGTGGAGATGTGCCAGTTTGGTGAGCCGGTGAAGGCGCCCGCGGCAGCGGAACTGGGGCTCATCGACAAGCTCATTGATGGCGATCTGAGGGAAGGCGCTGTCGCGTTCGCCAGAGAAATCGCCAGTGCGCCGGTGCGAAAAGTGCGGGAGCGCAATGAGAAGCTGGCAGGCGATTTTGCCGCTGTGTTCGCCGCTGCGCGTGAGGCGGCGGGCAAGCGCCAACGTCAGTTGATGGCGCCACTGAAGGCGATCGAGGCGGTTGAGGCCGCCACCCGGCTGCCGTTTGAAGAGGCCGTCCGCGAAGAGTCACGTCTGTTCGAAGAGTGCCTTTTCGGCCCGCAATCCAAGGCGTTAATCCATGTCTTTTTCGGAGAGCGCGCGGTGGCCAAAATCCCGGACGTGCCCAGGGAAACTCCCGTACTTCCCATTCGCAGCGCGGCTGTCATTGGCGCGGGAACCATGGGAGCCGGCATCGCCATGTGCTACGCCAATGCCGGCCTGCCGGTGATTCTCAAGGAAACCACCCCGGAAGCGCTCCACCGCGGCATGGAAACGATCCGCCGCAACTACGCCGCCTCGGTCGCCAAGGGCCGTTTCGATCAGGCCGCCATGGACCGCCGCCTTGGTCTGATTTCGCCGCAACTGACCTATGACGGCTTCGAACAGGCCGATATCGTGGTGGAAGCCGCCTTCGAGAATCTGTCGCTAAAGAAAGAGATTTTCGGAGAAATAGATGCGATTGCGAAGCCTGATTGTATCCTCGCGAGCAACACCTCGTCCCTCAGCATCGACGAAATCGCCAGCGCTACGCGAAGACCTCACATGGTCATCGGCCATCATTTTTTCTCGCCCGCCAATGTCATGCGCCTGTTGGAAATCGTTCGTGGAAAGGAGACCGGCAGGCAGGTGATCGCCACGTCAATGGCGCTGGCGAAAAGCCTCGGCAAGGTGGCAGTGCTGGTAGGTAACTGCCGCGGCTTCGTCGGCAACCGTATGTTTCATCCTTACCGGCGCGAGGCGCAGTTCCTGGTGGAGGAGGGCGCCGATCCGCAGGCCGTGGATCGTGCGATGGTGGACTTCGGCATGGCCATGGGACCGCTCGAGGTGGGGGACCTCGCCGGGCTGGATGTCGGCTGGCGCATCCGTAAGGAATACCGGCATCTGGAGGTCCCGGGCGTTCGCCGTCCCCTGATTGAGGACCACCTGTGCGAATTGGGCCGCTACGGACAGAAGACCGGCATGGGCTGGTATTTGTATGATCAGCAGCGCCGCCGCTCGCCTGATCCGGCGCTGGCTGGAATCCTCGATGAAGTGCGGGCCAAAGCGGGAATTGTCCCGCGGCCGATCGGCCAACAGGAAATTTCAGACCGGTTGCTGTACGCATTGATCAACGAGGGCGCGAGGATCCTGGAAGAAGGCATCGCGCTTCGGCCTGTCGATATCGACATCATCTACATCAATGGCTACGGTTTTCCCGCGCATCGCGGCGGGCCGATGTTCCATGCGGATTCGGTGGGACCCGGCGCAGTACTGGAACGCATACGCGGCCTGCATGGGAGGCACGGTACTCTTTGGACCCCGGCTCCGTTGCTGGAAACACTGGCCGCTTCCGGCTCAAATTTCACAAAATCCGGTACTTAGGACTCCCAAAAGTCCGGCGTTGATGTTATAACATGTTTACTCGCTGCAAGAATACATAAACGGCCCCCAATGCGTGAAGCGGTTATCGTCACCAGCGCCAGGACGGCGCTAGCCAAGTCATTTCGAGGATCCTTCAATCGCACCTCGCCGGTGGATCTGGCTGCCCACTGCATTCGGGAGGTGTTGCTCCGCGCGCCGGCGATGGACCCGGCCGATGTGGAAGATGTGATTCTGGGATGCGGCTATCCCTGCGGCAAACAAGGATCCAACATCGCGCGTGTGGCTGCTCTGAAGGCGGGATTGCCGGTGTCCTCGGCGGCTACCACCGTGAATCGCTTCTGCTCTTCCGGACTGCAGGCCACCGCCATGGCGGCTCATCAGATCCTGGAGGGCGCCGACGTAGCGATTGCGGGCGGCGTCGAAAGCATCAGTTTTCTCAGCCGTGACACCCAACCCGATCCCTGGGTGAAGGAGAATTTTCCCGGCGTATACATGGTGATGGGACAGACCGCCGAGGTGGTGGCCAAGCGCTACCGGATTTCGCGTCAGGCCCAGGACGAATATTCGCTGCTGAGCCAGCAGCGGACGGCGCGCGCCCAGGCCGATGGCTTGTTGGGCGCCGAAATCGCCCCCATCGCCGTCAACCGCGCAGTGATGGATAAAAAGACGGGAGAAGTGATCCGCGAGGAGGAGGCCGTCATCTCCACCGACGAATGCAACCGGCCCGACACGACGATCGAAGGACTTTCCAGGCTGGCGCCTCACTTCGATCCCGACAGCGGTATCGGTTCGGTCACCGCGGGCAATTCCTCGCAGTTATCCGATGGCGCAGCGGCGTCACTGCTGATGTTGCGCTCTCGCGCCGATGCGCTCGGAGTCCCATACCAACTGATCTACCGCGGTTTTGCGGTTGCCGGAGTGGAGCCGGATGAAATGGGCATCGGTCCCGTGTTCGCCGTGCCGAAACTGCTGCGCCGTCATGGGCTGGAAATCGGCGACATCGATTTATGGGAATTGAACGAAGCCTTCGCCGTGCAGGTGATCTATTGCCGTGACCGGCTGGGGATCGACCCGGAGAAGCTGAACGTGAACGGCGGCGCCATTTCCATCGGCCATCCTTTCGGAATGACGGGATCGCGCCTTGTGGGCGCGCTCGGGAACGAACTGCGGCGCCGCGGGGGACGTTACGGCGTGGTCACGATGTGCGTGGGCGGCGGGCAGGGCGCCGCAGGCCTGTTCGAAGCAGTCTAAGCGGCGGCCTCTTCCAACACCTTCGCCAGCACGTACGGACCTTCGGGAATCACCGCCACCCGCGCACCCTTCGGCAACTGCGCGAACAGTGCCTCCACGGCCTGCCGCGGATCGGGATAAGCCGCGCCCCACAGTGCCGGATGGAACTCGCTTTCAAGGCCGGGCACATGAAACAGCACCCGCAGCCTGTCCATCACCAGCGCCAGCTTTTCCAGTTGCCATTGATCCACCTCCACTTCGGGAGTGCGCAGAAGCTTCTCCAGGAAATCGCTGCTGGAGGGATTCTCCTTCAGCATCCTGCGGAACTCAGGCGCGCCGGCGCCTTCGCTGCAGGCGGCAAACAGCAGGATGGCGCCGCCGGGTTTTACAATGTGGCTGGCCGCGGTGATTCCTTTCACGGCCTGGTAGAAGGTGAGATCCAATGGATAGCCGGCCGAGGTGGTGATGACGGCGTCCATCGCTTCCCCCAGTTGCTCCAGCATCACCTTTCGCACGAACGTGACGCCAGCCTGATGCGCTTCCACGCCGCCTCCGGCGAAAACTCCAGCGATCCGCCGGTCGCGCGCCAGCGCCACATCCAACATAAAATCGTGGCGCGCCATGGCGGAGATTTCCAGCAGTTCCCGGTGCAGCGGGTTGTCATCGATGGAGCCTTCCACCGCCCGCGCCTCCCGCATGAACTTCGGACTGTGCAGCACCTTGATGGTCTCCTGCGCCGCCAGTCCCGGCGCAATCAGCTTACGGCCGCCCGAGAATCCCAGCATCAGGTGAGGTTCAATAAAACCGAGCGTGATGTGCAGACCGGCCGAGACAAAACGCTCGTCAATGTACACCGGTGTCCCCGTCGACGTTGTTCCCAGGTGGCGGTGTTCGCTCAACTCCCTTGCATTGTGATTCACCACGCGCAGCGTGCCGTACAACTCCGGGCCCACGATCTCTTGAATCTCGGCTTCGGTGGCCGGGCGATGCAGGCCGGTGGCGATCAGGATGGTGATGTCCTCGCGGCGGATTCCGGCCGCGTCCAGCCGGGCCAGGATGGGCGGCAGCGTGACGCGGTTCGGCGTGGGGCGGGTGATGTCGCAGACTGAGATCGCCACGCTCTTCTTTCCGCGCGCCATTTCCACCAGCGGCGGGCGTCCAAAGGGAGCGTCCAGCGCCTGTGCGATGGCCTGGGAGGCGTCTTCCAGCGGCGTGGCCGAGCGTGCCTCAAGGAAGCGGTAGTCATAGCCCTCAGGAAGCGCCACTTCGAGCCCCGTTTTTCCGAACGCGAGATGAACTTGCATCATAGGCAAAAGTAACACACCGCGGCGGAGGGAAGCGGCATCTACAATGGTTAAAGAGAATGCGCGCCCGCACCGCCGAGTCCCACTTCCGTTACAGTCTTTTCACCGCTTTCAAATTGGCGCTCGACTCCCTGCGCGCTCACAAACTCCGCACCTTTCTCACGTTGCTGGGCGTGATCATCGGGGTCTCCAGCGTGGTGATGGTGGGCGCGGCCATCGACGGATTGGGCGCTTACGCCGAAGAGACGACGTCCAAGGTCTTCGGCACCGACAGTTACCTGGTGGCGCAGGTGGCCCAGGTGGGCCGCCTCAGCCGTCTGGAGCGGGCGGAAAAATTCCGCCGCAACAAGCCCATCCGCGAAGATGACCTGGAGTTTCTGCGCTATGCCACCGGCGACCGCATTTACTATAGCCCCTACATGCAGCGAGTGGAGGATGTGCGGCATGAGAACACGCTGTTTGAATCGGCGGCGATACTGGGCGTCTCATCCGTGTTGCCGGAGATCCGGGAAGTGACCCTCGTCGAAGGCCGCTTTTTCACCGAAACAGAAGAACGCAACCGGCAGGGCGTGGCCGTGATTGGCGATGAACTCCGCGCCACGCTGTTCCCTGAAGTCTCCCCAGTTGGCCAGATCATCAAGATCCGCGGTATCGATTTTCGCGTCGTCGGCGTGCAGGAAAAGCTTGGCTCGTCGGGTGCCCGCACCAATCAGGACAACCCGGTCTACATCCCGGCCACGCTTTATATGAAGATGTTCAGCGGGCGCGCGGGCGGATTCGCGGTGTTCGGCAAGGCGCGGCCCGGCTCAGGCCTTTCCATGGAAGACTCTCTCGACCTGACGCGCGTGGCCCTGCGTACGCGCTTTCATGCCAAGGCCGGCGAACCCGATAATTTCGACAACATCACGCCTGATTCTGTCCGTTCCTTTGTGGAGCAGATTCTCAGCCTGGTGGCCGCCGTGGTGGTTCCCGTCACCGCCATTTCCCTGGTTGTGGGGGGCATCGTCATCATGAACATCATGCTGGTCAGCGTCAGCGAGAGGACAAGAGAGATTGGAATCCGAAAAGCGATTGGTGCGACGCGGGCTGACATCAGGATGCAGTTTCTGATTGAAGCGGTGATCATGTCCGCCGTGGGCGGCAGCATGGGACTGGCGGCCGGCTGGGCCGCTACCGCCATCGTGGGCCGCGTCATCGAACTGAACCTCGGCGTCAGCGCGCCCTATGCCGTGCTGGCGATCGCTGTCTCGGCGGTGGTGGGAGTCATCTCGGGCTGGTATCCCGCCACCCGCGCCGCGCGCCTGGATCCCATTGTCGCCATGCGGGCCGAATAAGCGATGATTGTCACCAAAGAAAACATGCGCATGGCGTTGGACGCGGTGTGGGTCAACCGTTTCCGCTCATCGCTCACCATTCTTGGCATCGTAATCGGCATCACCACGGTGGTAACGGTGTCAAGCCTTCTTTCGGGCTTGCGCAAGGGCATCGTGGATTTCTTCCAGGAGTTCGGTCCGGACAATATCTTCATCAGCCGCCAGTCCGGTGACCCGAATTCTCCGCCACGGCAGAAGGAGGCGCGCCGTAAGCCGATGCAACCCGGCTATGCGGAAATCGTTGAACGTCTGGCGCCATCGGTGGAGCAGGTGGGTGTACAGCTTTTCATCCCGGCCTTTGTCGGCCGGCAGCCGCTGATCGCGCGTGTTCCGGGCTATGAGTCCGACCGTGTAGGCATGGTGGCGGCATCGGCGAACATGTTCGAAATCCAGCCGCGCGATTTTCTGTCCGGCCGGTTTTTTACCAGGGAAGAAGACGCCCGCGGCGCCAAGGTCGGCGTCATCGGTCCCAGCCTGGCCGATGTGCTGTTCCCTGCCGGCAACGCGCTTGGCAACGCTGTGAATGTGGGCGGCGCCGAGTACACCATCATCGGCGTGACGGCGCCGGCCAAGGGAGGATTCTTTGGTGAGAACGCCATCGATTACCAGATCACCATTCCGTTGACCACGGCCAGGATGCGCTATCCCCAACTGGACAATTACCTGCTGACGGCAAAAGCGCGCGCCGGCCTGCGCGAACAGGCTTACGAGGAAGTGCAGTTCGCCCTCCGCAAACTGCGCCGCGTGCCGGAAGGAAAAGAAAACGACTTCCAGCTTTCCACCGCCGACCAGATCATCAAGAACTTCGACAACATCACCAGCATGATCGTGCTTGTATCCATCGCTTTATCGGCGCTGGGGCTGCTGGTGGGCGGCATCGGGGTGATGAACATCATGCTGGTGAGCGTGACGGAACGAACCCGCGAGATCGGCGTGCGCAAGGCGTTGGGAGCGCGGCCTAAGGACATCGTGTTTCAGTTCCTTACCGAGGCGGTGGCGCTGACCGGCGCCGGCGGCGTGATCGGGATCGTGCTGTCGATTCTGGTGACGATGCTGATTGGATTCCTGGTGCCCTCATTGCCTTCGGAAGTGCCGCCCTGGGCGGTTGCGGCCGGATTTCTGGTCAGCGTGAGCGTGGGTATCTTTTTCGGCGTTTGGCCCGCGTTCAAAGCATCCCGGCTCGATCCGGTGGAGGCGCTGCGCTACGAGTGAAGGATGTGAAATAATCCGAGTCGGACCTGCTATGCCAACTCAGATTTCCCGACGCCAGTTTTTCGCCACCGCGCCGTTCCTTGCCACGTTTCACCGGCTGGCTGCCGCCGAAAGGAAGCAGACCAGGATCCGCGACGTGCAGGTGATGATGATGCAGGGTAGCCGCACCTACACGCTGGTGAAGATCGTGGCTGACGATGGACTCCACGGCATCGCTGAGGCTTACGGCAGCCCCGGGGTGGGCGTGAAGGAACAGATCCTCAGCCTGAAGGAATGGCTGGTCGGCAAGGACCCGCTGGAGATCGACACGATCTTCACTACGCTGGGCGTGCGCACCAACAGCCTCAGCGGTTCCCGTACCGATGGCTCGGCGCATATGCTGCTGCGCGCAGCCTCCGGGATTGAGATGGCGCTCTGGGATCTGGCGGGGAAGATACTGAACGTGCCCACCGTGACGCTGCTGGGCGGCAAGTTCCGCGACAAGGTCCGCTTCTACGATCACGCCGCGCCTCGCAACATGCTGGACAAGGCCAGTTGCCGCGAGTGGGCGCAGAAGGTGAAGGCCGATCCGGCTGGTTTCAAGACGCACAAGTTCGGGTTCCCGCACACCACGCCGGCAAACGACCACGCGCGCGATCTGGCCAACCGGCTGTTGACCACGAAGGAACTGATCCAGATCCGCCAGGGATTTGAGAACTGCCGCGAGGCCATCGGGTGGGATCACGACATCATGGTCCACTGCCACTGGGAATACGACCTGCGTACGGCGATTCAAATCGCCGAAGCAGTGGAGCCGATCAAGCCGGTGTGGCTCGAAGACCCGCTGCTGGTGGATTATTCCGATTCCTGGAAGCGCCTGTGCGCCGCCTCGCGTGTGCCCATCTGCATGGGGGAAAACCTCGGGCGGCGGGCCGGCTTCAAGGACTTCATCATCAACCAGGCTTGCGATATCATTCATCCGGATCTGCGCAATTCGGGCGGCTTCCTGGAAACCAAGCGGATTGCTGACATGGCCGATGTATTCGGCTTGCCGATGGCCACGCACAACACCGCAAGCCAGGTGCATACCTATGCCAACGCGCAGTGGGCCGGTTCGATCCGCGACTTTCTCGCGGGTGAGACGGTGACCGGGCAGGGCGGGTGGATGGACCAGGTGCTGGTGCTGGACGGGCCCTATATCAAGGACGGCTTCATTCAGATCACAAAGAAGCCCGGTTTGGGGATTGAGTTGAATCCGGACGTGGTGAAGGCGCACCTGGCCCCGGGCGAAACGTGGTGGGGTTAGGCGCTTAGCCGGTTTCCGCTCACCGGCTCAGGCGCAGTATGCCGCCAGGCCGCGCGCCGGTGTGCTTGCCCTGGTCCAGCACTACGGTTCCGTTCACCACCACATATTCCACGCCCACGGCATACTGGTGCGGCTGCTCGAATGTCGCCTTGTCGATGATCCGCGCCGGATCGAACACGGTGACGTCGGCGGCCTGTCCGGCGCGCAGCAGACCGCGGTCGAAGATGTGGATCTTGGCGGCGTTGGCCGAGGTCATCTTGCGAATCGCCTCTTCCATCGTGATCACCTTCTCATCGCGCACATAACGGCCCAGCACGCGCGGGAACGTGCCATAGTAGCGCGGATGCGGATTGCCGCGCGCCAGCGGGCCTTCGGTGGCCACGGCCGTGCCATCGGATCCGATGGAAACAAACGGCTGCTTCAGCGCATAACGCATGTCCTCTTCCGAGTGGTGGAAGTAGACCGTCGGCACCGAGCCGCTATTGTCGATGAGCACTTTGAACAGCACATCAATGGGGTTGCCGCCGATCTCCTGAATCACCTGGTTCATCCGCTTGCCTTCGAACTTCTTATAGGCCGGATTGGAGAATGACACCACCAGCATGCCTTCCCACGAACCGGTGGCGGTGTAGTGGTTGTACCAGTTTGACCCGGGAATGCCGTTGAGGATCTCCTTTTCGAGGCGCGGGCGCAAAGCGGGATCCTTCAGACGCGCGATCAGCGCGGAACGGCCGCCTTCATGCCCCCACGGCGGAATGATGCTCGACAGATTGTTCTGGCCGGCGCGGTAGGGATAGACGTGTGCTTCCACTTCCTGGCCCTGCGCGCGGGCATTGGCGATGGTGCCGATCAATTCCGGCATGCGGCCCCACAGTTTGTGCTCGGCGATCTTGAGGTGAATGATGTCGACGGGCAGCTTGGCGCGGCGGCCGATCTCCAGCGCTTCGGCCACGGACTCAAACACGCCGAATCCCTCCGTACGCATGTGGGTGGAATAGATGCCGCCATAGGGCGCGGCCATCTCGCACATGGCCACCATCGTGTTGGTGTCGATCCAGGCGCCCGGAGGTCCGCTGAGTGAACTGGCGACGCCAAGCGCGCCATCTTCCATCGCCTGCTTCACCACGGCTCGCATCTTTTCCAGTTCCGCCGGTTCGGGCGGACCGGCCTTGGGGCCGCGCACATGCACCCATACCTGGCTGGAGCCGACGTAGGTGCCGATGTTGGGTGACACGCCGCGCTTCAGCAGTTCATCGAAGTACGCCCGCAGCGTCGCGAACTTTTCCGAAGGCGCGGCTGAGCCCCCTTCGCCGAAGATCATGCTGGTGACGCCCTGCCGGATCATCGACTGCGCATTGCCGTCGGTGAGCACCGTGTCGTCGGAGTGATTGTGGATGTCGATGAAGCCGGGCGATACCACCATGCCCCTTGCATCGATGATGCGGCGGGCGGTGGCATTGCCCAACTTGCCGACCGCGGCGATTTTTCCATCACGGATCGCGACGTCGCCGATGAACGACGGATTGCCTGTGCCGTCCACAATCCTGCCGTTTCGGATGAGCAGTGTATAGTCCTGAGCCAGCGCGAGGGCCGCCAAAAAAAGGATCGCGAGGAAAATGCGCATAGAACCGCGATTATACTGCGATTCGCGATCCTACTCCTGGAACAGGTGGCTTAACTCGCGGATCTCAAACGGCAGCGTCTTCGATTTTCCACCGGGCTGGAATTCGATGGTCACGCTCTCGCCAGACGTGATGTCAGCCCAGAAGTCGCCGTTGTCCATGGGGCCTTTCCCCGAGTAGGGACCGAAAGACCTGCCG
>JANRLE010000264.1:0-2725 GCA_033762895.1 Bryobacteraceae bacterium | reverse complement strand
GTACCACGCGCCCCCGCGCAACACTTGATACTCTGAGTCTGGACTGTCCGTCCATTCCCAAACATTGCCGGCCGTGTCGTCGTTTCCGTACGGTGACCGGCCCGCTTCGCCATACTCGCCCACTCGCGACGTTCCTCGCCGTTTTGATTCCGACGTATTGCAGCGATCCGCAGAAAACTCCTCGCCCCAAGGATACCGCCGTCCATCGATTCCACGCGCGGCCTTCTCCCATTCCTCCTCACTCGGCAGCCGCTTCCCGGCCCACGAAGCGTATGCCCGCGCGCCATACCACGAGACGCCAGTCACCGGGTGGTCCGCTTTCCTGGCGTCCCGGATGCTGCTCCGCTCGTAGTCCAGCCATGTTACGCCGCCTTCCTCCCGGTTGCCCTTCACTCGCAGGAATTCCCCAAACTGGGCGTTCGTCACCGGATAGCGGTCAATCCAGTACCCTTCCGTGTGCGCGACGCGCAAGTTGCTCCCGCCCTCTGAGCCAAAGAGGAACGGCCCCGGCGGCACGTACACCATGCCATCCTGCTCGCGGCGTTCATACACAAACGAATCCTTCAACAGGAAGTGAACGAACCGCGCAATGGCGTCCGTGAGCGGCACCTCCGGCCCTTCGCCCTTCGCCAACATCGCGGCCAACCGCCGGGCCACAAAGAACTCCTGCATGGAAAAGTGCGCGAACTTGTAATTGCCGTCGTCATCGCGGTGCAGGTAGGTCTGCGTGCGGATATCGCGATCGAAGTAGGACACCTCCTCCGGCGTCTTCAACTGGAATCGCGCCGTCACCCGCTGGGGGAACTCATGGAACGGCACCGATTTCCTCTGCTGGGTCTGCATCTCCCACGCCAGTTCCTCCACGAAATACCGGCGATCGGCCGGCGTGATCGATTCGCTCTCCCGCCGCTCCAGCAGATCCGTGGTGTATCGGTCATAGAGGGTCGCCAGATTCACCTGCTCCGCATCGGCCAACGCCGGCAGCGTCCGCGTAATCATGTCCAGCAGCACTGGCCGGTGCGCCAGATCGTCGATCCCTTGCAGGCTTTGAATGCGCTCATACAGGCGTTCCCACTGGTCCGGCGCACGGCGCCGTAGCGCCTCCTGGATCTGGCCCTTATCGAAGTCCGCCAGGTGCACCACTTCAAACTCCTTGCGGTCCTTCAGGTCGATCACTTCCAGAGCGGCCCCTTCGCGCTCCAGCACGTCCTTCTCCTCGGTGCGGTGGCGGAAGAACGACGTCCGGCAGGTAAGCACGATCTTCGCTTTCGGATTCACCAGTTTGGCGATCTGCCAGAAGTTATCCAGCGCGGTCTTGAAGTCGCTCACCCGCCGTTCCATCTCATCGAACCCATCGAACAGGATCAGCAGGCGGCCTTCGTCGTTCAGCCGCTGAAGCGTCTTGAAACCCGCGGCGAGTTCCACGCCGAAGCGGTTCACCAGCGCGTCCGTCAACACCTGCTCAATGTCGTAGGCCTTGGAGTAATCGCGCAGCAGGACCAGGATCGGCACCCGCCCGCCGGACTCCGCCGCGCGCGATGCCAGCCGGCGGCAGAACCATGTCTTGCCCGTTCCAAAATCTCCGAGGATGGAAAGGTGATTGCGGCCTTCGGTGGCCAGCCACTTGTCGATGAAATCGTCCAGGGGCACAGGCGTTTCCGCGATCCGGCCTTTCTTTTCCTCCTGGATTTTGAGCGGGACGAAGTAGCGGCCGATCTCTTCGGCTGCATAGTCATCCTTCAGCTTCTTCAGGTAGGGGTCGAAGTTTGCCAGGCGTTGGATGAACTCCGCGCGTGTGTAGCATTGGATTCCGTGTGACGCCGCGACACTGGCCACATCCGGCGGGATGGATCCGCCGGCGAGCAGCAATCCTTCGGGCGCGCCGAACAGCGGTTCCAATGCGGGCACCGCGGCGTCGCCAGGCACGTAACAGGTGGCGATGCGGCGAATCTCCGCCCCGGCTTTGTACTCGCCCAGATAGTAAACGCACTCGCCGCGATTCTCATCGGCGATGCGCTGGCCCATGGCCTCCAGCAGAGACCGGATGTTTGCCGCTTCGCCTTCGCTTACCGCGGGTTTGGGCGCGGCTTGCGCCACGCGGACTGGAAGGGCGCGCAGGAACGCTTCGATGTCCGGGTGCCCGTCGCGCTCGTCATCGCCGAACACCTGAATGCCGTAGCTGCGGTAGAAGTTGTCCCGTTTGATCGAACTCATGCCCCTGGTTTTCATCAGGGCGAAGTGCGGGCCCTGTGCGGACTTCAGGCGGAAGTTCAGTTCCTCCAGAATCAGCTTCAGGTCCCAGTCATCCAGCGAGCAGCCGACGAAGATCACCGTGCGCGTGGAGAACATTACGTCCATGAATGTGCGAAAGGCGTCGTTGGCGAAGAGTCCTTCGCGATAGTCGTCCTGCGCCAGCACGATGGTGTCCGCGCGTTCCACGTCGCCATGAATCTTCACAATCGCCTTGCGGTGGTCGCGGCGCACGCGGCCCAGGCCGTCCGCGTCGAATTGCGTGTAGACGGAGGTGCCCGGCATGGCCAGTTCCAGTAACCGGTCGTAGTTGGTAGTGAGGATGCAGGAGAACGGGAGCGTTGCAATCAACCGGTGAGCGGGACCGGGCGCAATGCCGTGGTTCAGGAAGATCTCGTCGAGGATGGCGCGGAAACGATCCCGGCCCAGGCGCGCGCGCAGTTCGTGGGCGGCCAGCAGGTAGTCCTTTTCGGCG
>JANRLE010000263.1:0-2921 GCA_033762895.1 Bryobacteraceae bacterium | reverse complement strand
ATGTCGAAAGCCCGAGAGTCATTGGCAATCAAAACCTCGCGGCTAATCGTATAGCATTGGCAATCCGGCGTCAATGCCCCTGCCATTCGCGTCAACGCAAAGTAGAAATGTCGTGTCTTGTGCAAAGTAGAAATGTCGTGTCTTGTGCAATGTAGAAATGTCGTGTTTTGCCGAGCCCGCCGAAATGGGCGTGTTAAGCTGGTTGCGCCGGTGAAGCGGAGACGGGCTCTGGTGGCGACCAACCCGATCAAGGAATAGCCGGCCGGAACTCATCTGGACGATGAGGAGGGCGTGGTCCTCCCGACACGTTCCCGGGCGTGGGCTGCAGTTGGTAAGGCGGGAGGCTGCCACTCCCCTTCGCGTGTGCGAAATCGAACCGCACGTCCGCCAGCGATCGCCATTCCCATCCTGAGCCAATTTCATACGGCCAGGCTCGAACGCCTCCGCGGCACCGCGTCAAGCCCCCAACTCTGCTTCGCCCAATCCCACAACTCCCGTACGGGCGCCGCGCGCAGCTCCGCTGGCGGCGCATGCCCCAGAAACGTCAGCGCCGCGCTCAATTGCGCCGGCTCACTCCCATCGTCCAGCCCCGGCGCCAGCGTCTGTTTGCTTAGTTTATTCCCCGCTTCATCGGTGGCCACGGGAATATGCGTGTAGCCGGGCTCTTCCAATCCCAGCAACCGCTGCAGATGGATCTGCCGTGCGGTGGAGTCCAACAGGTCCGCGCCTCTCACCACGTCGGTGATCCCCTGCGCCGCGTCATCCACCACCACCGCCAACTGATAAGCGAACAACCCGTCGGCCCGCAGCACCACAAAATCTCCCACCTCCGCCGCCACATCCTGCGATTGCGCGCCCTGCAGCCCATCCAGGAAAGAAACTGCCACGCCATCCGTCCTCACCCGCCAGGCCCGCGCCTTCTTGTCCGGCGGAAGCCCGTTAGCGCACCGGCCCGGATAACGGCCCGCTTCGGCAATCTCTTTTCGCGTGCAGCCGCACGGGTAGACCCATCCCGACTCGCGCAGTTTCTCAAAGGCCGCCCGATAAGCTTCGGTCCGTTCACTCTGCCATACCACTCCGCCGTCCCACTCAAATCCCAAGCGCTCCAGATCGGCAAGGATGCGATCGGCCGCCCCGGGCCGCACACGATCCCGATCCAGGTCCTCAATGCGCAACAGCCATTCCCCGCCCTTCGAGCGAGCCTCCAGAAAACTCGCGGCGGCAGCCACCAGCGAACCGAAGTGTAAGGGTCCGGTGGGCGACGGCGCGAATCTTCCCCGATACGGCATTGCGGCTAACTCCAAGGGTATATACTTCATCATATGACCCGCATCGAACTGGTACGCCGGGAGTTTCTTGAAAAGTGCATCGTGCGCGGATTGCTGGTGGCTGCCGCGCCCCTTAGCGCCAACCGGCTGTTCGCCATGTGGCAATCGGCCGAAGCCGCCGCAAACAAGCCCACACCCTCTGAAGTCCTCGGCCCCTTCTTCAAGAAGAACGCGCCGAACAACCGCAACATGCGCATTGCGGGCGACCCAGGCATGCCCCTGCTGATCTCCGGCAAAATCATGAATACGCGCGGCGATGCCGTCCCCGGCGCCCGCATCGACATGTGGCACGCCGATTCCAAAGGAGTTTATGACGTACACGGCTACCGGTACCGCTCCAGGTTGGCGATCGATTCCGGGACCGACTACGCCGCCGACACCATCATGCCCGGCCACTACCCCGACCGCCCCGCCCAGCACGTCCACTATATGATCACCGCCCCCGGCCACAAGCCGCTGATCACACAACTCTATTTCGCCACCGACCCATTCTTTGAAGGCGACCCCTACAAGAACTACAACAAGCGCGGCGTGGTGTCACACCGCGAGTCCATCCGTCCGGTGACACTGCTCGATGAGGCTTCCGCCCCACGCGCCGGCGTGACCTTCGACCTGATTCTCGAAAAGGCCTGATCCATGCCGATTCCACTCGCGTTGGTTCTGGCGGTGGCCATGCACGGCGAAACAGGTGACCGCGTCATCCAATCGGATTCCGAAGTCACGGCAATCTCCTTTGGCGCCGATGGCAGCTCGCTTGCGGCCCTCTGCCGCGATTCGAAAATTCGCGTCTGGAACGTGAAGTCCGGCGCACTGGCCAAGACATGGGAGCGCGAGGCCGACGATGCCGCCGCGATGTTCGCCGGCCCGCGCGGGCAGTTCGCCACCATCGGCAAGGACGGCCGCATCCGCATGCGCAGCCTTGCCGACGGTTCCGTGAAGCGGCAGGCCGCCGGATCGTTACCTCGCGCCTCCCGCCTGGCCGCCATCGACGGTGGCTTTCTGGCCGCCGCCGGGCGCCCCTACGATGGCAGCAGTGAGAACGTGGTGCGCGTCTGGAACGCCGAAGGCCGCGAACAATACAAACTGCCCGCCGGACTGGGCGGCGTTTCCGCGCTCGCTTTCTCGCCCGACGGAAAAACGCTGGTGGCCGCCGCCTACGACACCGACGTCCGCGTGTGGAGTGTACAGAACGGCGAATTGCGCCGCGTCATCGACGAAATGACGGTGTCCATGTTCGAACTGGCCTTCTCGCCCGACGGAAAATACCTTGCCGCGGCCGGCGTTGACCGCACCATTTACCTTTGGGACGCTGTCAACTGGAAGCTCGTGCGCAAGATTACTGGGCAACCGGAAATGATCTCGGCGCTCGAGTTTTCGCCCGACAGCCGCCTCATCGTCACTGGCGGCATGAATGAGATGGCGTTTGATGCGCCTGTCAAAGTGCTGCTGTGGGACGCCTCCACCGGCCGGCAGGTCCGCGCCATGGCCGCCGACCACCGCGTGGGCGCCGCCCGCTTCTCGCCTGATGGCAGGTTCGTCGCCGTCGCCGATATGGACAAAACGATCAGCATCTGGTCGGTGCCCGGTCACTAG
>JANRLE010000262.1:0-2560 GCA_033762895.1 Bryobacteraceae bacterium | reverse complement strand
CGTCTCTCTGACGGCCCAAAGCCAGTTGGCGACACTCAGCGGAACCATTGAGGACGCCACAAAGGCGGTGATTCCCGCCGCCACACTCCGGCTGACGAATCAGGAAACCGGAGAGACGTGGAACGCTTCCAGCAATGACCAGGGAATTTACGTACTTCCGCTGGTGAAGCCCGGCCGGAAATACCAGCTTGACGTCGACAAGGACGGCTTCAAGCCCTACCGCCAGACGGAGATTGTACTGGAAACCGGCGGGCAACACCGTGTGGACGTCCGTCTGGACATCGGGTCGCAGGCCGAGCGTGTCGTCGTCGAAGCCTCCGCGCCGCAACTCCAAACCGAATCCGCCGCCGTGGGCGCAGTAGTGGAAAACCGCACCATCGTCAACATGCCGTTGATCAACCGGCGCGCGGCGCAGCTCGCCCGGCTCACCGGTTTCGTCGTTCAAATCGGCTCCGGGTCGAATTTCGCCATGGCCGGCGGCCGGGGTAACAACACCAACTGGCGAATTGATGGAGGCAACGCCCAGAACGTGCTGGTGGGTGATCAGGGCCTGACCTTCGATCCGCCCATCGAAGCGCTGCAGGAATTTAACGTTTCAGTCAGCAACTACTCGGCGGAACTCGGGCGCACCGGTGGCGGTGTTGTGCAGATGACGACAAAGAGCGGCACCAACCAGTTTCACGGATCGGCCTACGAATACCTGAGGAACGACGCGTTCGACGCGCGCACATTCTTCGCCGCTCGTAAAGCGAAGTTGCGCTACAACCTGTTCGGCGCGTCGCTTGGCGGACCCATTCGCAAAGACAAGACGCACTTCTTTTTCAACTACGAAGGACGCCGCGAAACGCGGGGCGGCACGCTGATCCACAACGTCCCGACCGCCGCGGAACGGCAGGGCGATTTCTCCGGCAATGCCCGCATCATCCGCGATCCGGAAGCCGCCAACCGGCCGCCCTTTGCCGGAAATCGCATTCCGGCAAGCCGCATGGATCCCGTTGGCCAGAAGCTGGCCGCATTCTATCCCGATCCCAATGTGGCCGGGCGCGGCTCAGGGGACGCGAATTTTCTCGCCAACTCGCGCAGCACCGAATCTCCCAACACTTACGTCACCCGCATCGATCACAACATCAGTTCCAACGACCGGATTTACGGCCGCCTGCTGGCCAGTAACAATCAGACTATCGATCATCCCGTGTGGGCCACCGCCGCGGTGGACCCCTTTCATCGCCGGCGTGAGAACAGCTACTACAACGCCAGCGCCACCTGGTTCCATAACCTGAAACCGAACCTCATCAGCGAACTGCGCTTCAACTATGACCGGCGCCATTTTGTCAACCTCAACAGCGGCGCCTATTCCAATCTCAATTCCCAGCTCGGTCTGAGGGGCGTGAAGCAGGAGTTCGCGCCGCGAATCACCGTCACCGGCATGACCACTTTGGGCGAAGGCTCCAATCATGAACGGATCCAATCGCCGATCCGCGGCAATCACTTCGCCGGCAACCTGCTATGGCTCAAGGGCAATCACAGCATCAAAGCGGGCTTTGAGCACCGCATGTCGCGCAATGACGACCTGAACCGCAATACCGCCGGCGGAGTTTTCGGCTTCAACGACGTGGCCACCGGGCACTCGATTGCGGCGCTGCTGCTCGGTTGGGCGCAGAACGCCAACGTGAATGAGGTGTTTCCGGTTCGCAGCCGGATCGACGCCATGGGCGGCTTCCTTCAGGATGACTGGAAGGTGACGTCAAAGCTCACGTTGAATCTCGGCGTCCGGTGGGACATGGACGTGCCGCGCCGTGAAGAGTTTGACAACCGGCAGAACTCGTTCGATCTCAAGGCGATCAACCCCGTATCCGGCACGCCTGGCATCATTACTTTCAGCGGGCGCAACGGGCTGTCCAGCTATGCCCATGATTTCGACAAGAATAACTTCGCCCCCCGGATCGGTTTCGCCTGGCGGGTGAGCGAGAAGTGGGTGATCCGCGGCGGCGGCGCGCTGCTATATATGGGTCTCTACGATCAGGCCACGGTCATCTCCGCCACCAGCGGTTTCAGCTTCCGGGGAAGCTTCGTCTCACCCGACAACGGGCTGACCCCGGCGCTGCGCCTGCGCGACGGCATGCCGCCCATCCGCATCCCGTCCGAACAGGACCTTACGCCCGGCTTCGGGGCAGTGCCCCTGGGACGGGCGCCCGTGAATACCGTGGAGTACTTCGAGCCCGGCCCTCGCGCCACCAGTTACCTGACAAGCGCCAATTTCAATATTCAACGGCAGCTTCCGGGACAGGTGGTATTCGAATTGGGCTATCTCGCTACGCTTGGCCACAAACTGGCCCTGCCCGCGGCGCTGACGCTGAACCAGGTGCGGCCGGAACTGATGGCGGCGGGCAACGCGCAATCGCGGCGGCCCTTTCCCCAGTTCACCGACGTGACCCAGATCTCGCAGCCGCTGGGCAATTCCAATTACCACGCGATGAACATCAAGATCGACAAGCGTTATTCGCGCGGTCTGCAGTTCCAGACGAATTACACCTGGGCCAAGGGCATCGACGATGCGGAA
>JANRLE010000261.1:0-1822 GCA_033762895.1 Bryobacteraceae bacterium | reverse complement strand
CGCCCGGAAAGCGAAGTTGCGCTACAACCTGTTCGGCGCGTCGCTTGGCGGACCCATCCGCAAAGACAAGACGCACTTCTTTTTCAACTATGAAGGACGCCGCGAGACGCGGGGCAGCACGCTGATCCACAACGTCCCGGCCGCCGCGGAACGGCAGGGCGATTTCTCCGGCAACGCCCGCATCATCCGCGATCCGGAAGCCGCCGGCCGGCCGCCCTTTGCCGGCAATCGCATTCCGGCAAGCCGCCTGGATCCCCTTGGCCAGAAGCTGGCCGCATTCTATCCCGATCCCAATGTGGCGGGGCGCGGCTCAGGGGACGCGAATTTTCTCGCTAACTCGCGCAGCACCGAATCTCCCAATACTTACGTCACCCGCATCGATCACAACATCAGTTCCAACGACCGCATCTACGGCCGCCTGCTGGCCAGTAACGGTGCCACCATCGATCACCCCGTATGGGCCACCGCCGCGGTGGATCCCTTTCATCGCCGGCGTGAGAACAGCTACTACAACGCCAGCGCCACCTGGTTCCATAACCTGAAGCCGAACCTCATCAGCGAACTGCGCTTTAACTACGACCGCCGCCACTTCGTCAACCTTAACAGCGGCGCCTATTCCAATCTCAATTCCCAACTCGGTCTGCGGGGCGTGAAGCAGGAATTCGCGCCGCGCATCACCGTCACCGGCATGACCACCCTTGGCGAAGGCTCCAATCATGAACGGATCCAGTCGCCGATTCGCGGCAATCACTTCGCCGGCAACCTGCTATGGCTCAAGGGCAATCACAGCATCAAAGCGGGCTTTGAGCACCGCATGTCCCGCAACGACGACCTGAACCGCAATACCGCCGGCGGCGTTTTCGGCTTCAACGATGTGGCCACCGGGCACTCGATTGCGGCGCTGCTGCTCGGCTGGACGCAGAGCGCCAACGTGAATGAAGTATTTCCGGTTCGCAGCCGGATTGATGCAATGGGCGGGTTCCTTCAGGACGACTGGAAGGTGACTTCAAAGCTTACGTTGAATCTCGGCCTGAGGTGGGACATGGACGTGCCGCGCCGTGAGGAGTTTGACAACCGGCAGAACTCATTCGATCTGAAAGCGATCAACCCCGTATCGGGCACGCCGGGCATCATTACTTTCAGCGGGCGTAACGGGCTGTCCGGCTATGCGCATGACTTCGACAAGAACAACTTCGCCCCGAGGATCGGCTTCGCCTGGCGGGTGACCGATAAGTGGGTGATCCGCGGCGGCGGCGCGCTGCTATACATGGGTCTCTACGATCAGGCCACCGTCATCTCCGCCACCAGCGGATTCAGTTTCCGGGGGAACTTCGTCTCGCCCGACAACGGGCTGACCCCGGCGCTACGCCTGCGCGACGGCATGCCGCCCATCAGCATACCTTCGGAACAGGATCTTACGCCCGGCTTCGGGGCAGTGCCCCTGGGACGGGCGCCCGTGAATACCGTGGAGTACTTCGAGCCCGGCCCTCGCGCCACCAGTTACCTGACAAGCGCCAACTTCAATATTCAACGGCAGCTTCCGGGACAGGTGGTATTCGAATTGGGCTATCTCGCCACGCTTGGCCACAAACTGGCCCTGCCCGCGGCGCTGACGTTGAACCAGGTGCGGCCGGAACTGATGGCGGCGGGCAACGCGCAATCGCGAAGGCCCTTTCCCCAATTCACCGACGTGACCCAGATCTCGCAGCCGCTGGGCAATTCCAATTACCACGCGATGAACATCAAGATCGACAAGCGTTATTCGCGCGGTCTGCAGTTCCAGACGAATTACACCTGGGCCAAGGGCATCGACGATGCGGAA
>JANRLE010000260.1:0-29090 GCA_033762895.1 Bryobacteraceae bacterium | reverse complement strand
GATCCCGCCCTCCCGTGGCTGGAGTTGCGCGAGGCGCGGAACTTCTCCGCGGCGGCGGCGGAACTTGGCGCCCGTTATGCGAAGGAATCGGCCAGCCGCGAGCGATTTAACCGCGAGAACTTCACGCCCTTCGACGGCTGGCAGCAGTCGGGGCTGGGATTGGAGACGGCGGCAGCGGGTGGGTTCGCGGTGACGGGAGAAGGAAGCGCGGCGATCAACGGGATCTATCCCGCGGGCAGTTACACGCACCTTGTCTCCAGCCGGCTGAACGGCGCCCTCCGTTCGCCTTATCTCCCGAAGGACAGAAAGTATCTCAGCGTGCGGGCGATGGGCGGAATGCTGGGGGCGCGCCGCACGGTGATCGACAACTGCGCCATCGGCGAGGACTACAAGGTGATCGAGGGCGAATCACCCGCCTGGATCAAGCTGGAGACCTTTGCGAAGGAGGAGCGGCTTCCGGTTTTCGTGGAGTTTGTCACGCGGTGGGACAATCCGCGCATCCCGGACCGTCCGGGCGTACTCAAGGAGCCGCAGTTGAAGCTGATGGAATCGCCGCGGTCCTATTTTGGGCTGGCGGGCGCGGTGCTTCATGACGTGGAGGAACCGCCGCGCGCCACGTTGTCGCACATGCTGCCGTTGTTTGCACAGGGCGCGCCATCGGACGCCGAAGACTTGGCCGGGCGTTACGCCGCCCTCGCCCGCCAGGCGGTGGACCGATGGGCCGCCAACCGCGCGGACGAAGACGATGCGCGATGGCTCGACTGGCTGGTGAAGCAGAAACTGCTGTCAAACGAAGCGAGCGCCCTGGTCGCCCGTTACCGCGAAATCGAAGCCGGAATTGAGCCGCCGCGCGTGGTGGAAGGGCTGGCCGATATCGGCCACACAAACGAGCCCGTGCCGGCCCGATACCTGGAGTTTCTCAATGGGGGTGGCCGGCGCGAACTTGCAGCCAATATCGCCAGCGCGAGTAACCCACTGACGGCGCGGGTGATGGTGAACCGCGTATGGCACCACATCTTCGGCCGGGGCATCGTAGCTACACCCGATAACTTCGGCGCCATTGGCGATGCGCCTTCGCACCCGGAGTTACTCGATTACCTCGCCGCCAGCTTCACGGGCGACGGCTGGTCAGTCAAAAAACTGATCCGACTGCTGGTTACTTCTGAAACCTTCCGCCAGTCCGGGATGGCCTCGGCCAAGGCGAAGGAACTGGACCCGAGGAACGCGCTGCTGCACCATTATCCGCTGCGCCGGCTGCCCGCCGAGTCACTGCGCGATTCACTGCTGGCGATCTCGGGAAAGCTGCGGCCGGCGATGTACGGGCCCAGCACCGATCCTCATCGCGCCGAAGCAAAAGACTACCGCCGTCTGTTTTCAGGCCCGCTCGATGGCGCGGGGCGGCGCAGCATTTACCTCAAAGTTACGCGCATGGAGGGTAATACTTTCCTGGACACGTTCGACTATCCCAACCCGATGGCGGCCCGTGGCAGCCGCGACGTCACTAACGTTCCGCTGCAGGCGCTGACATTGTTGAACGATCCTTTCGTGGTTGGGGAAGCGGAAGCCACGGCGCGCCGGCTGCTGGCAAAGCCCGCCGCGTCTGCCGATGACGAGTCTGTCGATGAGAGGTTGGGAGCGCTGTTCCAGCTTGTGCTGGCCCGTGAGCCCGACGCGGCTGAGCGCGAGCGTTTCGCGGGACTGGCGCGGGAACTTGCCAGCCTGCACAAGATTCCCACGGCTGAGGCCGCCTCCAGCCTTCCCCTTTGGAAGGATCTGGCGCACGCGATCCTGAATCTGAAAGAATTTCTCTACATCCCCTGAAGGGCGGCCACTTATGACCAGACGCGACGCACTGCGACTAGCTTCCAACGGGTTCGGCTACCTTGCGTTTTCAGGGTTGGCCGCCAAGCCGCACCACCCCGCGCGGGCCAAGAACGTGATCTTCCTGTTCATGCCCGGCGGCGTTTCCCACATGGAGAGTTTCGACCCGAAACCGAAGCTGGCGGAACTGGATGGCAAACCCGCCAAACTGAACAACTATGTGGCCGGGCCGAAGCGGAAATGGCTGCGCTGCCTGTGGAATTTCAAACAGTACGGCCAGTGCGGCGCGCCGGTGAGCGAACTGTTTCCGCACACGGCCAAGTGGGTGGATGAGCTGGCCATCGTCCGGTCCATGAAGTCCGAATTTCCGCTGCACGCCCGGGGCAACGTGTTTCTGCATACGGGGAGGAACATCGGCGGCTATCCCAGCCTGGGTTCGTGGATGACCTACGGGTTGGGAAGCGTGAACCAGAACCTGCCGGGCTACGTGCTGCTGCGCGACGCCTCCATCCCGCCGGGCGGGATTGAGAACTTTTCGAATGGCTTTTTGCCGGCGACGCACCAGGCCACACACATCCGGGATGAAGGGGAGCCGGTGGAGAACATCAGGCCCGCCGATCAGGATAACCGGGTGCAGCGCGCCAAGCTGGATGCGCTGCTACAGCAGGACCGGCAGTTTCTGCGGGCCAGTGGTGGCGCCGACGCGATTGAATCGGCGATCTCGAACTATGAGATGGCCTACCGCATGCAAACCCTGGTGCCGGACGTGCTGGACCTGAGCAAAGAGAGCGAAGCGACGCGGAAATTGTACGGCCTCGATTCGGAAAGCAAGCCCAAGCGGCTGTACGGCCTGCAGTGCCTTCGTGCGCGGCGGCTGGTGGAATCGGGCGTGCGTTTTGTGGAGGTGACCTGCCCGAACCTGTTTGGGATGAATGGAACCTGGGATCAGCACACCGAGTTGAAGAAGGGCCACGAAACCAACGCCATGGTGACGGATCAGGCGAGCGCGGCGCTCATCGGGGATCTGAAGGCGCGAGGCCTGTTCGACCAGACGCTGATCCTGTGGGCGGGCGAGTTCGGACGGACGCCGGACACCGGCAATGGCGATGGAAGAGACCATCATCCGTTCTGTTTTACGATCTGGATGGCGGGGGGCGGGATCAAAGGCGGAGTGACCTACGGAGAAACCGACGAGTTGGGCGATCAGGTGACGCGCGATCCGGTGACAATCCACGATCTGCATGCCACGATCCTGCATGCGGCGGGGCTGAATCACGAGAAACTAACGTTCCGTTTCGGGGGGCGGGAACAGCGGCTGACGGACGTACATGGGCGGGTGGTGAAGGAACTGTTGGCTTGAGGGAAATGGGGCCGGCCCCCGCGCGGGAACGCGACGACCGGCCCCGAACCTGAGGTTTCGCTAGTCCTTTTGAGCGACCGTGGGTTTCTGCGCTGCTTCTTCCCACATCGCCGCGTTGCGGGTGGTCTTCCACACCCCATCACCCCACCATCCGCCGGGCGTCTGGGCATTGGCCAGAGCGACGCCCTTGCCCGTGCGCTGCTCCAGCAGCGGCAGCACGGCGTAGGAATCGGCAAGCGGGATGTCGAATTCCGCAAAGCCGGAGTCATCGAATTCCAGTGTGAAGACGCGCATCCGCTTGGTGAGCTTGGGGATCTTCACCAATGGTTCTGAGCCCTGTTTCTCGCCGACGGTGATCGACTTGATCCGCGCCCACGGCAGTGACCAGGTCGGCTTGCCGTAGTGAAACTGAAAGAGCTCCGGATCGTTCAGATCCAGCCGCCCTTCGATCTGGGCGGGGATGGCGGCCACGTTACCCGAGGTGAAGATGCCAGTGTAGGTCTTGGCCTTCTCTTGTTTCGGTTTCCCGGTCTTGGTTTTCGCGGCCTTGGCGGTCTGAGTTGGCTGTGTTTTGGCAGCCTTGTCCTTCGAGGCGCTTTGGGCCTGCTGTTGCTTGTCCTTGGACTTCCCCTTAAAAGGGTTCAGTTTGCTCCAGGGCGCGGCCGTTGCCAGGCTGGCCGCGAGGATGAATCCGATGGCGAATCGTGAGCTCATGCGTCTCCTTCCCGCATGAGATCGGCAGATGGGGAATGGGACTTTAGGGTTTCGGGTACCTACTGCGTGACGAAAAATCCGTTCACATCCACGATCAGATCCGTCGCATCGGTCGCAAACACCTGTACCGCCCCTGCCGCGCCGGCGCCAATCATGGCCGCGTTGGCCACAATCCGCCCGTCGAGCGAGTTCAGCGTGGAAACCAGCGGCTGGGCGCGCCCGGCCGGCCAGATCGTCAGATACCCCAGAGCGCCTCTTGGCACCACGGTCACGTTGAACGAATAGGCGCTGGCGGTAGCGGGAATGTCGCAGCGCCCGGCCGGAGAAGGAATCACCCGCACGCGGCCGCCCACCAGCGCGGGAGGCCCGAAGTCACCGCCGATTCCCTGTCCCGGCCGCGTATCCACCAGCCGGCAGGGCGTGATGGGAACGAACGCCAGCGGGCCGGTGGGACCCGATGCGGCAGACACGAAATTCGCCGTCACCGTCTTTGGCCCCGTCATCTGCAGATTGGCCAGATTCGCCGCGCCGAAGGCGTCCCCGGAAAAGCTCGAGAACATCCACCCCGGATTGGCGAGGGCCACCACGCTGGCCACCGACCCGGCATTGTAGAAGCCGTCCGCCGAGGCTGGGGTCACAACCACGGATCCGCTGCCGGGAGGTGACACATTCACCGTCAGCCGGTGCTGCGCCTGGAAACCGGCCAAATATGTTGTGTTCACCAGCGGCACCAGGATGGTCTGATTCTGCGGCCCCCCGTTGCTCCACGAAGAGAACACGTAGCGGGTAGAGCCGCCACCCTGCGGGCTGGGGGCGCCCAGATCGCGCTGCAGTCCCACCACCGAAGCGATGGCGCCTGAGGCCACCTGCCCGTCCAATGTCACCGACAAACCCGGCGGCGAAGTGCCCAGCGTCATGGTGGATACGCGCGGGGCCACGTCCCTTGTTACCGTGGTCTGGATCCCCTGCGGATCACGGCCGGTGAGCGAGATCCGGTAGAGCACATCCGGCAACGTGTAGGGCGTGCGGATCGGAACGGTGAATGACCCGCTGGCGCCGGTTACAGGGCCCAGCCCCGGGCGCACCAGCGGACCACTGGGACTGTTGACCCCGGTGATGTAGTTCACCACCCATGTCAGATTTGCGGCCGGCAGCGCGCCGGTGTCGGGGTCTGTGCCACTGCCGGAGAAAAAGACGGTCTCTCCGGCCATAAACAACGATCCGGGCGCCGGTTGGCTGATGGTCATCTGTGGCGGCTGACCCTGGACGACGGTAAGGATCGCGGTGTTGCTCAGAACACTGCCACCCGTGCCCGAAACGGCGACGCGAAACGTAGCGCCCGAATCCGTCAGTGCCGCGCTGCCCAGCGTATAGCTGGATTGCGTGGCGCCATTGATCGGCGATCCGTTCCGCTGCCACTGATAACTGAGATTCGAACCGGATGCGGTGACGCTGAACGTCGCCTGGGATCCGGCGGCAACGGTGATGCTGGCCGGATGGGAGCTGATCGAGATGCCGGGGCCTGTTGTGGAATCGATGCGGCGCACCTCGCCCGTGCCGCCGCGCTGCAGGTAGTAAAGGGCGCCTTCCGGGCCAACCCGCACGTCCACCGGTTCGGACGCCCCCGACAGGAACTGCTCAACCGTGCGCGTGGTGAGATTCAGGGCGTAAATCCAGCCTCCGCACAGATCGGCGAAGAAATACCTGCCTACAAAGGCCGCCGGAAACTGCTGCACGGACGGGTTATAAAACGCGCCGCCGGCGATGGCGCAGCCCGTTGGCTCATCGCCGAACTGCTGATAGGCGTAGAACGGGCTGTCGTAGGCCGGATTGGTGGTGGGGCCCTCGGTGAAGGGCCAGCCATAGTTGGCTCCGGCGCGGCCTTCGTTAATCTCTTCGAACGAGCTTTGGCCCACGTCGTTGATGAATATCCGTCCCGTGCCCGGCTGCACGGCGAAGGTGAACGGATTGCGCAGGCCATAGGCCCAGATCAGCCGCTGATTGCCGGTGAGGTTGGGGAAGGGGTTGTCGGTGGGAATGGAGCCATCGGGATTGATGCGCAGGATCTTGCCCACCAGGTTGGTGAGGGATTGGGCGCTGTTGGGCTCGGCATTCTCGCCGACGGCGACATAGAGTTTGCCGTCCAGGCCGAAGTGCAGCGCCCCACCGTTGTGGTTAATCGCGTTGGTGAGAGGGTCCAGCTCCAGCAGCGTCGCCTCGCTGCCCGCCAGGGCGACATCGCCGTTGGCCGTGAAGCGGGTCAGCACGTTGCGGGCCGGCTGGCCGGGCCTGGTGTAGTAGACGAAGACATGAGGGGTGGACGGGAAACCGGGATGGACGGCCACGCCCAGCAGGCCGCGTTCGCCGATAGGGTCGACGTTAATGGTGGCAAAGGGAGTAGACAGCAGCGTCCCGTTCTTAATTACCCGCAGTCTGCCGCCCTGCTCACAGACAAAGATGCGTCCATCTGGGGCGAAGGCCATCGCCGTGGGCGAAGGGATTCCGCCGGCTACCAGAGTGTCCGTAAAACCACTGGGTGGCGTCCCGGCGAGGCCGCTCACGGCGAAAATGAAAAATAGAGTGAACACGCGCTCCCACATACAGTCTTCCTTATTACAGGATAGGCCCTGGGCGGGATGCAATGTCCGGTTGGACCGCGCATTGACAAGCGTCACCGCAGCCGGGAGAATACTCCCGTATGAGGATCATCACGATTCTGCTGGCTGCGTCTCTATGGGGCGCCGACTTCGAAATCAGGGACGAAGCCGCTTTCGCCAAGATCTTCCGTCCGGACGCGAAGGTGCAGCGTCTTGAAACCGGCCTTCAGTTCACTGAGGGACCTGCCTGGATCGCCAGAGATGGGGGATACCTGGTATTCAGCGACATTCCCGCCAACGAACTGAAGCGCTGGGACCCCAAGGGTGGGCTGAAGACCTATCGCCAACCCAGCCAGAACGCCAATGGCAACACCGTGGACCGGGAAGGCCGCCTGGTGACGGCCGAACACGGTGGACGCCGCATTTCAAGGCAGGAAAAGGACGGATCGGTGGCTACCGTCGTCGATTCCTACGAAGGCAGGAAACTCAACTCCCCCAATGACGTCGTCGTCACCTCGGACGGAGCAATCTGGTTTACCGATCCGGACTACGGGCTGGCCGGCCGGCCGAAGGAACAACCGGGGAACTACGTCTACCGCTACGACCCTGCGGCCAAATCGCTGATCGCGGTGACGAAGGATTTCGATAAGCCCAACGGGCTGTGTTTTTCGCCGGACGAATCGAAATTGTATGTGGCGGATTCCGGGAAGCCCCGCCATATCCGTGTGTTCCAGGTTTCGGCTGGCGGGGCGGTGAGTGGCGGCGAAGTGTTTGCCGCGATCGACAAAGGCGGCCCTGACGGCATTCGCTGCGACGCCAGTGGGCGCGTCTGGTCCAGTTCCGGCGACGGCGCGCAGATCTTCGGGGCCGACGGCAAGCTGATCGCCCGCATTCTTCTGCCGGAAGCCGCGGCGAATCTCACCTTTGGCGGGCCAAAGGGCCGGACGCTCTACCTGACCGCGCGGAAGTCCCTGTATTCGGTGGAGGCGCGGGCAGGTGGTGCGAAGCGTCCCAAACGGCGGTAACCTGAACCAACGCGGCCCCCGGCCGTTTTGATATCCTGACCTTTTCCGAAGACCGGTAACGACTGTTGGCGGAGGGGCTATGCTGGCAGACCTGTTCTCGCTGCTTCTGGGGTGTATCCCCATCTACATGGCCAAAGCGCCGGGTTCGTTCCGGCTCACGGTGCTGGCGGGCGTTGTCCTGGCCGGGCTTTGCTGGTATCTCAGCAGCGTCTACACGCGGATGTGGAACAAGAAGTTCCGGATTACGGCCACGCACCATTTCCTGTGTGGATTCGCATCCGTTTGCACACTGCTGTTCACCATCCTGTTTGCGAGCCTTTACTACACACGGGATGCGGCGCTGATCTCCATCGGCGCCTGGCAGCTTCAGTTGAACAACGACGCAATCTGGGCCGAGCGGACGTTTTCCAAGGCCTATGAAAAGGTGAAGGACCTGGGGACGGAGGATTTCTCCAACGCGCCGCCTCCGGGGAGCCCGAACAGCTTCATTCCCACCAACAGCGACGAATCCCGTCAGACGGCCGCGGCCATGTATTCGAACGAAGCCTGCAAACACTTCGATCAGAAGCGTCCGTTTCTGAGCAAAGTGGTGTGGAGCAGCCCCGGGGTGCCGTCGGAAGTGGTATTTGAAGACGTGAAGCACTGGCACGAGACGAACCCGAACTATCCACCTTCACGGGCGATTGAGATTGCGGCCAACCAGATCAAGCAGGGGCTGCAGCCGCAGGCCCCGCGCGTCATCTATCTTTCCCGCCTGGCCGTGGCGGCTCTTTTTCTACTCATCCAGGCAATTCCCTTCGGACTCATCGGCTGGGCGGCCTATCGGGATATTCGGGCCCAGTTATAAGAAAGCTAAGGTCTATCAATGCCGAGCGTGATTCATCGCAACCATCTGATCGTCGGTCTTGGCGGGACCGGCGGTAACATCATACGGTCCCTGCGCAAGACCGTGTTTCAGAACTACCGCCAGGAAGATCCGTCCAACGTGAATCTGCGGTATTTGTACGTCGATACAAGCCGCGAACTGATGGAACCGGAAGATCCGTCATGGAAGATCCTGGGACGAAGCGTCCAACTGCCCGAGCGCAGCCAGATGCATATTTCGGGAATGAACCTGCGCGATGTGGTCTTGAATCTTTCCAATTACCCGGGCATCAAACCGTGGCTGGGCAGCCGCGAGGACTGGAGCGACATCATCAACGCGGCCGATGCGGCCAATATCGTGGGCGGACAGAAACGGCGCATGGGGCGATTTCTTTTCGCGGGAAAAGCCGCGGAATTCCGCCGACGGGTGTCGGAGCTGGTGCGTGAGATGCAGCAGCACCAGAATCCCAATTTCCCCCGGAGCAACGAAACTACTTTCCATGTCTGCGCGGGCCTTGCCGGGGGCACCGGCAGCGGCTGTGTGGCCGACGTGATCTCGCAGATCCGCGCCCTTTATCCCGACGGGACCTACCGGATTAATATCTACGCTCTGCTGCCGGAGCGGAATCCGCCGGCGCAGAAGGCCGGGGTGAACTACCACGCCAATGGCTACGCCGCGCTGATGGAGTTGAACGCGCTTGGCATCGGCAGTTGGAAGCCGCACGACATCACAGGCGTGCAGGCGGACCGGCTGGACCTGCAGGATCCGTTTAACTGCTGCTACCTGTTCAACGACGAAAACGAGGCGAACGTATCGGTTTCGGTCAACACCGAGATTCCCGATATCGTAGCCTCATTCCTGTTTCAGAAAGTGGTGGAAATCCAGAACGTGGAGTGGGGCGAGACGAACACGCTGCTGCGCCAGGAGACGTTCGAGGTCGGCTCCCAGGCCAAGTATCCGGAGAAGACACCGAAAGGGAAGGGGCGCCGCACCCGGTCGTTCTTCTCCTTCGGCATCAAACAAATCGCCTATCCGGAGGTGGAAATCCGCGAATACCTCACCTATTCCTTCGCGCGCCAGGCCGTCCTGCAGTTGCTGTTCAACAAGTGGATTGAGGGCCAGGGGTACAAGGAAGAGGCGGTCAACCAAAGCTTCAATGAGTATGTGAAGGACAAGGCGACGCTGGAAAAATGGTACCTCACCGATGAACGCCTGAGCCTGTCCGAAGGCATCCTGAAGGACGAGGTCAACAACAAGAACTGGAAGCCCATCGCCGATTTCTGGAAGCTGATCATCCCCAACTACGTGACGCACGTGCGGGAAAATTTCAAAGCCGATCCGGACCGCATGCTGCCCGAGTTCACCAAGCTGTGCGAAGCCGTCTACAAGGAGCAGTACCGGGGCAGCGGCGTCACGGCGTTCTATGAAACCAAACGCGCCGATCTGCGCGACCAGGTGCGCGAAATCCGCAACCGGATTGAAGGGGACCTGTTTGCCGAATGGACCAACGGCGTGAAATCGATGCACGACATCTCACGCCTGCTTGGGGCGCTGATCGCCAGCATCGAGGAACGGCTGAACGGGATGGATGACCGCATCGCCAAACTGGGCGAGGACACGGAAATCTACAAGACAAACGAAGGCAAAATCACCGAAAACCGCAAGCAGTGGGCCAAGCCTGGGATCTTCGCCTCCATGCTGGGCAAACGGGACGAACTGCTCAAGGCGCAGGCCGAGGCGTTTATCGTCCGCTACACCATGAAGACCCGCGTGGAAGGCTTCCGCTACGCCAAGGATCTGCTGGCAGGGCTTCGCCAGGAGTTGAACGGGCTGGCGTCGGAGGTGAGCAAGTGCAACGCCCTGATTTCGCAGGCGGCCAAGTCATTCCAGAACGCCATCGACAGCCGTCTGGCCGACAAGGGGAACCAGGACCTCACCAAGCAGGTGGTCCGCTTCTACGACCCCGAGGTGGTAAAGGGCTTCTCCAAGGTGTTGGCTACGGATTTGAGCGAACAGAAGAAGCAGACCAGCCGTGTTCGCGCGCGGCTGGCCGAACTTTTGGGCGAAAAGCAGAATTTCACCGCGTTCAACGCGCGAATCTCCGAAGGCCGGTTCGTCGACATTCTGGAGAGCACCTGCGAAGACAACGCCGTGCAGGCGCATGAGGAATTCGTGGCGCGCCATCCCGACCGCGGCCGTCTGCTGCAGGTGAGCCTCATCGAGATGCTGCAGAAGGAGTATGACGGCAGCGATGAGCGGCTGCGAGCCTATGCCCAGAACATCATGGCGATGGCCAAAAACTATCTGAAGCTGGATCCGTCGCAGGTGCAGCTTGTGGCGCCGGGCATTCCCGCCGCTAACGACGATTCCAACGCGGTATGCGTCTCGAACCTGACGATCATCGCGCCCGAATCCCCCGAGGCGGGTGATTTCCGCAAGAAGTTCTGCACCGCCCTGAAGAACGCCACCACATCGCAGACGCAGATTGTCACCAACAAGACGCGTCCGCAGGAAGTGACGCTGATCAACATCACCAACGTATTTCCCGCGCGCTTTGTGAGCGTGGTGGATTTTCTGCGGAAGAAGTATGAGGACCGGGTGAACGGGCCGCAGGGCAAGCGCGCGTTCCTGGAATTGCATTCCGAAGGCGACGGCAAGCTGGCCGACGGCCAGGAGTTCCCCAGCCTGTACCCGGAATCCTACAAGCCGGCCGATCTTTATCCCTGGATGCTGCTGGGCGAAGCGCTGGAACTGGTGAAGATGGAGAAGGACCCGCAGACGGGCGTGGAGAAATGCTACCTGATCACCATGGATGAAGACGGCTTCCCGGCCGTGGAAGAGTTGGGTCCGTCCATCGAAAAGGTGATTCAGAACGCCGATGTGAGCACGTTCGAAACAATTCAGGGCAAGATTGAGCCGCTCTTACGCCAACAGTATCAGCACATCGACAAGCGCCAGGAGATCCTGGGGCGGCTTCGCGGCAAGGTTCAGGAATTGGCCAAGACGCGTCCTGCCACCGATCCGATCTTCCAGGAGTTGCGGGTTGCGCTGGCCAAGGCGAAAGAGATTCTGGGAATTCAGTAGGAGACAGGCACCATGGCGGCGAAGAAATATAAGTGTACGAACTTCGCAAACTGCGATAAGGCGCTGACGAAGGATCTGATTGAGATCGAGGACGGTGAGGATTTCACCTGTCCCAGCGGAGAATCGGAATGCCAGAAGAAATACCTGCAGGCGGCGGGTGCGGGAGGTGGAACGGGCGGCGGCGGGGGAGTGCCCAAGGCGGCCATCGCCGCGCTGGCGGGCGTTCTGGCGATCGCCGCGCTTGCTTTCTTCCTCTGGCCTAAGTCCCCCGATCCGGACCTGGCCAACACGATGATCATGGATTTTTTCCCGAGGCTGAAATAGGGAGGACAGGAACATGACAATTCGCATTGCCGTACTCATCAGCCTTCTCGCCGGCGGGCTTCCTGCTCAGGAAGATGCGCTGAAACAGCGGGTGCAGGCCCGTTCGCAGGCCGTGGTGGAAATGCTGACTTCGGGACTGGTGACCGAAGGATCCGATGGGCTGCTGAAGCCGGTTGGGCAATTGGAGCCGCCCCAACGCCAGACGATGCAGGAAGAGAACCAGGATCGCGAGGCGATCTTCCAATTGGTAGCGGAGAAATCGGGCATCACGCTGGACGAGGTCCGGCAGATGTATTCGGCGCGGGCGAAGATGAAGTTCCCTCCTGCGCAGGCGCCACCCGGACCGCCGGGCTGCAAGCTGACGCCGGGCAAACCTTCGGAAACGGCCCGGCTGCTGCAATACCTGAAGCAGGGAATGAACTACGCTTCGCAGAAGCAGTTCGACCATGCGCTGGCGGAGTTCCAGCCGGCCCTGGCGATCGACAAGAACTTCCTTAGCCTGAACTTGAATGTGGGAGCGGCGCAAATGTCTTTGAAGAAATATGCGGAAGCAGAGGCCGCGTTCAGGGCGGAAGTGAAACTGGTGGACTGCCTGGCCGCGATGAACGACAACCAGTTGGGCGCCTTCGGCTATTACTTTGAAGTGGAGGAGAAGGACGCCGCAAAACGCAGGAAGGCGCAGACGGAGAAATTGAAGGCCGCGTTGCCTGGATCGCGGGCCACTGCGCATTACAATCTGGCGTGCGCGCTGGCGCGGTTGAACCAGAAAGATCAGGCTCTGAGCGAACTTAAGGCGGCGGTGGAGGCTGGGCCTGTAAGCAGGCAGAATCTCAACTCGGAATCCGACCTGGCGGCGGTACGCTCAGCGCCGGAGTTCCGCGACATTTTGGCAAGAGCGAAGTAGACGAAAAGACCTGCCATGCGGCTGATGCTTGCACTTCTGCTGTGGGTAACTTCGGTCCCCAATTGGGCGGCCGAAGTACGGCCCGGGCAGTGGGCTTCGCTCAACGTATCCAGGCAGGCCGACGTGCTGCTGCCAGGTGAAACGGTGGTGATTACGGACCGCCGCGAAGGAATTCCCCTTCGCGACCCGCAGGCGCTGCGGCTGGCGATTGAGGGCGCGATAGCGGGCGCATACGCCCCGTCGCAAAAATCGGCATCCGCCACTCTTACCTATGCGGTAGCCCACGTAGATCCGGTCACCGTGCGGACTTTTTCCGCCAATGAGAAGCGGAAGGTGAAAATTCGAACGCGGAAGGTGCGGCGCCTGTTTGTGAAGTCCAGGAATGTGGATGAATTCGAGGACCGGCAGGTGGCGGCGCAATATTGGGAAGCGCGCGGCACATTGCGGCTGCTGATCACCGTGCATGCCGGAGATGAGCTCGTGGATTCCTTTGAGCCGCAGGGTAGCTGTGACCGGAAGGTAGAGACGGCGCTGGATGGCATTTCCACCAACAGCGAGATCCTTCCCTCGGTCGAAGCGCTGCAGGCAATATTGGTGGGGACGATCGCACAGCAGATTCGCGCACGCTATGCAAGGACCACCGAAACGGTGGAAGTTCCGCTGGCCTCTGCGGGTGCGTTGGGCACGGGAAACGGACTGGCCATGGATGGCCAGTGGAAAGAGGCGCTTGCGGCGTGGGAAGCCGCATCGGCGAAAGAGAATCCGGCGGGCCGGGCCTATAACATCGCACTTGCGCACGAAGCTCTTGCCTACCGCGCGTTCGATGAGACCGGAAACACGGAGCGGGCGGCGCCGGCCTTCCGGATGGCCAGGGAATACTATGACCAGGCGATGTCGGCAGACCGGGAGCAGAAGGCCTACTCCCACGCCAAAGATCGCTGTGTGCGGATGGAGGCTGCGCTTCGGGCCGCTTCGGCCAACGCCCATTTTCATCTCGCCGCCGTGTATTCACGCCTAAGTCAAAAAGATGAGACACTGAAGGAACTTGATGCGGCGGTTGACGCGGGTTACGCCAACAAGGAAATGCTCGAAACCGATCCCCGGCTGGCGTTCGCACGGCAACAGCCCGGGTTCAAAACGATCCTCGCAAGGGTGAAGTAACTTAACGGAGGTATGCATGCGTCCGGTTGTACTACTGCTGGTTTCCACCGTCCTGTCATGGGCGGGTGCGGACTTCGGAATTCGTACCAGGCATTCCGCGAAGATCAACATTTCCAGACCGCCCGACGCACTGCTGCGGGGAAAGAACATCGTCATCAAGAGCCGTGACGGTGTCGCGTTTCGCGACCGGCAGGCATTGGAACTGGCCGTTGAGCGCGCCATGTCCGGCGAATACACGCCGTCGAAGACCGCCGGCGACCTTGTCCTCACCGTGGCCGTTGCCAGTTTCGAACCCGTGACAGCGCATACCGTCACGGTCACCGAAAACCGCAACGTGAAGGTGGGAACCAAGCCCGGCAAGAATATCTTTACCGGAAAGCCGACTCAGGTGGATGACTACCAGATGCGCGCCGTGCCGGTGCAGTATTGGGAGGCCCGCGGCGCGCTGGGTTTGCAGGTAACCGTGCATGACGCCGCGGGCACCCTGGTGGACTCCTTCAATCCCCAGGGAAGGTACGAGCGCAAGGTGGAAACGGCGGAAAATGGCGTCTCCAAGCTCAAGGAGACTCTGCCCACGCCGCAGGGGCTGCAGACCGCGCTGATCGACAAGGTGGCCAGCGAAATCCAGGCCCGCTACACCAAAACCAATGAACCGGTGGAAGTCCGCCTGACGGTGGACGATCCGTTGCGGGCCGGCAATGCGCTGGCAATGAGCGGGCAATGGAAAGAGGCGCTGGCGGCCTGGACGGGTGCGCAGATGAAGAAGAATCCGGGTGACCGCGCCTACAACATGGCCGTGGCGCATGAAGCCCTGGCGTACCAGAATTACGATGCCAGCCGGAATCCGGACGACGCGGAGCAGTCGTTCCAGCAAGCCATCACGCTCTATGAAGAGGCCCTGCGGTCCGATCCCGGCGAAAAGTTCTTCAAGCAGGCGCAGGAACGGTGCGCCAAGATGAAGGCGAACTTCGCCCGGGCCAAGGATCAGTACGCAGCCCAGCAGCGCACGGCGGAGATCGAAGTGGCAAAGGCCGAGGCCAGGCAGAAGGAAGAGGAAGCGAAACGCCAGCAGGACGAGGAGGTCCAGAAGGAGCTGACCTCCACGCGGGCCGATACGCAGGACGAAGCCGATTTCCGCACCATCGCCCGGGGCCGGTTAAAAGCTGTCAGCGGCGAGGTGAGCGCGGACTTCCAGACCAAGCTGGTGCAGTACGGCAAGGATGCCTTCAAGCTGGCGGAAGTGCCGTCGCGCCGCGTTGTCCACCAGGAAATCGGCCGGCGCCAGAAGTTGGCGACGAATCTGGAGTTGTACAAGCAGACGTTCACGGATCTGGTATCGGCGGACAAGACGCTGGATGCGGCCGATCGCGGCGCTCTGACGCGCCTTGCCGCCCGGCTGGAACTGGGCCCCGAGGATGTGAAGCCGATCGAGGCCCAATTTGAGTTTGCGGACAAGACGGCGCCGCCAGCGGCGCCCGTGCCGAAGGCAACTCCGCCCGCCCGCGCCAAGCCGGTGCAGGTATCGAGGCCGGCCGCGCCGAAGCCGCCAACGCCCGTGGTGGTGGCCCCGAAAAAATCGGCGGTGGCCCCTGCCGTCACGCCGGGAATCAAGAAATAAGGTGCGTCATGATTGTACTGCTGTTGAGTGCCGCCCTTTTCGCGCAGCAGGCGCCGCCCGCCTGCCAGTCGCGCGCGTTAAAAACCGTGCAGGATGCGCGCCTGCGTAGCGCCGCCGGCGACAAGGCCGGCGCTGAAAAGCTGCTGGAGCAGGCCGACCGTGAATGCGGCACCAGCTATGCCGTGCTGAAGGGAATCAGCGAGATCTACACGCAACTGGGCAACCCGACGCTTGCGGCGCTTTACGCAAAAAACTCCGATCGATTTGCTTCCCAGAACGCGGGATCGGGGGGCGGCGCGGCAACCCCGGTGCGAACCGCCGCCGAGAAGAGCTACGTCCGTGACAAATTCGCGCTGATCGTCGGCATCGGAAAGTTCCAGCGGAAAGAGATTCCCACGCTCAACTTTGCCGCCAAGGACGCTTCGGATTTTGCCTCCGTGCTTACTGATGGCGAGGTGGGCCGCTTTCCGAAAGAGAACGTCACGGTTTTGACGAATGAACAGGCGACGACGAAGGCGATCCGCAGCGCGCTGGCCGATATCGCCCGCAAGGCGATGAAAGACGACCTGGTGATTCTGTATTTCAGCACCCACGGCTCCAGTCCATCGATGGACCGTTCGAAGATCGGATCGGGTTACCTTGTCACCCACGATACCGAGGTAAACGACCTTTACGCCACCGCGTACGGCATGGACGAACTGGCGAACTTCATGCGCCAGAAGATCAGCGCTGAGCGCATCGTCACCTTCCTCGACACCTGCTACAGCGGCGACACCACCCGCATATTGCGGCAGACCAGCGGATCGAAGGCGCTGGAGGTGGACGCGATCCCCGAGGATTCCATCAGCCGCATCGCCATGGGCAAGGGCAGCGTCGTCATCACCTCCAGCAGCAATCGTGAGCTGAGTTGGGAATCCGATGAGCAGCAGAACAGCTTCTTTACGCTCTATCTGATGACGGCGATGCGGGAACACAAGGGGCTGGCCAACATCAAGCAGCTTTACACGGACCTGCAGCGGCGGATTCCGCCCGCCGTCCGGGAGTACACCAAAGCGAAGGGGCGGGGAGATGCCGGCAAGGGCGCAACCCAGAATCCGGTGATCTACCCCCTGACCGAAATCCCCGATATCGTGATCGGGACGCCCGTCAAGTAAAAGGAGACGTATGCGTACGAGTCTGCCGCTTGTCATCTTTCTCGCGGTTCCCTGCATGGCGCAGGAACAGGCGGGCGCCAAGGCACTGTTTGTCGATCCCACGTCGGGCGTCACGATCCAGGGGGGCGCGCCGGCCACACCGCCGGTGAGAGCCACCACCACGCGTCCGCGTGCGGGCGCGGCCCAGGCCCGCAGCGGACCCGTGAAAGAAGGAACCGTCACGGGATTGCGTTACTGGATAGAGCTGCAAACCGAGCAGGGGCAACTGCTGCGGGTGAACTCCAGCCGCGTCTTCCGCAGCGGGGAACGGATCCGCCTGCACGTGGAAAGCAACGTGGATGGCTCACTGGTGATTCTGCAGAGCCAGGACAACGGACCATTCTCGC
This sequence comes from Bryobacteraceae bacterium, assembly GCA_033762895.1. Classification (GTDB taxonomy): domain Bacteria; phylum Acidobacteriota; class Terriglobia; order Bryobacterales; family Bryobacteraceae; genus CADEFT01. The sequence continues at coordinate 12,077 of JANRLE010000260.1, read as the reverse complement.
GGCTGTTTCCCACGGCTTCCAATCCCGCCGGGCGCGTCACGAAATATCAGGATCAGGCGTTTCCTTCCAAGGCCGGCTGGTTCCGGTTCGATTCCAAGCCCGGGGACATCCGGCTGATGCTGATGGTGCAGGCCGATCCTTCGGGCTCCTCCGCTCCGGTTTCAGTAGCAGCCAACCAGCCGCGGCAGAGCGCGGGGCAAGCGGGTCCCACGGGCGATTCGCAGCCGATCACCGAGGCGAGGCCGGACCGCGAGTCCGCCGAACAGATCGAAGCCCGCATGCGCGCCCAGATGGCGTCGCAGAAGGGCAGCAAGGCGCTGGTGGTGGAAGAGGATGGCGAAAGCTCGACGGTGGTGGTGGATACGCGGCGGGCCAGTGAAGTGCCGCCAGGCGCGGTGGCGGTGGAGATTCGGCTGTCGCACCGTTAAACGGGCTTGTCAGGTGAGGCGGTGCGAAGGGGCAGGCGAGGCTACGAAGCGGTAACCCACCCCACGCACCGTCACCAGATGCTTCGGGGCCGAGGGGTCGTCCTCGATGTAGCGCCGCAGCCGCACGATGAAGTTGTCGATGGCGCGGGTGTCGGTATCTTCATGCAGGCCCCACACTTCCTCCAGCATGGCCTTACGCGAGACGGCTTTGCCTTCATGCCCGATCAGGTAGCGCAGCACGTTGGCCTCCATCAGCGTGAGGGGAAACACCTGATCGCGCACCCTTAACTCAAGAAGGTCGAAATTGACTGACTTATCGCCGAAGTTGTAAGTGTCTTTGCGCGGGGGCGCCGCCGCCGCGGGCTGGCTGACGGATGCTTCCAGCCATTGCCGTCTGCGCAGCAGTCCTCTCAGCCGCGCGATGAGGATCGGCAGTTCGAAGGGCTTGGGCAGGTAATCGTCGGCCCCGGCGGCGAAGCCCTGCAACACGTCTTCGGGATGGCTGCGGGCGGTGAGCATCAGTGTGGGGATGAACTGGCCCGCGCGGCGCATTTCCGAGACCACGGTGAAGCCGTCGATGCCCGGCAGCATCACATCCAGCACGGCCAGGTCAAAGGATTTTGACTTCAGCAGTTCCAGGGCTGCTTCGCCAGTGTCAACCACATCCACCTGGTATCCTTCAGCCTCCAGGTTAAAACGCAGCCCTACGGCCAGGTGCTGCTCGTCTTCCACCACAAGAATGCGGCTCATTTCGCTAAGGGGAACTCCAGAACGAAGGTGCTGCCCAGGCCGGGCCCTTCGCTTTCGGCCCATGCGCGGCCGCCGTGGCGTTTGGCCACCGACCGCACGATATAGAGGCCGAGGCCGGTGCCCTTCACCCGCGCAGCCAGCGGGCCCGGTACGCGGTAGAACCGCTTGAAGATACGTTTCAACTCGCTCTTGGGGATGCCTGCGCCTGCATCGCGGACGCGCAGGGAAACGTACTTGCCGTCGACGTTGGCTGTCTCCACGGTCACCCTGACGTCCGGCCCGGAATATTTCACCGCGTTGTCGATCAGGTTGGAAACAGCGGCCCGCACCTCGTCGGGGTCGCCGAGAATCGTCACCGGCCCGCCCGGCCTCCATTCCACGGACTGTTCGGATACGTGATGCAGGGCGCGCGTCCGCTGCAGACACTCTTCGATGACGCCGCCAAGGTCGATGGGTACCCGGTTGGGCTGATGGACGCCCATGCGGCCCGTGCGCAGCACCTGTTCGATAGTTCCCAGCAGGCGGTCACTATCGTCAAGCATGGTGCGGTAGAACTGCTGCCGTGTGGCTTCGTCCACATCGCGGGTCTGCAGGGTTTGCAGGAAGAGGCGGATGGAGGTGACCGGCGTCTTCAGTTCGTGCGTGACGGCGTTGATGAAGGCGTCGTGCTGCTCATTGCGTCGGATTTCACGGACGAGGAAGGTGGTGTTGAGGACCACGCCGGCAATCAGCAGTGCCAGCAGAAGGATTCCCAGGACCAGCAGAAGGCCCGAACGCCAGTTGAGCAGAACCCAGCCAATGTAGAGCAGCAGGCTGACGGAAACCAGCCCGATGCCCAGGGCGATAAAGAACGCGATCGATTTGCGGCGGCCGGCTACCACCATAGCTTCAGCTTATGCTGAAGGGCCTGCCCGGCGCTAGGCGGCTTCTTCTTCGGCTATCGACGTGCTAACCTTGGCCACCTTGATATTCCAGGCGATTCCCAGTGCCTTCATCACCTTCATGTGAATCCATGAAAGATCGAATTCATACCAGGCCAGCCCGTGCCGCACCGACGTGGGGTGCGCGTGGTGATTGTTGTGCCAGCCTTCCCCGAACGTCATCAGCGCGACCCACCAGTTGTTGCGGGAATCGTCTCGGGTGTTGAAGCGCCGTGAGCCCCACATATGGGTTGCCGAATTCACCAGCCACGTGGCATGCAAACCCACCACAATGCGCAGGCAGATGCCCCACAGCATCATGGGTAGCCCGCCGATGGCCAGCAGCGCCAACCCCAGGAACACCGTCGGCAGCCAATGATAGTTGTTCAGCCACACGTAAAACTTGTGCTTTGCCAGGTCCGGAGCGTACTTCGCCATCAATTTCGTGTTGTTGTGCTTGGCTTCACCCCATACGATCCACCCGATATGCGACCACCATGCCCCATCGCGGGGGGAGTGCGGGTCACCGGGCTGATCGGACTTCTGGTGGTGGATGCGGTGGGTGGCGACCCAAAAGATCGGGCCTCCCTCCAGCGTCATCGCGCCACACAGCGCAAAGAAGTATTCCAGGGGAAGGAAAGTCTGATACGACCGGTGCGTATGCAGGCGGTGGTACCCCAGGCTGATCCCCAGGCCGATTGTCATCCAGTAAAGGAAGGCGGCCACAGCCAGGTTGGTCCAGGTGAAATTGAACAGCGCGGCGATGGCGCCGATATGGAAGACCACCAACACGATGGTGGTTAACCAGTTCATTTTCTGACGGTTAGCAATATTTATGACGTCGGAGCTCATTAGAGTTTTGGCGTGAGATCACGCATCCTTACCGTATCAGGAATCGCGGCCCTGAATTGTAAGAGTTTGGTAATTTTCCACAAGGCCTGGGATTCTATTGACCCCACGCTGGCAGCGAAACCGTCGCCCGGTAGTTGGATTCGTTGAAATCCGGATTGCGTACGGGCCGGTAGAGGCGCTTTCCGGCGGGTGGCCGGTCCTGGGTGTAGATCCAAACGCGTCCCTGGTCCCACAGGACGATTTCATCGCGCGCATCGCCGGTAAGGTCTGTGACATGGTAGGCAAGATCGGGATGGCCATCCTCGGGGAACATCACTACCCGCCGCAGGTGTCCATCCACCATGCCTCCTTCGCGGATGTTGCCGGAAAGAAGGGCAAATTCCTGCCCGTCGCCGCGCCAGTTCACGGGCGCCAGGTGCGTGGAGCCGGGCACCATCTCCTCTTGCGCCAGGATGTTGGCGTCGTGATCGAAGACGGTGACGATTCCGGTGTTGCGCCAGAAATTGGACACCATCAATTGCAGGCCCGCGAGGTCTGGCCGGTACTTGGCGACACTTTGCGTCTGGGTATGGCCGATGCGCCACTGTTTGTGGATACGCCCGTCCCGTTCAATGACCACCAGTCCCTCGTCGCTGCCGCAGATGTAGACGCGCATAGGCCCATCGGCGCGGCCGCTGAAGTTACCCATGGAAATCGCGTCGGGGTGATCATGCATCGCCGTGTCATGCGCCCACAGCGCTTTGCCCTGATGCGTCCACAAACCGTAGCCGATCACGAACTCCTGCCGTCCGTCGCCGTCGATGTCCAGAGGAAACGGGTAATGTCCGGTCTGCGCACGCCCTTCCCACAGGAATTTCAGATTCGCATCGAACACCCAGAAGCCGCTGTAGCGGTCCTTCAGCACGATCTCGCGCGGCGTTCTGGCGCCGGAGAGATTCACGAACGCGATCGAGTCGCCGTTGTTGAGCTCGTAGGGCACTTCCTTGAGATTGTTGGGCAGCGCCTTGGGCATCCAGGCCCAGCGCTGCAATTTTCCGGTGGCGCCTTCGAGCACCTGCAACTGGTAGTCGCGCACCAGGACAACTTCATTGCGGCCATCGCCGTCGAGGTCGTGAATCTGGAATGGTGTGTCGTTGGTGAGCAGTCCGTTGCCGGGATTCGGCCGCCCCGCCTGCCAGATTACTTTGCCTTCCATGGTGACGGCGGTGAGACAACTGATCTGGTCAAAGGCGTCGCCGCGCACCTTGGGCACGTTTTGCGCGATCAACATGTCGGTGGCCCCGTCGCCGTCCAGGTCGCCGAACCGCACGTTGCGTCCCGCGCCAAACCGCGGCGTTTCGAACTTCCGCCATAGTTTGGGTTTGGGATTGGCGGCGCGCAGTTTTTCCACCTCCGCCTCGCGCCGGGCGATGTGGCTGCGGATAGCGGCGGCGGAAGCATCGGACGCTGTGACGGCGAAATCCTGAAATCGCGCCGGCCGGTCTCCCATCAGGCCTGCCTGCCCTTTCAGAATGGCCGAATCGCTGGCCTCCAGCAACAGGCGGCCGTCAATTGAGGCGCGCATGCGCGGACCGTCGTTTTCCACTCGCATCGTGTAGTAGCGTGTGGTTTCGAAGGCGAAGGGCGCCGTCGCCAGCACTTTGAATTCGCTCTTGCGGAACTGCCTGTCCTCGGGCAGACGCAGCGCCAGTTGCACGGCGCCATCGCCGGTGAACGTAAACGAGTAGTAGTGGCGTGAGGTGCGATAGCGGAAGACGATCCCGGCGCGGCCCTCGCGCGAGAGAGGCCGGACTCTGGCTTCCACGGCATAGCCGGTCCACTCGTTGTCGCCGGTCACCAGCGTGGGAATGAAACGGGCGTCGTTGTTGACCGTGTGCTGCTCGATGTAGGTCTTGCCCAGTTCATCTCCGGCCGCCCAGCCGTCGTTATGGGCAATCGGATTGCGCCACGGCAGCAGGCGGACGCCGCGGTGCTCAATGTAGTGATACTCCTGAATGGCGCCGTTCAACTGGCCCATGGGCTGCGAAAGCAGCCCGGGCGGGTAACGCGAAAAGTCGTCGCGGAACAGATCTGCCGCGCCGGCCATCGCGGGGACGAGAAGAATTAGTAGCAGCATTATTCCCCTGCTGAACCGCTCGCCGCCATCCGCCGCAACGCGGGCAGTACATCGGCCAGAGAAACGCCTTCCCCCTGCCCGAAGCCGAAATAGAGACTCCGGTAGATTTCGTACAGCCGCTGGCAGACGGCGGCCTGCGCCGGGTCGGGTTCGATCACGCGGTAACTCGGGCAAAGGGCGCGCTGCGCGGTCTCCACCTCCGGATAAGTACCCGCCGCAAGAAACGCGAAAATCGCCGATCCCAGGCTGGTCACATCCGTCTGGGGAACCAGCACCGGCTTGTTCAACACGTTGGCGTACACCCGGTTCAGGGTCTCATTGCGCTGCGGAATGCCGCCGCCATTGATCACCCGCCGGATGGGCGTGCCGTATTCCTCCATCCGCTCCAGAATAATACGGGTATGGAATCCGGTGCCCTCGATGGCCGCGAACAGCTCATCGGCGGCCGAATGCACCAGCGTCCAGCCCAGTGTCACGCCGCCCAGATTCGGATTGGCGAGCACTGTGCGATCGCCATTGTCCCAGGTCAGCCGAAGCAAGCCGGTCTGGCCGCAGCGATATTCTTCGATGGCCGAAGACAGCGCGGAGAGCGGCGTATTGGCGCGGCGGGCGATGGCGTCGAATATGTCGCCACATGCGGAAAGGCCGGCTTCAATCCCGGCATGACGCGGCGAGATCGATCCGTTTACCACGCCCGATACGCCGGGGATCAGGACCGGCTTGGGGGCAATCGCCATCACGCAAGTGGACGTGCCAACCACGTTGACCACGTCGCCTTCCTTCACGCCCGCGGCCACCGCGTCCCAGTGGGCATCGAGTGCGCCAACCGGAATCGGGATGCCGGGCCGCAGTCCCAGCTTTGCCGCCCATTCGGCGCATAGCCTGCCCGCAAGCTTGTCCGACGTGGCGTAGCGTCCGCCGATGCGCGCGCGCACGCCGGCCAGCAGCGGGTCCACTTTTGTGAGGAACTCCTCCGGCGGCAGGCCGCCCAGTGCGTCGTTCCACATCCACTTGTGGCCCATTGCGCAGATGCTACGTGGCAGTTGCGCCACTTCGGTGATACCGCACAGCAGCGCGGCGGTCATGTCGCAATGTTCCAGGAACGTCACGGCCTGCCCGCGCAGAGTGGGATTGTGGCGCAGCCAGTGCAGCACCTTGGCCCAACCCCATTCGCTCGAGTAGGCGCCGCCGCACCACCTGATCGCCTCAAGGCCTTCGGCGTGGGCCACCTCGGTGATGCGGGCGGCTTCTTCCTTGGACCGATGGTCGCACCAGAGATAGTAATCGCCCAGCGGCTCAAGGCCTTCACCCACGGCCACCACCGAAGAACCGGTGGTGTCGACGGCCAGCGCTTCAATGGCTTCGCCGGCCACACCCGCGGTTTCCAGCGCGGCGCGCATCGCCAGCGCCAGCGCCGAAAGATGATCACCGTGGCGTTGGGTGGCGTGGTCGGGATCGTCCTTGCGCCGCTCGAGCGGGTAATCCGCGGTGGCGGAGCCGCGCCGCCCTTTATCGCTGTCAAAGATGGAAACTCGGACGCTGAGCGTGCCGAAGTCGACGCCGGCTACCAGGGACAAATGGGATTCTCCTTCAAACTCGCGATCGTATCACGGCACGTCCAGCGGTGAGGCGAACACCGCGAGGTTACTGCCCACGGCGCGGCCGGCCGGACTGTCGCCCGACGAACTGGCAGAGGATACGGTCACCAGCCGAGGTTCATTCGTCACCGGGTCTACGATGGCAAGGCTGGTGGATCCGCCACCATCCAGGTTCAGCGCATCCTCCACGCCATAATCGCGGATCAGCAGGTCCGCCACCTCATCCAGCCGCATGCCGCCGCTGCCGGCCGCGCGATCCACCGTGAACAGAACCAGCCAGCGCCGGTTTCGCGCCAGACCGATCACGGCGCGGGCGTTCGGCACGGCATACCAGGAGTTGGCGTTGGAGTACTTGCCTGGCCCACCAGGGGTAAGCTGGCCATTAGGATTTCTTTCATCGCGGTAAGTGGGAATGGTTTTCTCACCGGCGGTGACGATTCGTGCCGAGCCCGCCAGCGTATTCCACAACGTGACGTCTTCGGCCACCGCCGTGGCGCCGCCCGCGGGCCGGCGTTGCACAATGCGCGCGGCGTTGTCGCGGCCGATGTTGAGGGCCGGTGCATCGGCAACGATCGCGTAGGATTGTTCGGGCGTTTCAAACCCGGAGTAAACCGTTCCTTCGGACGCCGCCAACCCGACCAGAAAAACGGCGGTCTCCCGGGACGGATAAGGCAGGAAAAAATGGCCGCTGATGGCCAGTTGCGCACCTTGCCGCTTCAGGAATTCGAGTGTCGTCTGCCGCTGTGTTTCTCTCGGCCCCGACGGCGGGGTAAGCCGGAAGCGGATCCCGGGCGCGTTCAGGTCGATCAGTACGATGTTCATCCGCACCGGCCGTGGTTGTGTTTCGGCGCGGCGTATCCAGGTGATGCCCCGGTAGGGGTGCGTGGCCCGTTCTTCAGCGCCGCCGGGAACGGCGAGGAGAGCCAGCAGCAGCAGCCGGAGCATAAGTCAGCTAGATCGAAGATACACTATTTGGAATGGGAAAGGCGGCAATGGACGAACGTTTCCACTACGACGCAGTGGTGAAGGACATCTTCCAGCAGGACAGGCCGAGCCTGGGCGACACGCTGGCCGCCGGCCGGAAGGTGCGCGGCTTTCTGAACCCCGAATTCTCGGTGGTGGAGAAACGCGTGGCCGATCTGCTGATCCTGCTGGAGGGCGACACCATTTTGCACCTCGACTTCCAAAGCAACAATCATCGCGACATGGCGTATCGCGAGGGTTTCTATGGACTGATGGCGGCGCGGAAATATCGCTGCCGGGTGGAACAGACCGTACTCTACATGGGCAGGGCGAAGATGCGCATGGCGGACCGGCTGGACACCGGTGGCATTCAGGTGTCATACCGGCTGATCGACATTCGTGAGTTCGACGCGGAAACACTGCTCAACAGCGGGCGGCCGGGCGACTACGCCTTGGCCTTGTTGGCACGCGGCGGCGTCGGGAAGCTTCGTCAGATTGTGCAGAAAGCCAACAAGCTGCCCGGACCGCAGCGGCAGAGAGTGCTGACGCAACTGGCGATCCTGTCGGGCTTGCGCGGTGCGTCCGAACGGTTGACAATGGAATTCAGGACTATGGGAATCAGCGTCGAGATCAACGAGAATGTTTTCCTGAAGAACATCTACGACTCGGCCATCGCCAAGGGCCGGGCCGAGGGGAAGGCCGAGGGGAAAGCGGAAGGCCGAGCCGAGGGTAAGGCTGAGGGTATGACCGCTATTCTGCGGGAACTGCTCGAAGCAAAGTTCGGACCGCTCCCCAAGTGGGCGGCTGATCGCCTCCGGAAAGCGACTCCGGCACAGGCGGAGCGCTGGGCCCGAAGAGTCCTCACCGCCTCCACATTGGAAGCCGCCGTCGGCAAGAGATAAGCAGACCTGCCGCGCACATCCACAACGTCCCCGCTTCCGGAATCGGCGTAAACAGGTTGTTGTTGATTCCAAACTCGGGCGCGGAGACCGTGGCTCCGTCCGGCAAACCGTCAAACAGCGGCCCGTCGGTGGTGAACCCCAGCGTGTGCTGAAAGTAAGCCGCCGATTGCCATCCGCCTGCGCCTGTTCCGGTTGGCGCGGGGATGCTGGCCGCGTAGGCTTGCGCCACCAGGGCCAGTTTCAGCGTGTTCAGGCCGGGCTGCAGCGTCAGAGGGCCGCTCTGTACCGCTACGTTGGTAAAGGAACTTCCAGTCAGCCCGGCCAGTATCCCGGCATTCTGGTTGTAAACCGGGTTGGTGCTGATCTGATAGACACCTACCGAATCCACGCCATTCAGCGCGATGCTGGCATAAACATAGGCGTGCTCGAAATCATCGGGGCCCGCGGCTGCGCCCAATAATGCCATCGCCCCGCTCAGCAGCAGGTTGGCCGAAACAGTAACGGGTGTGGATCCGGAGTAGAACAGGCTGTCGATCTCGATCTGCGCCAGCGCGGCGTGGCCCAGCGAGTAGTAGGCGTTGATGTAGGGAAGGCCGGGATCGTAGGGGAAATTTACGGTTGCCGCCGCGCCCACGCCGCCCCAGGAGGCGACGGCGATCGCAGCGGCCGAGCCAAACGGCGTCGCCGGGTCGGTGAAAGGCGGCAGCACCAGCAGCGCCGGAGTATTCTGAACCTGCTGATTCACTCCGTCAAATACAGAGAATGTCACGGCGCCCTGGGCCGCCGACAGGCTGAGAAACGCGGAAATGATTGCGAATCGCACGGAATGATCCTCCTATCGGATCAATGCGCAAGGCGTTCGCAAACGGGGTCAAAAATATAGTTTCAGCGCAAACTGGATCTGCCGCGACGTGCGTTGGAACGTCAGTGGCGCGCCGGCCGAGCGAATGGTTCCCGCCCCTGGCGCTCCCGCCGTCGCGTTCGGGTTGTTAAATTGCGGCGTATTCGAAATGTTGAAAAATTCCGCCCGGAACTGCACCCGCCGTCCCGCCTCCCCGGAGAACGGAAAGTCCTTGAAGATCGAAAAGTCCAATTGCTTGGTGCCCGGCCCGCGCAGGATGTTCCGCCCGCTGTTGCCGAACAACTGCGGACCGGGAGGAGCGAACGCCGTCACGTCGAACCAGCGGTCAATGCTGCGCTCAGAAGAGGGAAGGCTGCCCTCGCGCAACCGGTCTGCCCGCGTTCCGGAGCCGATATTCAGCGAGTTGGTGGCTGAGGCCACCGAGAACGGCAACCCGTCATAAAGGCTCAGGATGCCGTTGGTCTGCCATCCGCCGATGGCATAATTCAGCGGCCCGCTCACCTTCACCGGCAGTTGCCACGTCCAACTCAGCGCCAGCCGCTGCCGTACATCGAAATCGGCGTTGCCGCGGTCGCGCCGGAAATCGCGGACGTCCATGGGAATGTTGAACGGACCGGAATTTTCGTCAATGGCGTGGGAGTAAGTGTAGGCCGCCAGCAGGTTCATGCCGCTGGTCAGCCGCCGCTCGGCGGTAACCTGCAGCCCATGATAAATCGAACTTTGCCGGTGCTGCACTTCCTGAATCGAAGTGAAGCGCGGATAGGGCCGGCGTAGCGCGATGGCCGTGGTGCCGGGCACGGGACGGTTGATGTCAGGCTGCGCGTTCAGTTTCGTGCCCTTGGTTCCCACATAGGCCATGGTCAGGTTCCAGGAAGCCGGAAGCTGCCGCTGGATGGAGAAATTCCACTGCTGCGTGTAGGGCATGCGCAGGCCCGGCTGAATCGAGTTTAACGTTGCGCCGTTCAGGCTGCCCTGCGCGGGCCGGTCAAACCCCGCCGAGACAGCGCGCGCTCCTTCGAAATCAAACTGGTTGTTGAGGAATTCGAACACGATAAACTCCGGCGGATTCGCCGCCAGGTTCCGCGTGATATCGAGCGTCGGGGCCGAATAGTACAGGCCATAGCCAGAGCGGATCACCGTCTTTTCTCCCAGCCGGTAAGCCCATCCAAAGCGCGGGCCGAAGTTGTTGTGATCCCCGCCAATCCCACTCGCGGGAAAACCGTTTGAACCCACGCGGGCCACATCCTGCGTGCCCGGCACAAACGCGTACATACGGTTGTTGACCTCGGTCCACGGCCAGCCCAGGTAGTTTTCCCAACGCACGCCAAAATTCAGCGTCAACCGGTCCGTCACCTTATAATCGTCCTGCCAGTACAGCGAAAGCTCGGTGCGCCGGAATCCGCGCGTTCCTGACAGGAAACGGATGGAACCGCTGGCCGGTTTGCCCAGAAGCGCTTCGGCGGCTCCCAGTCCGGTGCCTGCCGGAGCCGCCGGATTGGATGTGTAGTTCGTCCCGAAGGCCATCGTCCCGCGCAGCACGTTCGACTGGAACGCGTTATAGCGCCGCCGCTGCAGCTCACCACCGAACTTGATCGTGTGTTTTCCCCGTACCAGGGTCAAGTTGTCATTGAACTGCCAGTTCTCGCTGACGATGACCGCCGGCGAAAACCCGTTGTCCCCAAGCGCCTGCAACCCCCCGATCGAGAAGATCGTCAACCCTGATGTCAGTTCGTCACCAGCCACGTTTGCTCCTCGCACACCAATCTCGTCCGAGACATTCCGGCCGAAGTTGGCGTTAAAGGACTCCAGGTTGAGGCGCGTAAAGCCGAAGCGGCCCTCGTTGAACGCGCTGGGCGAGAACGTGTGTGTTTCAGACAGCACGCCTTGCAGCACGGGTTGCGTATTCAATCCAGGCACACCGGGCCCGTTTCCGATGGCCGGCGCCGGCAGGAAACTCGGCTCGAAGAGATCGTTGTTCCCCCAGCTCAGGCGGAACCAGCCCATATCCCGCTCGGATATCTGACGGTCAATCTTCACGTCCACCGCGTTGTCGTCCTGTGAGCGCACCGGGTTATAGATGAAGTTGTTGGCGATCGCCGAACCCAGATTGGGTGACGGATAAAGATTCAGGATGTTCTGACCGGTGCGATCGATCCGGCTGGCCGGGATGCGGTTACCCGCAAACTGGTCCCGTTCAAAGCGGCCATCCGGCAGCCGCCGCTGGGTCAGCGGATCAAAAATACGCTGTGCCGCGCGCGAAAAGTCACCGTTGCGGAACTCCGCCACCGGCACATTGCTGACGTAAGTCTGGGCTTGCCGCACCCGCCCGCCCTGATAGTCGGCAAAGAAGAACGTCTTGGGATCCTTGGCTTTCGGATTTAACCGCCCGCCGAGGAATCCTCCAAACTGATTGAGCTTGAACGGAGGCTTCCGCGCTGCCGCGCCATCAAAGAAATTGCGCGCGTCAAAGGCGGAATTGCGGAGAAAGTGGAACAGACCGCCATGGTAATCCCGCCCGCCGGACTTAAACGTGAGGTTCACCGTGCCGCCGCCGCCGCGGCCGAACTGGGCGTTGGCAACCGAGCTTTCGATCCGGAATTCCTCCACCGCCTCGATGGGAGGAAAGATCAGGATCCCCAGCCCGTTGTGATTCTCATTGTTGTTGATGCCGTCCAACAGGAAGTTA
>JANRLE010000259.1:0-18269 GCA_033762895.1 Bryobacteraceae bacterium | reverse complement strand
GGCGACCGGGAGAGAATCTCCAGCAGGCGAGGCAGGATCTTGAGGCGGAAGCCAAGCCGGTCCACTGAGTTCACTGCGTCGCGCACTTCGATCTCGAAAAGGAACTCACCGGCGATGGCCGGAATTCCCTGCATCACGCCGGCGCTGTCGAGCGTCAATCCGTCGGGTAGCGCCGAACCGGCGGAAACGGCCCACCGGTAGGGTTTGGCGCCACCAGAAGCCGCCAATTCAGCCTTCATTGGCTTCCCTACCGCCGCGTCCTCCAGATCCCGCAATGACGTGATCCTTAGCGCCTGGCCGATTTCGAACGCCACCGGCTGCGACGTCTGGCCGCCGGGGTTTCGCACGGTTACAGCGGCCTGGCCGAGAGCGGTCAGCAGGCTGGCCGGGACGTTCGCTGTCAACTGCGTAGCGGAAATAAACGAGGTCTGCAGCACCGCTCCGTTCCATAACACGTCGGCGCCATTGAGAAAATTGAATCCGCTGACGGCCATGGGAAATGCCGGACCGTTCTGGGCCGCCGAGGAGGGATTGAGCCGGCTGATTTCCGGAACGCTCACTTCGGTCACGTTGAACCGTAGAGAATTCGAAGTCTGATTCTCCGGATTACGGACGGAGACGGAAACCGCGCCGGGACGGGCCACCAGTTCCGCGGGCACCTGGGCTGACAACTGGGTGACGCTCAGGAAGGAAGTGGCCAGGGCCGTGCCGTTGAACAGCACCTGCGCGCCGGGAACGAAGCGTTCGCCGGTGGCGGTGAGCACGAAGGAGACCGCCCCGGCCATGATGCTGCTGCGGCTGAGACTGAGCAACTGAGGTATCGGATTGAGGATGGTGAACGGCAGGGGCCCCGAGATCGAGCCCTCCGGAGTGCGCACGGTGACGGAAGCAGCGCCGGGAGCCGCAATCAGCGCCGCGTTCACGGTTGCTGTCAATTCGCTGGAGGAAACAAACACCGTGGGAAGAGGCGTGCCGTTCCAACGGGCCTCCACGCCGGCGCGGAAGTTCTGCCCCAGCAGAGTAAGACTGAATTCGGCTGAAGCGGCGGGAACCGCGGCAGGGGCAAGCACGGTAAGCAGCGGCGCCGGAGCAGTGACGTTGAGCGGGAATGGATCGGAAACCTGCCCATCCGGATTGCGCAGGGTCACGGCGATGGCAACCGGATTGGCCAGCAGGAGGGCTGGAGCCACGGCCGTAACCTGGGTCGCAGTGACGAACGTGGTGGCGAGTTGCGTGCCTCCCCAGGAGACGACGGCGCCGGCGCGGAAGTTGACGCCGGTGAGAGTGAATACGGTGGTTGGCGAACCCGCGGCGATCGTTGACGGATTGATTCCGCTGATCGACGGCTTAGGCGCGGAACTGATGGTGAAGGCCGTCTCATTCGAGGTCTGGCTGTCCGGATTGCGCACCGAAACCTGCACCGCGCCCTGCTGCGCGATCAGACTTGCGGGCACTGCGGCGGTCAATTGAGCCGCGGACACGAAGGTGGTGGTTAACGCGGTGCCGCTCCACAGGACCGTCGCGCCATTCTGGAAGGCGGCGCCTTGAACGGTGAGCGTGAAAGCCGGCCCTGACGCCTGTATTGAAGCCGGGTTGAGCGCGCTGACCTGCGGCGGCGGAGCGTTGATGGTAAAGGATGTAGCCGTGGAAGACTGTCCGTCGGGATTCTGTACCGTGACGCTTGCGCTGCCGGCCGCGGCCACCAGCGCAGACGCGACGCTGGCCGTGATCTGGGTGGGCGTGGCCTGAAATGTGGTGAGAGGCGCGCCGTTCCATCGCACAACGGCGCCGGTCTGGAAGTTGGATCCGGCAACGGTTAGCGTGAAACCGGCCGCACCCGCCTGTACGGAAGCCGGGCTCAGCGACGTCACCAGCGGAGCAGGCGCCGCCCCGACGGAGAAGTTCACCGCCAGCGACGATTGTCCGTCCGGATTGACAACCGTGATGCTGGCCGAGCCCGCTGACTGAATCAAAGAAGCGGGTACGCTTGCCGACAACTCCGCGGCGCTGCCAAAGGTGGTGACCAGCGCAGTGTTGTTCCATCGCACAACCGCTCCGCTCTGGAAATCCGATCCTTGCACGGAGAGGGCGAAAGTGGCGCTGCCGGCCTGGATCGAGGTCGGAGTAAACGAGAGAATCTTCGGCGGCAGGGCGTTGATGCGGAAGATCACGGCGGCGGAAATCTGCCCATCCGGATTTGCCGCCGCCACTGATACCTGTCCGGCCTGGGACAGCAGGTTCGCCGCCACGTTGGCTGAAAGCTGGGTGGCGGAGACAAAGGTGGTGGGCAACGCACTGCCGTTCCACCGGACAACAGCGCCGTTCTGGAAACCTGTTCCGAAAACAGAAAGGCTGATCGCCGGATCGCCCGATCGCGCCGCGTTGGGATCAATGGATGTGATGACCGGGGCCGGTGCAGGCGTGACCGTCAACACAACCGCCGCGGACATCTGCCCATCGGGATTGGCCACGGTGATCGCAGGAGAGCCGGCCGAGGCGATCAGGCCAGCGCTGACACTGGCTGCCAGACGTGAAGCCGAAACGAAGGTGGTGGCCAGCGCCGCGCCGTTCCATTTCACCACGGCGCCATTCTGGAAGTTCGCCCCTTCCACCGTAAGCTCAAAGGCCTGTCCCGCGGCCTGCACGGTGTTGGGAGCAAGCGAGAGGATGGCCGGAGACGGCGCGGGGGTCACCGTGAACGCCGCGGCTTCCGATGCCTGTCCGTCGGCGTTGGTCACCGTCACCGCTACATTTCCCGGCGAAGCGATCAGGCTGGCCGGCACATTGGCCGACAACTCGGTGTCGGACACAACTGTGGTGGCCAGTGCAGTGCCGTTCCAGCGGGCAGTGGAGCCGGAAGCAAAATCAGAGCCGGTAATCCGCATCGAGAAGGCCGGTCCGGTGGCCTGGGCTGAGTTTGGAGACAATGCGCTGATCCGCGG
The DNA here is from genome assembly GCA_033762895.1 of Bryobacteraceae bacterium. Lineage (GTDB taxonomy): Bacteria > Acidobacteriota > Terriglobia > Bryobacterales > Bryobacteraceae > CADEFT01. The sequence continues at coordinate 15,327 of JANRLE010000259.1, read as the reverse complement.
AGGTCTTGCCGAGATGACGAACGGCGAAGGCGCGGTTAGCTGCCCATCGGGAGTGGCTACCACGATGGAGGCTGATCCGGCGGCTGTGATCAGGTTGGCCGCCACGTCGGCTGTGAGCTGCGTGGCGGACACGAAGACCGTTGGCAAAGCGGAGCCGTTCCACCGCACTACCGCACCGGATTGAAAATTACGCCCCTGGACGGTCATCACAAAAGCCGCTCCACGGGCCTGCGTGGTGGAGGGCGACAACGACGTAATCTCCGGCCGGGGCGCCAGTTCGACGGTGAAGTTGACCGGCGAGGAAATCTGGCCATCCGGATTGATCACCGCCACAGCCGCAACCACCGGCGCCACCGTGAGATTGGCGGGCACCACCGCGGTCAAGGTGGAGGCGGAAACGAATGTTGTCGCCAGCGGCGTGCCATTCCAGCGCAACGTTGCGCCCTGAACGAATGCCGAGCCCTGCGCCGTGATTGTGAAGGCGGCTCCGCCGGCGAATGCCGATGCCGGAGTGAGCGACGTCAACCGCGGGGCGGGCGCGGTGACTGGAAACACTACCGGCGCTGAAGACTGTCCGTCCGGATTGAGCACAGTCAGGTTCGCTGAGCCAGGACTGGCGATCAGCGCGGCTGTAACCGTCGCCGAAAGCTGGCTGTTGGACCCGAACACCGTCGCCAATGGCGTGTCGTTCCACCGCAACACCGCGCCGCTACGGAAGCCGGCGCCGGACACCACCAGCGTGATGGCGGCGCTGCCGGCCACGGCGCTCGCCGGACTGAGCGAAGAGATCTGTGGAGCGGCGGCCGGTGAGACGGTAAATTGCACGGCGCCCGAGGTTTGCGTGTCGGCGTTTGTCACGCTAACCGTGGCGGTACCGGCCGTGGCGATTAGAGTTGCCGGCACTTCCGCCGTCAACTGCCCGGCCGAGAGGAACGTGGTGTTGAGGGGCGTGGTATTCCAGCGCGCAACCGCGCCGTTCTGGAAATTCGCGCCGGCGATGGCGAGCGTAAACGCCGGGCTGCCCGCCTGCGCCGATGCGGGACTGAGAGAGGTGATCTGCGGCGGCGGCACCGTGATGGAGAACGTGAGCGGGCCCGAGGACTGCCCGTCGGAGTTCACCACCGTCAGGAGGGCCGTACCCACGCTGGCCAACAGGTTCGCCTGCACGGTGGCAGTGAGTTGAGTTGCCGAAACGAAAACGGTGGGAAGATCCGCGCCGTTCCACCGCAGCATCGCACCGTTGCGGAAATTAGAGCCTGAGGCGGTGAGGCTGAGCGCCGCGCTGCCCGCCGGGACCGAAGATGGCGTCAGCGAGATGAGTTGCGGAGGCTGAGGCGCGACCGTGAATGGGAACGCCGCTGAACTCTGCCCATCCGTGTTGGCGACGGTAATGCTGATGGAACCGGCGCCGGCAATCAGCGCGGCCGTGACGTTTGCTGACAACTGACTGGCGGAAAGCACCGTCGTTGCGAGAGGAGTGCCGTTCCACTGCACCACTGCGCCGGCGCGGAAGTTGGCTCCGTTCACGGTCATGGCGAAAGCCGCGCCGCCAGCCACCGCAGACGACGGGCTGAGGCCGGTAATCTGGGGCGCCGGCGCGGTGACGGTAAACGTGGCGGGCTGTGACGGGGGGCCATCAGTATTTGCCACCACGACGCTCACCGGACCGGGATTGGCGATCTGCGCCGCCGTCACATTGGCGGTCAACTGCGTCGCCGACAGCACATTGGTGGCCAGCGCCGTTCCGTTCCACTGCGCGGTGGCTCCGGACCGGAAATTCGACCCGGCGATGGTCATCACGAACGCCGCGCCGCCGGCCAGGGCGGAGGAAGGACTAAGGCTGTTAATCTGGGGGGCAAGCGCCGTGATGGTGAACGGCAGCGACTGTGATGCCTGCCCGTCGGAATTGGCCACGCTGATCGCCGCCGATCCGGCGTTCGCAACCAGAGACGCCCCTACGTTCGCCGTCAACTGCCCGGGCGACAAAACGCTGGTGACCAGCGCGGTTTCGTTCCAGCGCACCACCGCCCCGGACCGGAAGTTGAGACCATTGACGGTCATGGCAAACGCCGCCGACCCCGCGGCCGCCGAGGATGGGTTCAGGCTGATGATCTGCGGAGCAGGCGCGGAAATGGTAAAAGCGGCCGGGGTCGCGGTCTGCCCATCGGGATTGGCCACGGTGACAGTGGAAGATCCGGGATTGGCGATCAGTTGCGAGGCGACGGCTGCCGTCAATTGACTGGCCGAATTGAAGGTGGTGGGAAGGGCCGCGCCATTCCACTGCACCACCGCCGTGTTCAGGAAATTCGCGCCCGTCACCACGAGCGTGAATCCCGTGCCGCCGGCAATGGCCGAGGAAGGATTCAGGCTGGTGATTTGGGGGCCGGGCGGAGCGATGGTAAAGGTGGCGGAAAGCGAGGTCTGTCCATCGGGATTCGTCACCGTGACGCTTGCCGCGCCGGCATTGAGAATCAGCGCCGAAGTTACATTGGCGGCCAACTGATTCTGCCCCAGGAAGGTCGTTGACAGCGCCGAACCATTCCAGCGGACCACGGCGCCGTTTTGGAAGTTGGCGCCATTCACGGTAAGGGAAAACGTGGCTCCTCCGGCCTGCACGGATGGTGGATTCAGTCCGCTGATCTGGGGCGCGGGAGAACTGATGGCGAAATTGAGCGGCTGCGAGGACTGGCCGTCGGGATTGACGACAATCACACTGGCCGCCCCGGCATTGGCGATCAGCGCGGCAGTGACGCTCGCCGCCAACTGATTCGCGTTTGAGAACGTGGTCACCAGCGGAGTTCCGTTCCACTGCACAACGGAGCCGTTGCGGAAGTTTGCGCCGTTCACCTGCAGCGTGAATGCGCCGCCGCCCGCCGTTGCCGAAACCGGGTTCAATCCCGTAAGCTGCGGCGCGGGCGCCGGACCGATGGTGAACGAGAGCGCGCCTGAGGTCAGCCCGTCCAGGTTGGCCACCGTCACCAATGCCGATCCGGGGGCGGCGATCCTTTCGGCTCCGACACTGGCAAGCAGTTCACCCGCCGAGAGGAAAGTTGTCGGCAGCGCCGTTCCATTCCATCGCACCACGGCGCCGGCGCGGAAGTTGGCGCCGCTCACGGCGAGTGAGAACGCTGGTCCTCCGGCGGCGGCTGAACCGGGTTCCAGCAGCGTAATCTGAGGGCTGGCGGCGGTGACGTTGAACGACAGCGCCCCGGAGGACAGTCCGTCCGGGTTCGATACGGTGACTGAGGCGGTTCCGGCCGATACCAGCAGGTGCGCTGGCACCGTTGCCGAAAGTTGGCTCTGTGAACTGAAGGTGGTCACCAGCGCGGCGCCATTCCATCGCACCACCGCTCCGCTCTGAAAATTGGCGCCCGTCACGCCCATCGTAAACGCGGCCGCTCCGGCCTGAATCGACGGCGGCGTGAGCCCGCTAATGGTGGGAGCGGCATTGATGACGGAGAACTGCGCTGGCGGCGAAGTCTGGCGGTCCGGGTTGATCACCGTGAGGCTCGCCAGGCCGGCGGTGCCCAGCAGGTTGGCGGCCACGGTGGCGGTGAGGCGCAAAGACGACGCGAAAACCGTGGGCAGATCCACCCCGTTCCACCGCACCGCCGCTCCTGGCACGAATCCTGCTCCGTTGACCGTCAGCGTGAGGGGGCCGCTGCCTGTGGAAGCCGTAGCCGGGCTCAGGGAAGAGATCTGCGGCCTCGGAGAGTAAATGAGAAATTCGGCTGGCGAGGACGGCACCCCCGCACTGTTCTGCACCACAATCACGGCCACGCCGGGCGACTGGATGAGCGACGCCGGCACCTCGGCGATCACCCAGGCCGAAGATTCCACTCGCGTGGAAAGCCGCTGCGTCCCATTCCATACCGCGACACTTCCCGATGAGAAGTTCGATCCGAACAGGCTTAATGGGAAGGCCGGCTGCCCGGCTGTGATGCTGGCGGGGTCCAGCCGCGAGATCACCGGTACCGGCAGCGCGCGGATGGTGAACCCCAGCGCATTGGAAACCGCACCCTCCGCTGATCGCGCCACCACGCTGGCAGTTCCGGCGGTGAGCAGGCGGGCGGCGGGAACCACGGCGCGCACCTGGGTAGCGCTGTCGACGGTTGTCGTCAGTCTTACGCCGTTCCACTCAATCGCCGTAGCGGTGGCAAAGCCCGTGCCCGATACCGTCAGGACGAACTCCGGGGATCCAGCATCCACGGCGTCGGGGACCAGCTTTGTCAGAGTTACGCCTGGAGCGCCCACCTGACCCTGCACCTGCGCGGCGGCGAGACACAGAACAGCGAATAGAATCACGGCCGTGGCAGAGCGTACTCTCAGCACGGATACATCCTCCGCAAGGATCGCAATCGGAAACTCTAGAATAGCACTAGAGTACTATTTGTTGTACCTACTTTGTGATAAGAATCAATCTCCTTAAATCGTAGGGAGATTAACTGTCATCTGCGATACAGTCCGCGGATAGAATTCCACCGAACGAGGATGACCTCCCAGAACGCGCGCAGGCCGCTGGCCAGACTTACGCGGGTGCCCTCGACGTTGGCCCACCGGACAGCAACCTCCACTGCGGGGAATCCCAGCACTTTGGCGAGGTAGAGGTCCTCCACGTCGAAACCAAAGCCGTTGAGCAGTTGGCGCGAGAAGATCTGTCCGGCTGCGTCGGCCCGGTACAGCTTAAATCCGCACTGCGTATCGTGATAAGGAAGGCCGGTCAAAAGCCGCATCACCAGGTTGAAAAAGCGGCCGGAAAACTCGCGGGCCCAGGATTGATGCACAGAGACCAATTTGCGGTCCACGGCGCGTGATCCGAAAGCGACCGCGACATTTTCCCGCTGCGCCGCTTCGAGCAGTTTGTCCAGTTCCTCAATCGGCGCCGAAAGGTCGGAATCAGTGAACAGACGCCACTCGCCCTTCGCCTCGAGCATTCCATGGCGCACCGCGTAGCCTTTGCCGCGGTTGCCGGGATTGGAAATGAGCCGGATGGAAGGCGCACGGCGTTGGTAGGCGCGGACAAGATCCGCCGTGCCGTCACTCGATCCGTCGTCGACGACAAGGACTTCGAAAAATCCAAGCTGTATGCCGCCCAGGTATCCCAGTACCCTGTCCAACGTCGATGGCAGACGCTTTTCCTCGTTGTAGGCGGGGATAATTATGGAGAGCGAGAGCAAAACACCATTATAATATTCATTTTCAGGGAGATACGATTGTCGCTTGAACAGGAACTGCTGGCCGCGCGCCACGCCCGCATCCGTGAGATGGAATCGCTGGGGGCCAGGGCCTACGGCCAGCGATTTGATTTCACACACACGATTCCCCAGATCTGGTCCGAACACGGATCAAAAACGGCCGAGGAATTAGAGCCGCGCATCCCGGTGCGCATCTGCGGCCGCGTACAAACCGTACGCCGCATGGGAAAGGCCGGCTTCGCCCACCTGCTGCAGCTTGGAGAGAAGCTGCAGATTTACGTGCGCAAGGATGCCGTTCCGGAAAACTCGTTTGGAATTTACCAGCTTCTGGACCTCGGCGACATCATCGGTGTGACGGGCTACCTGTTTCGCACCAAGGCCGGCGAGTTGAGCATCCACGCTGAACAGGTGACGTTTCTCTCCAAGACGCTGCTCAACATGCCGGAGAAGTGGCATGGGCTGGAAGACGTGGAAACGCGCTACCGGCAGCGGTATCTGGATCTGATCGCCAATCCGGACGTGATGAAGACGTTCCACACCAGGGCAAAGATCATCAGTTCCCTGCGGCGCCAGCTTGACACGCGCGGGTTCATCGAAGTGGAAACGCCGATGATGCAGCCGCTCTATGGCGGCGCGGCGGCGCGCCCTTTCGTCACGCATCACAACACGCTTGATGTCGACCTTTACCTGCGCATCGCCCCGGAGCTGTATCTGAAGCGGCTGATCGTCGGCGGCATGGACCGCGTCTACGAGATCAACCGCAACTTCCGCAACGAAGGTGTCTCCACGCGCCACAACCCGGAGTTCACCATGCTGGAGTTTTATCAGGCCTACACCGACTACAAAGGCCTGATGGACTTCTCCGTTGAATTGCTGCGCCAGACCGCGATCGACGCCACCGGCTCGGCCGTGGTGGAGTGGAGCGGACATCAACTGGACTTCTCCAACATCCAGCGCTTCACGATGCGCGAGGCGGTGGCGGAATTCTGGAAGGACGGCGGCAAGCCGTCGCTCGACAACATCCGCGACCCCGAGTGGCTGGCGAGGCACAGCTCAAAAACCTCATCCGGCGAGCGGCTGGTGGACCTGTTCGAGCGCCACGCCGAAGAACAACTCATCCAGCCCACAATCATCTACGAGTTCCCGGTGGAAACCTCACCCCTGGCCAAGGCCAACGCCGAGGACCCGGCCGTGGTGGATCGCTTTGAAATCATCGCCGGCGGCATGGAGATCGGCAACGCCTACACCGAGTTGAACGATCCGCAGGAGCAGCGGCGGCGGTTTGAATCGCAGCTTGGCATGCGCGAGCGTGGCGATGATGAAGCCCATCAGATGGACGAGGACTACATCCGCGCTCTCAGCTATGGCATGCCGCCCACGGGCGGCGAGGGCATCGGCATTGACCGGCTGACGATGCTGCTGACCGGCCAGAAGTCCATCCGCGATGTAATTCTGTTCCCGCTGCTGCGTCCCGAAGGGCCGATCGGAATTGCTGAGCAGCTTCGGAATCTTGAGTCGTGAGGAGCGGGCGCTTTGAATTCTTCGTGGCCCTGCGCTACCTGCGCGCGGCCAGGAAACAGACCGTGATTTCCATCGTGACGGTGATCTCCATCGCCGGCGTGGCCGCTGGCGTAATGGCGCTGATCATCGCGCTGGCCGTCACCAACGGCTACCGGGGCATGATGCAGCGCACCCTGCTGGGGGCCACCGCGCATGTCAGCATTCTCGAAAAGGAGCCGGGCGAAGGGATCAGGGACTGGCGCGAGATCACACAGAAGCTGGCGAAACTTCCCTATGTTGTTTCTTCGGCGCCGGTGCTTTACGGCACGGTGTTCTATTCGGGAAGACAGGGCGCGGGCGGCGTGCTGAAAGGCGTGGATCTCAGCTCGCCCGGCCATCGCGCCAGCCTGCAGCGGACCTTGAAGGAAGGCTCCATTGAGGAACTGGCCAAGGGCGGCCCGGTTCCCGGGTTGATCATCGGCGCGCGTCTGGCGCAATCGGCGGGCGTGATGCTGCACAGCCGTGTGACGGTCATCAGCCCGCAGGGTGAGATGACGCCCATCGGCATGAAGCCGGCCTATTTTCAGTTTCGCGTGGTGGGGATCTTCCGCTCGGATTTCTATGATCTGGACGCGTTCTGGGCCTTTTCGACGATGACGAATGTGCAGCAGGTGTTGGGCGTCAGTGACGTGGCCAATTCCATCGAACTGCATCTTTCCGAGATCGGCAAGGCGGCCGAAGTGGCGGCGGCGGCGGAAAAAATCGTGGGGCCGGAATTGGCGGCCACGCACTGGATGGAACAGAACCGCGACCTTTTGAACGCGCTGAAGATTGAGCGGACAATGGTGTTGCTGGTGATATCGCTGATCCAGTTGGTGGCGGCGCTGAACATACTCATCTCGCTGACGATGATGGTGATGGAGAAGCACCGCGACATCGCACTGCTGCTGAGCATGGGGGCGCGCGCCGGCCAGATCCGGCGAATTTTCGTCTGCCAGGGACTGATCATCGGGGCGGCGGGCGTGGTGATCGGGCTGGTGCTTGGCTACACGCTGAGCTATTTCGCCGATCATTACCGCTGGCTGCGCATGGATGAGCAGGTATACTCGCTCAGCTACCTGCCGTTTGAATCACGTTGGTCTGATGGAATCTGGGTGACGGCGGTGGCAATGGGCGTAAGCCTTCTGGCGACGCTCTATCCGGCCCACAACGCATCAAGAATCCTTCCCGCCGAAGCACTTCGCTACGAATAACCTTTGCCGGACCGATATGGCCTTCAAGGAGGACTTTGCCGGTTCGGCGTCCCAGTCTGGCGGGCTTGCCCGTAATCGCTTTCGCGGGAGCGGCGGCGGCGCAACTGCTGTTGTGCGCCGGATTCGTAGCCTATGCACACTTGCGCGCGGGTGCGCAGTTGGAGCGCGAAGCCTCGGACGTGGCTGAAAGCCTGGCCTCGCTCGGAAGCCAAACCCCGCCGTTTGAGGCATACAGCGGCAGCAGGCATCTGCGTGTGATGGCGGTGTACGGCGCCGATGGGCGCATTGCCGCCTACCGGGAATTCGCGCCCGGCGTATCGCTTCCGGCAAAGCCCGGACGGCCCGGCATCGGCATTTCCGGCACCGCCATTGAGGTGTTTCGGCCGCGCAGGAGCGGCGGAGGAATGGCCTATGTCAAGTTGGATCGCGCCTGGCTCAACCAGGAGTTGCTCACGTTGTCGGCAATGGCGTTTTCCGCTACCGGCCTGGTGATTCTATTGAGCGGCCTTGTGCTGTGGAAGCTGGCCGAGGCGGCGGCGCGGCCGGTTCGCGAACTCGCCTCGGCAGCAGGACACGTGGCCGATAGCGGTGATTTTGCGGTGCGTGTAGCGGAGGGCGGATGGGCGGGAGATCTGGGCGCCGCCTTCAACCATCTGATGGCCGCAGTGGGCGCCAGGGAGCGGATGAGGGAGGAAGAAACCGCGGATCTTCGCCGCCAACTGGCGTCCCGCGCCTCCGATCAGGCGCTGCTGAACCGGGAACTTCAGCGGGCCAAGGAGAAGGCCGAACACGCCGCCCGTATGAAGAGCGAGTTTCTTGCCAATATGAGCCACGAGATTCGCACGCCGATGAACGGCATCATCGGCCTGACGCTGCTGACACTGGACACCGAACTCGATGCCGAGCAGCGGAAGAATCTGACGATGGTGAAAAGCTCGGCCGACGCTCTGCTTACGGTGATCAACGACATCCTGGATTTTTCCCGCGTGGAAGCCGGCAAACTGGTGATCGAGGAAGCCCCGTTCCTGCTGCGCGATATGGTGGAGGAGGTGGCCCGTGTGATCGCGCTACGGGCCCATGAGCGCGGCCTGGACCTCACCTTCTCCATCGATCGGGCGATTCCGGCCAGGCTGTTGGGCGACGCAAGCCGCGTACGCCAGGTGCTGCTCAACCTGCTGGGCAATGCCGTGAAATTCACCCACCGCGGCGAGATCGCACTGCGCGTGAGCCTGGAAAACGTGGGAATGGAGGGAATCACCGTGGCGTTCGCGGTGCGCGATACGGGCATCGGCATCCCGGCCGACCGGTGTAAGACGATCTTCGATTCCTTCACGCAGGCCGATGGCTCCATCTCACGCCGCTACGGAGGCACCGGACTGGGCCTCACCATTTCCCAGCAGCTTGCGCACCTGATGGGCGGCAACATCGCGGTGCAAAGCACCCCCGGGCAAGGCAGCGAGTTCACCTTCACGCTGCGGTTCGGCATGGCGCTTGATGCGGGCGCCGCGGTGGCAACGCTGCCCGCCGCGGGTGTGAGGGTGCTGCTGGTGGAAGCGCATGATCACAGCCGCGACCTGCTGGAGGCGCAACTGGAGCAATGGGGAGCAAAAGTCTATGCTGCGCGCGGCCGGCAGGAAGCATTGGCGTGGGTTCGTTCCGACGGCCCGTTCGACCTTGTTCTGCTGGACGGCCACCTGTCCTGTTGCGATGTGTTGACGGCGGCGCGGGAAATGCAGTTGAACATGGTGGCCGATCGCGTGGTGCTGATGGTGCGTTCGGTGCGTACGCAGACGCTGCGGCAACAGGCCCTGGCGCAGGGCGTAGCACACTGCCTCACCAAGCCGGTTTGCGCCTCTGATCTCGAGGAACTGTTTGTCCGCCGGCCCCCTGCGCTTGGGCCCCCCGCGGTGGAACTGATGCCGGACGGACCCGGCGCGCTGCGCGTGCTGGTGGCCGAGGACAATCTGGTGAATCAGCGTCTGGCCCGCGGCCTGCTGCGCAGGAGAGGCCACGAGGTCACCATCGCGGGCAATGGCGCCGAAGCGCTGGCCGCGCTGGAACGCGCCGAATTCGACGTCGTGCTGATGGATATTCAGATGCCCGTGATGGACGGGTTTGAGGCGGTGGCGCGGATTCGGGACGGCGAAAAGGCCACCAACCGCCATCTGCCCATCATTGCCCTGACGGCCAACGCCATGAAGGAGGACGAAGCGGCTTGCCTGGCGCGCGGAATGGACGGATACGTCAGCAAGCCGATTGACCCGGAGCGTTTATTCGAAACGATCGAGCGCGTGACGGCGTGAGGCGCTCAGAATGTGTACTTCAGCGCGAACTGGATGCGCCTCGGCTCGTCGGCCTGGGTGATGGTTGCCGTGGCCGGGCCGCGCAGTCCGGAGTTCGGTTGACCGAAGGTCGGCGTATTGGTCAGGTTGAAGGACTCCATGCGGAACTGGATGGCGTGTCCTTCCCACGGCATGGTGAAGCGCTTTCCGAGAATGAGATCGAAATTGCGCGAGTTTGGTCCGGTGAGGATATTGCGGCCGGTATTGCCGATCACGCCCGGGTCGCTGGCGACAAAAGCGAACTGGTCAAACCAGCGGTCGATGGTGCGATCCTCGAGTTTGCCGGAGGCAATACGGTTGCCGCGGTTGCGTGTGCCCGAGTTTTGAGGATCGCCGGGGTAGCTGATATCGAACGGGAAGCCCGAACGTAGCGAAAGAATCCCGCCGACCTGCCATCCGCCGAGAACCGCATCAGCCACGGCGTTCCAGTTTGCGCCCATGCCGCGCCCGCGGCCAAAGGGAAGCTCGTAGGTGAAGCTGGTCACGAAGTTGTGCCGGCGGTCGAGATCCGACAGACCGCGCTCGGCGCTGAGGTTGTATTCACTCGCGCGGCCCGAGGCGCCTTCATTCAGATTCTCATTGGCCTGATCGATGTTCTTGGACCAGGTATAGGAAGTGACGAACGTCAGCCCCTTGGAGAAGCGCTTCTCGGCTTTCGCCGTCATGGCATTGTAGAGCGAATTGGCGCCGGTGTCGCGCAGGCTGACGCCGCTCCACGTCGGCCGGACCCGGCGGCGCACTTCGGGAATCGACGGGTGCGGCCCGCCGTTGTTGATGTTGCGTGAGGCGAAAAGCTGCGTGCCTTTTGCGCCCTGGTAGCCGACGGCGAAAATCATGTCGCCGAATTCACGCTGAATGTCAAAGAACCACTGCGACACGTACTGGTTCGGATAGGCGTCCTTGGAAACCAGAAGGCCGGTGTTGGCCACCGGGGTGGCGGCGGGAAGCTGCACCGGCACAAATCCGTTGCGCACCAGGGTAGACGGCGTGATGTTGTCGAAGGTGGGCAGATTCACTTCGGTGAAATCCGGCGTGATGTTGCCAAAGCGGGCGCTTTCACTGCCTGTATTGTCGGCCTCCCCGTAGAAAAGCCCGAAGCCGCTGCGGAGCACGGTGCGGTCATTCAGCTTGTACGCCAGGCCGATGCGCGGCGCGAAGTTGTTCAGATCCTGGGTACAGCCGCAGTCCCTGGCGCCCGAGGGCCGGACGAAGGTCTCATACCGGGCATCGCTAGGAGCAACGTTGAACTCGGTGAGGAAGCGGCTAACGCCGCCGCGGCCCAGTTTCTCACCGAACGGGAAATAGCCGGGATGGAAAAACTCCCAACGCACGCCGATGTTGAGCGTAAGATTGCGGGAGATCTTCCAATCGTCCAATAGATAAAAACCCCAATAGGGATTGTAAATGTCCTCACCGTTCTGGTTGCCCACCGTCGTGCCGCTGGCCATGCCCATCAGCATGTCGGCAAAGCCATTCCCCGTGGCGGCGCGGCTGGCGGCGACGTTGGGGTTTTGCACCGTGAAGATACGGTTGAACGCAAACTGCCCGCGGCGGAATCGAGACGCTTCGCGGAAGACCATGGACCTGCGATACTCCATTCCGGCCTTGATGGCGTGGCTGCCACGCTGGATCAGTAAATTGTCATTGAACTGGATATTGTCGAGGAAGTTGTTATTGGGCCAGAAACTGCGGGATCCGATTTCGCCATAGTCGGCTGGCGTAAATCGCGCGAGTCCGTGGTCCAGCCCGTCGTTGAAGCCATCGCCCGGAGCACCCTTGATCCCGTACTTCTTGTTCAAGTTCTCGGTGTCGAGAATGTCGAAGCGGGTTGGAAAGTGCGTGTAACCGAAGCGGGCTTCGTTGTAGACGGTAGGCGAGATGGAACGGGTCCAGCTTCCCACCCAATTGTCTCCCGGCAGATCGATGGTCTGTCCCAGTCCGCCACCCTGCGCCGACTGCGGCAGCGGGCCGTTCTGGAGTTTATTGTCGCGGCGAATGCTCCAGCGTCCGAAGATGCGGTCCTTGTCCGAGAGGTTGTGATCGACGCGGATGTCGTATTGGTTGGAGTCATCGACATCGGTTGGCGCGAAGAAGTGGTTATTCGGCAGAAACTCACGCCCTGCGATGTTGGGCAGCGGATAGTTGGCGGCGATGGGGACCACCACGGGATCGAAGCGGCTGGCGGGAATGCGCGCGTTGGCAAATGGCTGGCGGACCACGGCGGCGCCCGTTCCGGTGGTGGTAAGCGGATCGAAAATCGAGTCGCGGCGCGGCCCTTCCCGCGAAAAATCTCCGTTGCGGGCGCTTTCGCTGGGCACGGTTGCCAGGAAACTGCGGCCGCGGCGAATGCGCGTCCCCTGATAAGAGAAGAAATAGAAGGTGCGGTTCTTGATCACCGGGCCGCCGATGGTTCCGCCGAACTGATTCTGCCGGAGGGTGGGCTTGCGGGCGCCGGAACGGTTGGCGAAAAAGTTGGCGCCGTCGAACTTCTCATTGCGCAGGAATTCGTAGAGGGAGCCATGGATGGCGTTGGTGCCCGAACGCGTGGAGACCAGCACCTTGCCGCCGACGCGATAGCCGTACTCGGCGGAGTTGTTGTTGGTGACGACTTTGAACTCGGCAACGGCGTCCACCGGCGGCTTCACCGCCTGCGCCTGGAAACCGAGCGGACCACCCGAGGCGCGCGAGGAATTGTCGACGCCATCGAGTAGCACGTTCGTCTGATAGGCATGTTGCCCGAGGGCGACAAAGCCCCCTTCTGTGCCATCCTCACCGCCGGTACGCGAGCCGCGGCCGAGCGTGCGGCCGGGCAGCACACCGACGGCGAATTTGGCCAGTTCCAGATAGTTGCGCAGATTCAGCGGCATTTCGACGATGCGTTTGTTTTCGATCACCTGGCCAACCGCGGTGGTCTCGGATTCCAGCAGCACGGCGGCGGCTGAGACTTCCACGGTTTCGGCGACGCTGCCGACCTTCAGTTCAAAATCGAGGCGGGCCGTCTGTTCGACGTCCAGTTTCAGGTTGTCGCGCGTGACGGGGCTGAAACCTTCCTTCTCGGCGGTGATCCGGTAGGTGCCTTGGGGGAGAAAGGGCGCCGAGTAGAGACCACGCTCGTTCGATTTGACGGTGGTGGCGACACCGGTGGCCACGTTGACGGCGCGTACGGTGACGTCGGGGACGGCGGCGCCGGATGGGTCGATGATCAGCCCCTGAATGCCCGAATTCTGGGCGAGCAGGGCGGAGGCGATCAGCGAGAGCAGAAGCGTTTTCATTGGAGACCTCAATGACCGTTACTGTATCACCATCCCGGCGGGTGCTGCCCCGGGGTGGGGGCTTCTCCTTCGATTTCAAGCTATCAGCCGCACACTTCCATTTCACGCACGCTTGCCGGAAACTCACGGAAATTCACACTCTTTGAGTTCCGTCTTTCGGGCAAGTCTCTCACAGGTCCAGAGATCCAAGATCGGTAGAGCCGCCTTCGGAGACATCAAATCCGATAGCCTTCAGCGGCGTGCGCCCCTTTCCAATCACCAGGAAGTGTCGAATGCCAGGCATCACGGCTATCAGTTCGAAATTCCCGGCTTCATCGAGAATTCCCTCGTACCGGGAGGGGCCGATGCTGACATCTGACATCGGCATGGCCCGAACCCACCAGTCCTCGCTCACCGAACACCCTGTGATGCGACCTCGCACCGCTGAAACAGTGCCCTCGCCGCGCGCGTTGTGTACGATCGACACGCGTTGACGGCAACTGTTGAACTCTACTGTTGGAATTGTTGTACGGCTGACACCCGAGGCGTCAAAGGTCACTGAAACCCGGACTACGATCCGGCCGACCATGTGCCGCGGAAGTAATAGCCGATTATCTCACAGCACGAAAGTCGACGTGCACGGGCTCTCCGGCGCACTGCTGAACGTCGGATTCTGCACCTCCGCCGCATATACCAGGTGCCCTGATTGCCCGGCAGTTCATCATTGCTGGCGCGGATGAACGTCACATAGGTGCCGCCCGAGGAGTTGAACCGCGGCTTGGTGCGCACTTCGTAGTCCGCCGGGTTCGCCAGCGAGGGGAGATACAGCAGCCCATTCCCAAGGCCCTCAGTAACCATCTCCGTTCGGGCCTATTCTGGCCGATCATTCTGCGAGCCGAGGCGGGTTAGTCCGATCAACCTGAACAACACAGTAGCAATCAAGCTGCTACCGATTCCAGCGCTAACGAACTCAAACAGAAGGCTGCGAAACGTCAGGTCGGAGAAGCCAGCCCACATCACCGTAGTCAGCGGTAGTCCCAGGTTGAGGAGAAGCCTCCAGAACAAGAGAGGAAACTTAGTGCGAAAAATGTTTGGGGCCACGCTACCTCCCAGTTATGATGTCGGCTTGTTTCCGGCAGTGTTCAGTAGCCCGATCGAGGGCCGGGCCATAAATTTCGCGGTCGTACGTTCTCCTTCCGTTCCATACCGTGGCCGCCGTAGCCGCCGCGGAGGCCGAGGCTGCAGCCATCCCGGCCACCACTCCATTTAGTGGCCCCTGCGACTTACCCAATTTCCAGCCGGTCCAAAAGCCCGTTGCGATAGCCGCCTGGACCTTCCTCTCGCCCTCCTCGTAATATCGCTCGCGCGCCTCGTCCGCGTTCTTTTCGTGAACCTCGAAGCAATCCTTGAAGACATCTTCCCATTTGGGCTTCGTGTCAGGTCCGGCGATTCCCGGCAGTCCTACCGGGAAAGGCATCCACCAGGGCAGACCCCAAACATCCACCACGATCGAGGGCCAGCCGCCGCCCCCCGGGCTATTGACCGGAGCAAACGTGCCGATGAGGAAATCTTGCATCAGGCTGGCTGGTTCAAGGCCGTCCGGATCTACCAGATTCTGCGGATCGGATCTGACATAGGTGTATTGGTTCCAACTTCCTGGACTCTTTGGGCGCCCACTCGCGCGATACGGATCCGCCGTCAAGAACCGAGCCGACTGCGTCGAATAATACCGGTTCACCGCATAATCCAACCCCGTCGTCGAATCCCGGTGATACGTCCCGAACTT
>JANRLE010000258.1:0-1859 GCA_033762895.1 Bryobacteraceae bacterium | reverse complement strand
CGGGCGGATTCCGGAGTTCCGGGTTAACGATAGCGCCAAGGGTTACGACGTAACCACGAAGAGTATCGTGCGGCTCCCGCGTTATCAGGCCGACGTTACTCCGACATTCGTGCTGACCGGCGAGAAATACGATGGCAAGCCGGGCTTAAGCGAGCGGGAGGCGTACGCGCAACAACTTACATCGCATCCGCAGTTCGCGCGCGCGGCCGTCAACCTTTTCTGGGCGGAACTGATGGGCCGAGGAATCGTGGATCCGCCCTTCGGTTTCGACCTTGACCGGCAGGATCCCGCCAATCCTCCGCCAGCGCCCTGGACGGTGCAACCCAGCCACCCGGAACTGCTCAACGCGCTGGCTGAGGACTTCCGCAAGAGCAACTACGACTTGCGCCATCTGATGAAGACCATCGTGCGATCCAGCGCCTATCAGCTTTCGAGCGAGTTTCCCGGTGAGTGGAACGCGCGCTATGACAACTACTTCGCCCGCCACAATGCTCGCCGGCTTTCAGCGGAGGAGTTCTGGGACGCGATCTCAGACGCCACCGGCGTTTACGAAGAGTTCAAGATCAAGGACATCGACCGCAAGGTAAGAACGGTAATGGAGACGTCCTTCAACCAGGATTTCGCGGGAAGCCATTCCGGCCTGTGGAACCTGCTGCAGGACTGGGGGCAGACCGACCGCGAGGATCCGCCGTCGGACCGCAGCAGCATGGTGCAGGCGGCCAGCCTGCTCAATCACGATCTGGTGCTGAAGCGGGTGAAGGTGCAAAAGGGCAGCCGTCTGGAATCGCTGCTGAAGGCAAAGCCGGCCAGGCCGGACGCCGAGATCGTGGACGAGTTGTTTCTGGCCACCATCAGCCGGCTGCCGCAACCCGGCGAAAAAAAGAAGGCGCTGGACCTGCTGGCCGGCGCGGCCAAGGAACCAGCCGCGGAAGACTTACTATGGGCGCTGCTCAACCGCGTCGACTTCATCATCCTGCAATAAGAGAGGTAATGGCATGAGCGAAGGCACGTTGTTTCCAATATTGACCCGGCGCAGATTGTTGCAGGCCGGCGCGGTAACCATCACCGGGGGGGCTCTGGCGCCGCTGGCCGGGCCGTTGAAAGCCGCCGCGCGGGAAAAGGTGACGCCGCGGGCAAGCGCCGATTGCGTCATTTTCCTGAACCTCGTCGGCGGTCCTTCGCAGATGGACACGTTTGACTACAAGGACTACCGGTTCACGCCGCAGGATCTGGACGCGCGCACGCATAAGCTGGGTATCAAATGGCCGTATGGCCTGTTGGGCCGGACCGCGGAGGTATTGGACGATGTGGCGGTTGTGCGCAGCATGTCGGCGTGGGAGACGTTTCACAACCTGGCGCAATATTACCTGCAGGTGGGGCATCAGTTCAATGCCGCCCGGGCGAAGGAACTGCCGTCCATCGGTTCGGTGATTGCGTACGAAATGCTGTCGAAGGTGACGCCATCGGACTTCCTGCCGCCGTTCGTGTCGATGAACTTCCCGGCCGGCGCGGTGAACGGAACGCTGATCCGCGAAGGGTCCCTGCGTAGTAACACGGCCCCGCTTACCCTGGATCTGCGCAAGAGCGGCAACATGCCATTCCTACTTTCGGAAGACTACAAGGAGCGGTTCAACCGGCGCCTGGATTTTCTGTATTCGTTCGATACTTCGCGGCAGGCGCAGGGGGCTCCGAAACTGTTCGAAGAGTGGGCGGCCTTCTCCAAGGGCGCCGAGACGATGATCAAGTCGCCGCTGGTGGCCGGCATCTTTGATCTGAAAGCGGAGGAGCGCAAACGGTACGGGTCATCGGCGTTTGGCGATGCCTGCCTGATGGCGCGCAACATGGCGGCGGCAAACGCC
>JANRLE010000257.1:0-30197 GCA_033762895.1 Bryobacteraceae bacterium | reverse complement strand
GACACCGGATCCTTGCTGGCGTCGTTCGTCGAGATGACGTAGATCGGAATGCCCGCGTCCTCGGCCACCGCGCGCACATCGTCCGGCGCCACCATGCTTGCGTTGTCGGGCCCGTTGGAGAAAACGATCACCACTTTTCGGCCTGGAACCTTGTCGGCGTCGCGCAGGGTGAGCAGCAGCGCGTTATAGAGCGCCGCGTCGTCCCCGGCAACGGCTTTGCGCAACCCGGAAATCGCGTCGTTGTGATCCTTGGCCAGCCCGGCCGCTCGCGACAGGTTGCGTGAGAACGTGTAGACCGCCACCGAATCCGCTCTGTCCAACCCGCGGATAAAGTCCGCGATGGCGTCCGAAGCGTACACGAAGCCCCGGTACATGTAATTGCTCGTGTCGAACAGCACAAACACGTTCGTTCCCACGAAGGCGTCCGCCGACTGGCCCTTCTCCCGCTCCTCGGGATTGATCACCATCGGCTTCGCCGTGCCGTCCTCCATCATTTGCAGCGGCGCTTTGTTGCCCTCGGCAAAGGTGTTCATCTTCTGCACGATGCCGTCTTCCAGGATGCGGAAATCGCCGGGCTTCAGCCCGTTGATGTAGCGCCCCTTGTTGTCGGTGACCTGAAAGCTCAGCACCACCATGTCCACCTTGACGCGGAACGTGGGCCGGTCGTCAGCCTGTGCCGGCGCTGGGGGTGGATTCTGTGCCCATAGGAGCACCGCGCCGGTCAACGTTGCAACGACCATTCCGAGAAACAATACCCTGCGCATTCGTGTTCGGTCTCCTTCGTTTTTCGCTATTCTAGCGCTCTTGCGGAAATCTGGCCGCCCTTGCCGGCCTGCTCGCGGACGCTCGTCCCGATGGTTCGCAATGAACGCAGCAGCGCAGGCCAGTCCTCCAGGTGCGTGGCGAAGATCCGCTCCACCGTCTTCTGCGTCCACTCCGGAATCAGCACGTTCAGTTGGGAAGGCCGCAAGTGCACTTCATCGGCCAGCGCCGCGTAATAGAGCAGGTTCGACTCCCAACTCTCGGCCATGATCCGGCTGGAGTAGCCCATCAGCGTCGGGAACGTGCGCAGATTGAGGAGCTCCGGATGGTAGCTGTGCGCCAGCGTCGGCTTGGGAGTGCCGAAGGCGCGTGAGATCGCCGCGTAGTTCGCCTTCTCCGGCGCCTCGGTCGCAAGCCGCCGGATCTCATCGATCATCGGCCCCCTGGCCCGCGGCTCGGACTGGTTCATGTCGGCGGCCAGCAGAAACATCTCCGCCGGTGTGGCCAACTCCAGCGCCGAGCGCAGATCGCCTTCACCCATCAACTCTTCGATCCGCCGCACACGCGCCGGCACGGCGCGCCGTTCAAGCGATTCCAGCACAGGCTTGCGCCGCGCCGGATCCAGCAACGCCTCTGCCATCAACGATTCGGCATAACGCATGTGCAGGCCAACCCAGTGCAACTGCTGCGAAGTGACGTTCCAGAAGCGCGGCACCTTCGCCATCACGATCATCTGCGGCACCAGGTCTCCCCAGATCAGCGCCTGTTCCCGGCTCGGTATCAGGAAGTTCTGCTCGGCTTCGGCCAGCGCGTAGGGCAGCCCCACAAGCGACCCCACCAGCCGTCCGCCCGCGCTCGAAGGCCAGCCCGTGCCAAACACTTCTGTCGACCGCCAGGTTTGCGGCGACCCTTGCAAACCCAGGAAATCGTGGCTGCGCACAAAGACCGGATTGGTGTGCAGGATCTGTGCGCCCGGCGGCGCATAGTGCACATAGTTCAAACCCACCAGCGTGTCGCGTAGCAGGGCCGCCATGTTGCCCCGGATATCGGCCAGCTTCGCCGGATCCGCGCCCGCTTTCTCAAACTGCGACCGTACGTTGAACTTCCGTTCGGCGTCAATGTGCCGCTCCGTCCAGTAGCCGAAAGCCAGTGAGTTTTTCTCCACCGTGCTCAGCGACGCGCGCGGCACCTGGATTTCCGATAAACGGCTCTGAAGCCGGTTCAACAGCGACGCGTTCAGCTTCTCGCCCTTGGGAATCGCCACCGCGTGATCGGCGATATCGAACAGCAGCTTCAGCGACGGCAGCTTCTGGGTTTCGAAGATGCGGATCATGTCCTGCACGATCTGGCGGTGCGATTCCTGATCGGACGGCGTTGCCGAGCCCGCCAGCAGGTCCAGCATGCGGTCCTGCGGATTCACGTTCGCCGGCGCCCCCGTTTCCTTCAGCAGCAGTTGTACGCCCGCGCGTCCGGCGTCGAATAACTCCCCGCGGTCTTTCACCTTGACGAAGGAATCGAGCAGCGCCGCCAGCACCGGGTCGGCGTTCGCCCGCTTGATCGACTCCTGGCGCAGCAATATCTGCCAGATGCCCACCAGCGATTGCGCGATACCGGCCGTGTCAGAGCGCAGCGACTGGTCGCGTATCTTCAGAATCGCCTGCGCCGTGTCCAGGTATTGCAGGATCGTTTTGTCGGAAAGCTCCGCCACCTCGGCAAAAATCGGGTATTGCGATCCAAAAGACCTGAACTCCCGCATCAGCCGGTCCACCGTCGCCAATTCCAACGGCTTGGGCCGGCGGCGGTTGATGTCGGTGAGCGACATGTAGAGCTTCAGCGGCTCGTTCTCCACCGCTTTCCGGCAGAGCGCGAACAGCGCTTCAATCACATCGTCCGCCTCTTTCCAGCCGTTGGCCGCCTTGGTCAGCTTGCCGTCGTACTTGCCATGCGGATGTTTGATGAACAGGTCCTTCCAAACCTCCACTCCACCAGGCAGGTGCGGCTTGCCATCGGCGTCCAGCCGCATGCGCGTCGTCAGCAGCATCAGTTCCGTGTTAGCGCGAAACACCGGCCGTGCCGGCCCGGGACTGGTGATCTTTCCCCGCAGCGCGTTGTAGTAGCGCTTCAGCCGGTTCGGATCGGTCAGGTAGGTTTCCAGCGGTCCATGGATCCGCGCCAGCGAATCGAAGTAGCTGGCCAGCCAGCCGTCGTCCCGCGCCACCAGTTTCTCGATAAACGCGGCGCCCTGATCGGGCGGCGCGCCCGCCAGTTCGGTCCACGCCGGCGTGGCCCGCTGCCCGCCCGGCACCGGAACCTTGCCGTCTTTGATCTGCAGCATCGCGCCAAAGAAATCCAGCACGTGCGCGAAAGCCTTGATGCGCTGCACCGGGATCGCCTTGCGCAACTCCTCGGCGGTGTGGGTGTCCATTTTCGATAGCGCCAGGTAGAGCCGGCACAGCGCCGGGTCGCCCAGGAATGTATCGAGAAACTCGCCCTTCTCCTTTTCCTTCGCCGAAGCCCAGTAGTCCGGCGTGTACAGCACCGGCACCTGCGTCGGCTTGTAGTCGTAAACAAACGGGCGGTTGGTTCGCAGCGCCTGCTCCAGTTCCGCCAGCGGGAAACCGGAGTCAATTGTCAGAAAAGCCCGCGAGGCGTTTACCGTTTCCAGCACCACTTCGCTTCCGCAGCCGCCGCGCATCCGGTAGCCCAGCACCCGCAGCAGATCGCCGGTCTGGGTCGACTCGCATGTTTCGATCTTCAGAACCTTCGATTCGCCGGCGAGTTTGGTGAGCTCGCGCGCCTGCGACAGATAGCGCACTACCAGTTTGAGATACTCCGTCTGATCCAATGCCTCACTGGAACTCGCCGCCTGGTAGCCGTTGGTCACCACGTTGCGCGCCAGCGCCCCGAGGATATCCTCAGGCCCAAGGTCAGGGGACAACGCCGCCATCCGGGAAAACGAACGGATCGGCCCGGGGATTTCCACGATGCTGGTCTGCCGTTTTGGGGCCGCTCCCGGGGCCGCCTGGGGCAAGCTGAGCCCGGCGCCGCCGGCTTGCCGGTATGCGTCCAGGCTCTTGCGGGCCGCGGTCTCGTCGCCCGCGATCAGATCGAGCATCACCAGCTGCCGGGCCACTGAGGCCTTCTGATTGCCGCTCACCAGGGGCAGCAGCCGGTTGTAGGCCTGACGCGCCGCGGGATCGCCGTGATTATTTAAGAATTCCGCCCAGGCCGAAAGGGTGACAGGATCGTTCGGCCGTTCCGCCGCCGCGCGCTGCAGGAATGCCTTGGCCCCGGCGGCATCCCCGCGCGCTTCCATCGTGCGCGCCTCCGCCAGAATCCCATTCCCCGTCTGTGCAAATCCCAGACCCGCGCAAATCCCAAGGACAAGGACAAGCTGCTTCCTCATAGTGGGCAACCTCTTTGGCTTACCAATTTATCACCTTTGGCTTCATCGCTGACGGGCCCGCCCGCGGCCGCCGTGTTGGTTTACATGCGGGCCGCTATTGTAGGTCAATCGGAGAACGACTTCAACGGGGGTAGTTCAGTAGTTGATTGTGATGGTGCGTCCCTGGGCGGCGCTTTCGTAGGCCGCATCCACCGCTGTGAAGGTGCGGATGTAGTCGGTAGCCGATGATTCAAAGGGCGCGCCGGTGCGCAGGCAGTCAATGAAATGGCGCTGCGTGGCAAGCACGCTGTCGCCCTTGTAGCCGGGCAGATTGCCGGGCGTCCAGATGGTGCGGCCCTCCAGCCGGATCTCGCCGTTGGCGCCAACCCATAGCGCGGCCGCATCCCCTTCGATCCACACATCGCCCATGGCCGGCCCGTCCGGAATGGCGTCGCGGTAGCGGTGGCCGTCGATGACGCCCAGCATCCCGCGGTCATGGCCCTGAATCAGAACGCAGCGGTCTTCCCCGGCGATGACCGGATTTGCGCGGTGAATGCGCGCTGTAATTTCACGGATCTCGCCGAACAGGAAGCGCGAAGTGTCAATGGGATGCACCACCGCTTCGTAGATCAGCAGCCGTGGCATGTCCTTGAAGTAGGGTTGCGCGGGGAAAGGCGCGGGACCCAGGCCATCGCCCCTGCGGAACCGGAAGCTGTACGCCAGAACCTGGCCCACGGCCCCTTCCCCCAGCAGCCGCCTGGTTTCCCGGTACCATGGCTGCCAGCGCCAGTTCTCATGGAACATCAGCGGCACCCGGGTTCGTTCCGCTATCGCCACAATCTCCCTTGCTTCGTCCATATCCATGGCCATCGGCTTCTGGCAGATCAGGGGAATGCCGCGGGCGGTGAACAGCCGGACATAAGGAAGATGCGTGGCCGGACGCGTGACCACATCCACAAAGTCCAGTTCTTCCTACGCCAGCAGCGATTCGGCGTCGGGGTAAGCCCTGGGAGCCACGGCGCGGGCGCGGGACAGATCGGGGTCTACCGCGGCTACGATCTGAACGTCCTTCATCCGGCGCCAGGCGTCGATGTGAAACTGGCTGAAGAACCCGCAGCCGATGACGGCGCCGCGAAGCTGGTCTGGCATAATCCCTTAGGACTCCTTACATTTTGAGCGACTGGCGGAGAAAAGCCAGCACATCGGCTTCCTCTTCGATGATCTTCGCCGTCGGTTTACCCGCCCCATGGCCGGCGCTGGTTTCAATCCGTATCAGGATAGGCGCTTTGCCCTCCTGCGCGTGCTGCAGCGCGGCGGCGTACTTGAAGCTGTGCGAAGGCACCACGCGGTCGTCATGATCGGCCGTCACCACCAGCGTGGGCGGATACTCGGTACCTTGCCGGATGTTGTGCAGCGGCGAATATTTGCGCAGCACCGCGAAATCCCTGGGATCATCCGGAGAGCCATAGTCCGACACCCACGCGCTGCCAATAGTGAACTTGTGAAACCGCAGCATGTCCATCACGCCGACGCGCGGGATGGCCGCGCCGAACAGGTCCGGCCGCTGGTTCAGCACCGCTCCCACCAGCAAGCCCCCATTGCTGCCGCCCATAATGGCCAGCTTCGGCGTGGAGGTGTACCGGTTGGCGATCAGATATTCGGCGGCCCCGATGAAGTCGTCGAAGACGTTCTGCTTGTTGTGCAGCATGCCGGCTTTGTGCCACGAATCGCCGTACTCGCTGCCCCCGCGCAGGTTGGCGACGGCGAAGATGCCGCCCATCTCCAGCCACCCGATGTAGTGCGGCTTGAAATCCGGCGTGAGCGCGATATTGAAGCCGCCGTAGCCATACAGCAGCGTCGGATTGCTGCCGTCCAGTTTGATGCCCTTGCGGTAGGTGAGGAACATCGGTACGCGCGTGCCGTCCTTGCTGTTGTAGAAGACCTGCCGGGTTTCGTAGGCGTCCGGGTCAAACGACAGCTTGGAGGAAAAAAGCACTTCGGATCGGCGCGATTTCACGTCGTAGCGGTAAACCGTGGCGGGGCGCGTGTAGCCGGAGAAGGCGTAATATTGCTCCATCTCTTCTTCGCCGTTCGGGGCCCAGGCCGCGGTGCCTGCGCCAGGAAGCGTAACGTCGTGGTCGGGCTTCCCCTCCAGCGAATAGATGCGCACGCCGGTCCTTGCATCCCTCAAATAGCTGCAGATCACCCGCCCGGCGGAGACCAGCGCCGATTCCAGCGCGTCGGCCGCTTCGGGCACAATCTCCCTCCAGTTCTCCCGCGCCGGTTTTTCCAGGTCTACCGCGATTACCCTGCCTTTGGGAGCCTTGTAGGTAGTGTGGAAAAAGACGGTGCTGTCCTTGCTTCCGATGGGGACAAAGGCTCCGATGAACTCCTCCACCAGGGGCTGCGTCACGCCTGGCTTGCGCGAATCCTGGAAATACACGGGATTCTCCACGCGCGTACCCCAGTCCACCTTGATCACCAGATAGCGGCCGTTTGAAACCGGATGCGATTCAAACAGCCATTCCTTCTGGTCGGGCCGTTCGTAGATCAGCTTGTCCGCCGATTGCGCCGTGCGCAGGCGATGATAGTACACTTTGTGGAAATAGTTGGCGGCTGTAAGTTGCGCCGCCTTGTCCGGCTCCGGGTAGCGCGAGTAATAGATGCCCTGGCTGTCGGCCGACCATGCGGGAGTGGAGAACTTCACCCAGTCCAGCCGGTCCGGCAGGTCGCGGCCGCTTTCCACATCCCGGATCCGCCACTCCTGCCAGTCCGAACCCGCCTTCGAAATGCCATAGCAGAGCCACTTGCCATCGCGGCTGGGCTCCCACACCGCCACCGCCGCCGTGCCGTCCTTGGAAAGGCTGTTTGGGTTGAGCAGTTCCCTGGGTTGGCCGTCTGTTGACTGGACATACAGCACCGGCTGATTCTGAAGGCCTTCCTGCTTCAGAAAGAAGATGCGGCCGCCGCGTTTTGTGATGCCCGCCGTGGAGCGCGGACCACCGTAGCGCGTGTAATTGGAAAGCGCGGTGAGCCGCTTTTCGATCTCAGCGCGGCCGGCGATGCGGTCCAGATACTGCCGGGCATAGGAGCTCTGCGCCTTCACCCATTCGCGGGATTCAGGCGAGTCAATGTCTTCCAGCCAGCGATACGGGTCGGCTGTTTTTACGCCGTGCAGATCTTCGACAAGGTCCAGACGCCTGGAGGGAGGAGGTTCGAATGCCATCATAGGGACACACGCGGAGACACACAAAAAGCCGGCGCACAGCAGCTTCATACCGCCATTGTGGCATTTTCCGCACGTGTCAACGCCGATCCACGTAAGCGAAATACGCCCCCCGATCCTCTCCCCCGCCGTCCGTCAGCCACGTCCACATCTCCGCCGGCCCGCGCCGAAGCCGGACCTCGAAGACGGCCGCCTTATCCCCGGGCTCCACCGCCACTTCCCGCTCCACATCACCGATCTTCAACCGCGCCTTCACCGCGGGCACGGCCTTGCCGGGCGCCTTCTCGCGATTCGGCGCCGTATCCTTGTATCCAGCGCCGACCGGCAGATCCGCCTCTTTCGGCCAGCGCCGCAACTCAATCCGATAAAGCCCGGCGCGCCGCACGTCCACGGCCCAGAACCCGTTCGCCGCCGGCGCCTCACGGATGCCGCGCTGATTCCATACCTTTTCCGATCCCTCGCCGTGCCAGTCGTGCGCGGTGAGCCTGACCGGATTCTCCGCCGGATCGCCCAGCGTGATGCGCACATACTCATCGCTTCGCGCCGATACCAACTGCCACCAGCGGTCGTAATCCGCGCTCAGCCGCTTCACCACTTCCGGATGGTCGCCCGCCACGTTTTGTTTCTGTCCCGGATCCTTCTGTATGTCGTATAACTCCAGCTTTTCCGGGTCTCCGCCGGGGCTTGGGTTCACCAGCCGCCACTGGGCGGTCATCACCGCGGCCTGACGCCACTTCACCAGGTTTTCCAGCCGCTGCGAATCGGTGACGATCGTCCGGCCGGGCCAGGCGGCTTCTTTGGCTTCAAGCAGCGGCTTCCACGAACGTCCGTGTAATTCCGGCCCTTTCGGGCGCTTCAATCCGCACAGATCGCGCAGGGTGGGCAGCACGTCGATGTGCGCCGCCAGGGTTGGGATATCGCGCCCGCCCGTAAGCCCGCCTTTCGGCCAGGAGAGGAAGAACGGCACACGGTGGCCGCCCTCATAAGGTGAGCCCTTGGCCCCGCGCATGCCGGCGTTATGGACCTGCGCGCCTGACGAGGTGCCGTTATCGGTGGTGAAGATCAGGATCGTATTCTCTTCCAGGCCCTTGTCGCGCAGAAACTTCACCAGCCGTCCCATATTGTCGTCGATGTTGGCGATCATTCCGTAGAAGCCCGGCTCCCGCAGTTTCGCCAGCCCGCGGTATTGCGCCTCCTTCTCCTCGGGTGACCACATCGGCCCATGCGGCGCGTTCGCCGGCACGTAGCAGAAGAACGGCTTGCCGCGGCGCTGCGAGTCCGTCATGAAGTTCATCGCGTTGGCGAACCACACGTCGGTGCAGAAGCCGCTGAACTTCTCCGGTCTTCCGTTGTGCAAGTAGGTATCGTCGAAATAGTCGTTGCCAAAATAATCCGGAGTCTGCCATACGCCGCCGCCGCCGTGGATCAACACTTCGTCGAATCCGCGGTCCTGCGGGCGGCAGGGGAAGTTATCGCCCAGGTGCCATTTGCCGAAAATGCCGGTGCGATAGCCACTGGCGCGGAAACAATCGGCCAGCGTTACCTCGCCCGGCCGCAGCAGGCTTCGGCCCATGATGGTGTGCCATGCGCCGGTCGCATTGGTGTAGCGGCCGGTGAGCAGCGCGGATCTTGTGGGGGCGCAGGTGGGGCTCACATGGTAGTTGGTGAACCGTATCGAACGGCCGTGCAGCCCGTCGATGTGCGGAGTCTTCAGCACCGGATTGCCGTGGCAGCTCAGATCGCCGTATCCCTGGTCATCGGTCATCACCAGTACGACGTTGGGGGCACGATCGGGCGCGGCATACAGAGCCGGGGCGGCAAGAGACTGCAGGAAGCAGCGGCGGGAAGTCGACATGCCTTCCCATCGTACCTGCTTACTTACGTTCCGGCGAATCGAATACCACGTCCACCTGCGTGGTGGCTTCTGTAGCGCGTCCTCCGGCGATCGCCGGCCGGTATTGCCATGCCTGCACCGCGGCCACGGCCGCGTCCACCAGCAGCGCGTGGCCGTGAATCGGCCGCACTCGGGTCACTTTGCCTTCCGCGCTGATGCGCAATTCCAGCCGCACCGTCCCGCTCACCCGCGATTGCCGCGCCAGCGCCGGATAACGTGGCGCGGGATTGCGCAGCAGCACCGGCGGCGTGTCCCGTGGCGTCACGGGCGGGGCGGCGGGCGGAACTGGTTCGGTCCGTGGCGCCACGGCAGGAGGCGGAGGTGGTGGCGCGTTGAGCACCGGAGTCTGCAAAGGCGGCGAAGCTTCGATACCGCTTCCTGGCGCAATCGCCGGTTCGCCCGGCGCGGGGACCACCGGCTGAGTGATGGACTGTGTTTGCTGCCGGCGCCACACAAACGCCTTTGGCTCGGGACGGCTGGGAGGCGCTTCCGGTTTTACTTCAGCCACCGGAGTCTCGACGGGAGCAGGTTCCGGCGTCACCGGCGCCGGGGGATTGGCCGGTTTCTCCACCACCACCGCGGGCGCGGCCGTTACTACCGCCGCCACTTGCTGCCGTGGCGCACTGCCGCCCATCCATGCAAAAAGGCCGATGGCCCAGGCGAAAACCCCGATGGCCGCGAGCAACCCGCCTGCCGCCATCCAGGCCATGGGTGTCCACCGGCGGCTCTGCCGATCCGGCGCGGTCTCCAGTGCGGGCGGCGCCACCGGTGCGAATTCCTCTTGTCCCTTGATCCACTGTCGAAGCGCGTGGGCGAACTCACCTGCGTTCCGGTAGCGGTCGCCCGGCGCAGTGGCCGTGGCCTTCGAAATCAGGGTGTCCAGTCCGGAAGGAAGAGTCCGCGCCTCCAGCAACTCGCGCAGCACCACGCCCAGCGAGTGCAGGTCCGCCCGGCCGTCGATCTCGTCTTCCCCCGCCAGTTCCGGCGCACGGTAGGGAGGCGTCCCCAGTAACTCCCGCGGCTGCCGTGAGAATCCGAAGATGCGGCTTGCCGCGAAGTCCAGCAGAACGATTTCGCCTGACGGACGCAGCCGCACGTTCGAAGGTTTGATGTTGGCGTGGACATAGCCGGCGCGGTGCGCGGCCGCAACCGAGTCCAGCAGAGCGGCGAACGCCGGCAAAATCACCAGCGGATCAGAATATCCACGCTGTTTCCGGTATTCCTGTGGAGACTCTCCTTCGACATACTCCTGGACTAACCAGCAGTCATTCGCTTCGAACAAAATCGTCTCCAGCCTGGCGATGCCGGCATAACTGAGCCTCGGAGGACTAACGGCCTGCGCACGGATCCGTTCTGCAATCCTGGAGTTTGAGGTTAAGGCCGCATGCACGCGTTTCAAAACCGCCGCGCCGCGCGTATCCGTGCGCACGCCCAGGAAGGAGACGCCGAACGCGCCACACCCCAACTCCTGCTGGATTTCGTACTCTCCGATCACTTTGCCAGTCAATAGCGAACTCATACTGCCCGGCGGTCCTCCGAACTGCCGACGATCATACCAGAACTCTGCGTGTCAGTTCAATGTAATTCTCCTTACAGTTATTTGTTCTTGACCTGCCGAATGGGGTAATGGTATAAGGGTTCACACTGGAACATCGGAGGGTATGAAACACTTATCAGTATTGGTACTTGCTTGGGGTGTGGTACTGACGCCCGTCATCGGACTTGCGCAGTCGCAAACCAGTTCTGGGGACATCAAAGGGGTCGCGATCGATGCCAACGGCGCGCCCGTCCCGACGGCCAAGGCCACCGTTTCGGCGGCCGAGCGAGGCTTTACCCGAAGCGTGGCCGCAAGTGAATCGGGTGAGTTCCGTGTGGTGCTTGTACCGCCCGGTATCTACCGGGTAAGAGTGGAGGCGCCAGGATTTAACGCGTTTGTAATTGACAGCGTGGAAGTGAGAGTTGGAGATACCGTCAGCTTCCGCGCGCCACTTACCGCGGGCACCGTCAGCACGGAAGTAGTGGTGGCGGCTGAGCTACCGGTTGTGGAGCCGGATCGCACCCAGCGTGCCACCACCATCGATGCCGCGCGGCTGCGCAATCTGCCTATCAACCGACGCAACTATCTGGACTTCGCCCTCCTGGCGCCGGGCGTCGTGGAGACCGTCTCGCTGGTGGACGGCACCGATTTCCGGCCCATCCAAAGCCCGCATTCCGGACTCAGCTTCGGCGGCGGCAACGGCCGCGGAAATATCTTCGCCATCGACGGCGTGGAGAACTACTCCAACAATGGCGGCGTGCGGCCCGGGGTCAGCCAGGAAACCGTGCAGGAATTTCAGGTGAACCAGAACAACTTCAGCGCCGAAGCCGGTGGGGCGGTGGGCGGGTCGGTGAACATCGTCACCAAGTCGGGCACCAACGAGGTCCACGGTTCCATGTTCGGCTACCTGCGCCACCGTGCCATCCAGGCCAGGAACTACTTCGACTCCGAGAAGTCGGCTTACCGCCGGGGCCAGTACGGGCTCACCTACGGCACACCGCTGGCCCATGATCAGACCTACTTTTTCGGCTCCTTTGAGCGGCTGGACCGGAACGAATCGGTGTTCGTGCCAATCCTGCAGGACCGCACCGCATTCACGCGCCTCACCGCCTCGCAGCAGGAACTGGCATCGTTCATGGATAATGTGGCGCAACTGCGTCCGGTGGCGGCCGGGATGCGCCAGTCCCTGATCACCACGAACTTTCCGGCGACGCTGCGCCTGTTCGACGCCAACAGCGGCGTGTTTCCTTTCGACGAAAACAACAACCAGGCGCTGTTCCGCGTGGACCATCATTTTAATCCGCGCCACAGCAGCTTCGGACGCGTGAACTTCAGCAAGGGCGCCAATGAAAATGCGCAGTTCGGCGCCTTGAGCGGACTGAACCGAGGACGCACGGTGGACACACGCGACATCACGGCCATGTTCAGCCACATCTGGATCCCCAAGCCGCGCTGGGTAAGCGAAACCCGCGCGATGCTCAATCAATACCGCATCAAGGTGGATCCCAACGACGTGAACGGGCCGGAGACGAATATCACCGGGTTCGGCTTCTTCGGCCGCGAAATTTTCCAGCCGTTCGCCATCTGGGAGCGTCACTACACGTTTCAGGAAAACATCAGCCACCTCACCGGGCGCCACTCCGTGAAATTCGGCTACGACTTCCAGGGCGTGCGCGACCACGTGCGATCCTTCACCTTCTTCGGCGGACGCTTCAATTTCGGTGAAGCAATTCCGCTGGGCGACGTGCTGAATTCGGCTACCGGCGATCCCCGCTTTGCCTCTTCCCTGATCTCCACGCTCAACGCGTCCGGCCGCGGATCGCTGGCGGCGAACGTCATGGCCCCCATCAGCGCGCTGCAGGCCTACAATCTCGGCCTGCCGCTGCTCTACCAGCAGGGTTTTGGCGATCCGGTTTGGATCGAGTGGAAAAAGC
Organism: Bryobacteraceae bacterium; assembly: GCA_033762895.1. GTDB lineage: Bacteria > Acidobacteriota > Terriglobia > Bryobacterales > Bryobacteraceae > CADEFT01. The sequence continues at coordinate 17,459 of JANRLE010000257.1, read as the reverse complement.
GCCACAATCTCTTCGTTCAGGACACCATCAGCCTGCGCCCGAATCTTACTCTCAATGTCGGCATGCGCTATGAGCTGGAAGTGAACCAGGCGCCCGTTCCTACCGATCCCAACAACATCGCCCCGCGGATCGGCTTTGCCTGGTCCCCCACCAGTGATGGCAGGACCGTGGTCCGCGGCGGCTTCGGCCTGTTCTACGGGCAAATCAATTCGCACACCGGCAATCTGCCGGCAAACCTGGATGGCGTAAAAATTTCGCAGGCGTTTCTCACCATCCGCGGATTCCCCGGCCTGACGAATCCAGCCACCGGCCGTCCCCTCACCGCGCCCGATGTGTATCAGACCCTGATGCGACAGGGCGTCATCGGCCGCCGCCAGATCACACGCGACGACATCTCGCAGTTTAATCTCAATCCTGGACCGAACTCACCCGGCCGCGTGATCTTCGGCATCGTGCCGGATTTCGTCAACCCCTACGCCATGCAGTCCCACTTTGAGGTGGAGCGCGCCATCGGCCCGGTGGCTGTTTCCGCCGGCTATTCCTTCATCCGCGGCGCGCATATGGTGCGCAACCTGGACCGCAACCTCTTCTACGCGGGCCGGACGGCTGATGATCAGCCGCGGTTCGGATTCTATGACCCGTCAATTCTGCAGCGCAACGTGCTGGAATCCACCGCGAATTCCTTCTACCACGCCGCCACACTGCAGTTGACCAAGCGTTTCAGCCGCCATTTCGCCTTGAACGCCCACTACACCCTGAGCAAAGCGATCGACGATGTGACGGACTTCAATAGCGATTTTCAGCCGCACGATCAGTTGAACGCCCTGGCCGACCGTGCGCTTTCCGCCTTCCACCAGAAGCATCGTTTCGTTGCCAACGCCGTGATCGAATCGCCCTTCCACGCCACACGCGGCGCCGGATGGATGCGCAATGCCCTGGGCGATTTTCTCTTCTCGCCCATCGTCATGGCAAACTCCTACCGGCCCTTCAATGTGCTGGCCGGCGTCGATAACCTGGGCGATAATCATCCGAACACGCACCGGCCTTTGGGCGCGGGACGCAACATCGGCATCGGTCCGAACTTCTTCACCGCCGATCTTCGCATCACACGGCGGTTCCACTTTGGCAGTGACGGGCGGCGGACCGTGGAAGCGATCGCCGAAGGATTCAATCTTCTCAATCGCACCAATTTCCGCTCCGTGAACAACACGGTGGGGAACGTGCGGCTGCAGGATCTGCCGAATCCGCTGGTGGGGATACGGGCGGCGCCCACGATGCCGCTGGCCTACACTTCGGCCCAGGATCCCCGGCAGTTTCAGTTGGGCGTGCGTCTCAGTTTCTAGCTCACCGCAACGCCGCGCACCAGATACGGTCTGTGGGTCTCCATCGCTGGAAGGAAGATCCGCACGCTCACGCCGCTATCGGGAATGCTCTGCATGACGGCGTTGCCGCCCATCTGCCGCACCACCGATAACACCGCCGGCAGACCCGCGCCCTGGCTGGGCGTGTGGTATGGATCGAACGCCCGCGCCCGCTGCACCAACTGGATGCCGCTTCCGGTATCGGAAACCGTCAGCACCACGTAGTTGCCTTCGGGCAGACGCGCCGCGCGGTGCGCCGCTACTTCATCGAGCCATGCCACCGTCGTTTCGATGGTCATCTTGCCGCCTTCGGGCATGGAGTCCCGGGCGTTGATGGCGAGGTTCAGAATCAGATGCTCAATCGACTTGCGGTCCGCACTCAGCGCGGTATTCTCCGGCCCAAGGCTCGCCGTAAGCTGGATCTGGTCGCCCAGCAGCGACTTCAGAACCGGTTTCAGGTCCAGAATGATGTCGTTCAGTTCGAACGTGGCCACTTCGCCGGGTGGCAACTTGTAGCTCACATCCAGCAACTGGTTGCCCAGCGCGGCCGCGCGCTCACTGGCTGAGAGAATCGCTTCCACGTCGCGACGCGTCTCGTTGTCTCCCAACCGGTGCAGCAACAGTTCGCACCGCCCGGAAATGGAGGCCACCACCGAGTTGAATTCGCCGGCCACGCCCGTCGCCAGTTTCTCCACATCGGCCGTTGAAGCAGCAGGCGCCGCCGCTTGTGCCGGCTGCTCAAACGCCACCAGCAGGGCCAGGCCTACGCGCTCCTCATCGCCGGGAATTGCCGTGATCGAAACCTGGAAGGGAAGCCGCTTGCCGTCCTTGCTCAGCCATTCCACCTGATCGGTAACCGCCACGGCGCCGGAGCCGGCGATCAACTCGCGGATGCTCAGGTGTACCTGGTCACGCTCTTCTTCGCGCAGCAGCAGGCCCCAATAGGTCTCCTGGGTGATCTCATCGGTTGTATAGCCCGTTACGCGCTCAAAGGCGGTGTTGTGCCGCACCACCCGCCCGGCCACGTCCAACACCAGAATCGGAGGTCCGGCATACTGCAGAATCCCGGCCAGGAACTGCAGTTCCTGCTCGGTTTCCTGCGCTCGCGCACGTTCGGAAAGGTCGCGCACCGTCAGGTAGAACTTGCGGTTCAGGTAGCCGCCCGACTCGGAGATGTGCAATTCCATCGGGAAGTAGGTGCCGTCTTTTCTCCTGCCCGTCACCTCCAGTCCCTGCTTATCCGCCGAACGGTTCGACTTGTAAAGGGACTCAATCACGTAGGAGGGCAGCACGCTGCGCGAAACCAGGAAAACCAGATCCGCCGTCTTGCCAATAATCTCCTGGTGATGGAAGCCGAACAGTTGCTCGGCCCGATGGTTGAACGTCCGTATGCGCCCATCGCGATCGACCGAGAACCGCGCTTCCAGGGCCTCGGCCTCCAGTTTGCCCATCAGCTTTTTGTAATGGGCGCGCAATTCCGCCATCTTCGCGGTGAGATGTACTCTCATTGCCGCTGCTGGTAGCAATGCCGCCGCCGCCAACAGAACGCCGATCAGGAACACCCAAAGAAATTCCATAGTCGCGCTTCTCCGGGATAGAATACGGCTCCGCTTTGTATTCCGCCCAGAATCCTCCAGCTAAAAAAATACCACAATTCAGGACTACGGGTGACACTGTAGATCCTGGTACGGACGGACTAGCCGTGTCTTTCCCCTTTCTGCCGCTTCATTTCCTCCATTACGCTGGAGACCAATTCCTTTGCATCTCCGAGACATTTTTGGATGATCTGAATGTCCATCGCGGGCTTGCCCGCCTGGCGCGCGCTCTGGCAATAGACGCCGTGCTGGCCCACCAGCACCAGGGCATCGGTGAGCAGATCCATGGTTACGGCCAGCCGGCCGCGTTCTGCTCCCATCTGCAATTCGTGCTTCTCCAACTCTTCCTGCTTCTCGCGAAAAACCGACATGATGTTTATGCCCCTCAATCTATCCTATAAAGGATAGTGATGCGGATACCAACCTGGCCGATTGCCGAACAACGCGAAAGAGATCTGATAGCGCAGGTGCTGGCGAGCCCCCAGTGGGGCGGATTCCACGAGATCGTGGACAGCTTCGAACGGCAGTTCGCCCAGGCGCACCAGTGCCGCTATGGCGTTTCAGCCGCCAACGGCACGCTGACCCTGGAGATGGCTCTGGCCGCGGCCGGCATCGGGCCCGGGGATGAGGTGATCGTTCCAGCCATCTCCTTCATCTCTACGGCCACCGCCGTTTCCCGCGTGGGCGCCACACCCGTGTTCGTGGACATTGAACCCTACACGTTTAACATGGACCCCGATCGCGCCGCCGAAGCGATCGGCCCCAGGACAAAGGCCATCATTCCCGTCCATTTCGGCGGGCCGCTGGCGGACATGGATCGCCTGATGCCGCTGGCCCGCCAGAACCGGCTGTTCGTTCTGGAAGACGCCGCGCACGCGCACGGATCGGAATGGGAGGGGCGCAAGGCCGGCAGCTTCGGCGATGCGGCGTCGTTCAGTTTCCAGAACGGCAAGGTGATGACGGCGGGCGAAGGCGGCATTGTGATCACTTCGGATGAGGAGTTCGCCGCCCGTATGCGGTCATTGGCCAACCAGGGCCGCCGCCCCGGCGCGTCGCACTTCCATCACTTCACGCTGGGGACCAACATGCGCATCACGGCGCTGCAGGCGGCGGTGCTGGTGGCGCAGTTGGAACGGTTACCCGCGCAGATCGCGACGCGCACGCGTAACGCGGAGCTTCTGCTGCGGGAACTGAGCGGGGTGGACGGCATCCGCTGGCAGCAGGTGCATCCCAAGGTTAACCGGCATTCCTGGTATCTGCTGCTGGGACGCGTGGACGCGGCGCGTTTCGGTATGTCGCGCGATGAGTTCTGCCGGATGATGCGCGAGGCCGGCGTCCCCTGCTCGCCCTACTATCCGCATACGCTCTACCGCAATCCGTTGTATGCCGCAGGTGGCTGCCGGGTGATGCCTTGCCCCAACGCCGAGGCCACGATTCTGGATGCGTTCTGGATTCCGCATAACGTGTTGCTAGGCGACGAGGAATTGATGCGCGAGGTGGCGGGCGTCATCCAGCGCCGCGCTATTTTAGTGAAATGATGCTTCGCGCATTCCTCGTCCTTTGTGGCGCCCTTGCCGCCTCAGCCCAAACCGCCCGCATCGCCACCGCCGATCTTTACAGGCTGCGGTCAGTGGGCGCGGTGGAGATCGCGCCTGACGGATCGCGCATCGCCTACACCATCAGCTATCACGAAAACCCCGGCCGCCCGTATAGCCGCATTCATATCCTGAACCTGCGTACGAATCAGACTACCGTGATTCCGGGGCCTTCCTCCTCCAATCCCGTCTGGTCGGCCGACAGCAGGTCCCTCGCCTACACGGGAACGCTCGACTCACGGCGCGGCCTCATCGTTTCTTCCGCCGATGGCGCGGGCGCAAAGTTCATCTCCGAACTGGACACCACCAACGCGCCACTTCCCAACACGGGCGCCACCGTCGCCTGGTCGCCCGATGGCAAACAGATCGCCTTCGTCTCAGCCCGGCCCGGCCCGGAAACCGCCGAAGCTTCCGGTGATCCCGTGGTGATCACCCGCTACCTCTACAAACCCGACTTCGCCGAAGGCAACACGCGCTTCAACGACAACAAGCGCCTCCACCTCTTTGTTGCCGACCTCGCCACCGGCGCCATCCGCCAACTCACCGATGGTGCGTTCTATGAGCATTCCATTGACTGGTCACCCAACGGCGAGGAACTGCTGTTTGTCTCCAATCGCGAGCCGGATTCCGATCAGTTCTTCAACTACGATGTCTTCGCCCTGCGCCTGAGCAACGGCGCCATCCGCCGCATCACCGCCACTGAGAACGCCGAGTACACGCCGCGCTGGTCGCCGGACGGAAAGCGGATCCTCTACCTGGCCACCCGCCGGGGCCTCACCGATCTTGAAACCACCATGGAAGACACGCACGTCTGGATCATGGACTCCGCTGGCGGCAACCGGCGCGAACTCGGCGCTGCCGTGGACAACCGCCAGTTGAACGCCGCCTGGTCTCCCGATGGCGAATTCGCCTATTTCAACGTGCAGGAGCGCGGCAGCGTGCACCTCTACCGTCTTCCGGCGGGCGGCCACACGCCGCTGGTGCTCATCGGCGGCGTGGGCGCCGTTGGAGCGTGGTCAATGGCCCGCAACGGCGCGCTTGCCTACGCATTCACCACCACCCGCGACATGGCGCAACTCTATTTCCAGGAAGGCGCCGCGCCCGCAAAGCAACTCACTGACTTGAACGCCGCCGTGCTTGGCGGCAAAGCGCTGGCGGCGGTTGAGCCGTTCACTTTCGTCAGTAACGATTTCAAGTGGGAGGTGGAGGCGTTTCTCACCCGGCCCATCGGCCAGACGGCCGACTCCAAACACCCGCTCATCGTCACCATTCATGGTGGACCGCACGGCCAACAGGGCCCGGCCTTCAATTTTAAGGCGCAGGCCTACGCGGCACTGGGTTGGGCCGTGCTCTTTGTGAACTATCGTGGCTCCACCGGTTACGGCCAGAAGTTCGCCGACGCCGTGTTCGGTGACCAGAACGGCAATGAAGGGCAGGACGTGCTCTATGCGGTGAGCGCCGCCGTCCGCCGCAACCCCTGGATTGACCGCGATCGTATGGGAGTGGAGGGCACCAGCTACGGCGGCCAGCTCTCGGCCTGGCTGGTCACCCAGACCCATATCTTTAAAGCCGCCATCCCTCAGGCGCCCATCATCAACCTTGTCAGTTACAACTACATGACTTACTACAACATGTATGAGCAGATGGAGTTCGGCGTCTTTCCTCACCAGGGCGACCTGATGGACACCCTGTGGAAACGGTCGTCGTTGCGATATGTGGCCCAGGTGAAGACGCCGGTCATGCTGCTGCATGGCGAAAACGACAACGACGTCTGCATCGCTGAAAGTGAGCAGTTCTACATCGCGCTCAAGGACGCGGGCGTCGAAACCGTGATGGTGCGCTACCCGCGTGAAGGCCACGGTCTGCGCGAAACCAAACATATCGTCGATTCCATTGACCGGTCCGTTGCCTGGTTCCGCAAGCATTTTCCAAAATCATGATACTCGGCATTCTGTTATTCGTCACTGCAGCCTTCGCCGGCCAGGGCGTGATTGTCGCCGTCAAAAGCGCGGCTGATTTCGAACTTACCGCGGACCCCGCCGCGCCTCACTGGAAACAGGTGAAGCCGGAGATCGCCTCGCTCGACCGTTTCGGAAAACCCGTGCCCGGCCATCGCACCGAAATCCGCACCCGCTGGACCACCGGTCATCTCTACATCCTGTACACCTGCCCGTACCGCAAGCTCTACGGCAAACCGGATCCCTCCACCACGACGGAAACCAACAAGCTGTGGGAATGGGATGTGGCGGAGGTCTTCATCGGGTCCGATTTTAGCAATATCCACCGTTACAAGGAGTTCCAGGTTTCGCCGCAGGGAGAGTGGGTGGATCTGGATATCGACCGCAGGAATCCGATCCCCGAAGGCGGCTGGCGATGGAACTCCGGCTTCCAGGTAAAGGCGCGCATCGACGCGGCGCGCGGCATCTGGCATGGCGAGATGAAGATCCCGATTTCTTCCATCGACACCCGGCCCGCCGCGCCCGGCAACCGCATGCGCATCAATTTCTACCGCATCCAGGGACCCGAACCGCGTGTCCACCTCAACTGGCAGGTGGTAAACAACAACAGCTATCACACTCCCGAAGCTTTCGGAATCCTCGAGTTGGGCAAATGAGCAGCACCACAGCCGGACCGCAACTCCGTATCTCGCATGTCGGTCTGCGCGGCGTCGTGGGCCATGGCCTGGAAGCCTCGCACGTGATCGACTTCGCCTCCGCCTTCGGCACGTTTCTGCAGGATGCCGGCCCTGTCGTGATTGGCCGCGACCCGCGAGCCTCCGGTGTCATGATCCGTGAAGGTGTTGTGGCCGCCCTGCTCGCCACCGGCCGCGACGTCATTGACCTCGGCGTAGTCTCCAGTCCCGTGATCCAGCACGCCATCCGCCGCATGGACGCCGCCGGCGGCATCTCCATCGGCGCCAGCCACAACGCCGCCGAATGGAACGCCCTTAAGTTCTTCGCCGCCCGCGGAACCTACCTTTCCACGGCCGAAGCTGGCGAACTGCTGGATATCTACAACCTTCGCAAGTTCCACTTCGTCGAATACACCGCGCTCGGATCCCTGCGCTGCGACGATACGGCCATGGACCGCTATCTGGATGAGTTGGCCGCCGTCTTCGACATGGCCGCGCTGGCCCGCTACAAAGTGGTGGTGGACTGCTGCAACGGCACTTCGTCCCTGATCCTGCGCCGCATGCGGGAACGCTTCGGCCTCAACCTCATCCTCATCAATGAACAGATCGAAGGTGTGAGTTTCGCCCATGAGCCGGCCACCAACGCGCGCATGGTGGGGCTGCAGCTTGCACCGCTCATCGGCCCTCTCGCCGCCGACGCCGGCTTTCTCTTCGACATCGATTCCGACCGGGTCGCCATCGCCACCGACCGCGGCGAAGCCATCTCCGAGGAGATCGTGCTGCCCATCCTCGCCGATTACCTGCTTCCCTCCGGCCCGGGCAAGCTGGTGATCACCAACCTTTCCACCACCGCCCTGCTGGAACACGTCGCCGGGCGCCACGGCGGCAAAGTGATTCGTGTCCCCGTCGGCCGCCAGGCCACCATGGACGCCCTGGCCACCTACCGGCCCGAACAGATCGCCATCGCCGGCGAAGGCACGGGCGCGGTGATGATGCCGCAATTTCGCTTCGTTTACGATGGCATCGCGTCCATGCTTGCGGTTCTGTCCCTGCGTCATCAGCGGGGTGAGCCACTTTCGCGCATCGTGGACAGCTATCCCCGCTATTCGATCCTGAAAGGCGAGGTTCCCCTGGTGGCTCACCACATTCCGAATCTGATGATGGAACTGCAGAAGGTCTATTCCGACGCCATCGTGGACATGCGGGACGGACTTCGCGCGGCCTGGCCGGACCGCTGGTTCCACATCCGCGTCAGCCAGACCGAGCCGATCGTCCGCGTCATCTGCGAGCAGAAGGGCGATCCGCCCGCCGCGCTGTTTGAAGCGCTGATGGACCAGGTGAGGAGCATGGCATGAGAGAACATAGTCTGAAGATCGGAGTATCCGGAATTCGCGGCGTGGTGGGCGACTTCCTCACCCCGGCTCTCGCCTGCGCCTTCGCTCGGGCCTTTGGCACCTTCGTTGGCGCGGGGCCGGTGGTGCTGGGCCGCGATACCCGCCGCAGCGGTGAGATGCTGCAGCATGCCGTTTCCTGCGGCCTGCTTTCCACCGGCTGCGCGGTTGTCGATGTCGGCATCCAGCCCACACCCACCATCCAGGTCTACGTCGGCGCCACGCGCACCCGCGGCGGCATCTCCGTCACCGCTTCCCACAATCCGCCCGAATACAACGCCCTGAAGATCTTCAATGGAGAGGGGCTCTTCTTCAATCACTATGAGCGCCGCGAGCTGCTGGACCTCTACTACCAATCCAGCTTCCGCACCGCCGATAATCAGCAGATCCGCCGCATTTCGCGCGACGAGGAAACGCCGCGCCGCATGCACGTCGATCGCGTCCTGAAACACGTGGACGCCGCACGCATCCGCGCCCGCCGCTTCCGTGTCGCCCTGGACGGCGTCAATGGCGCGGGCTCCCTGTTGAGCTGCCGGTTCCTGGAGCAATCGCTCGGCTGCCGCCTTCACGCCATCTCCGTCGATCCCACCAGGCCGTTTCCGAGAGAAGCCGAGCCCCGCCCCGATACCCTGGGCGAACTGCAGGAACTGGTGCGGAGCGAGAAAGCGGAAATCGGTTTCGGCCAGGACCCCGATGGCGACCGCCTGGCTGTTGTTGATGAAACCGGCCGCGTGCTGGACAACGACGATGTGTTGGCGCTGGTGGTGGACGCCGTGCTCGCCCGCCTTTCCGGCGATGTCGCCGTTAACCTCACCACATCCTCCGCCATCGACGACATCGCCCTCAGCCACGGACGCAAATGTTACCGCACGCCCGTGGGCGAAGCGAACGTGGTGGAGATGATGAGAGCCGTGGGCGCCGTCATCGGCGGCGAAGGCTCCAATGGCGGCATCATCTTCCCCGCCGTCCAGTATTGCCGCGACAGCTACACCGGCATGGCCTTCCTGTTGGATTTGATGGAACGAACCCGGGAGCCCGTGTCCGTGCTGGCCGCGCGTCTGCCGAAGTATTACCGCAAGTCCGGCAAAATGGCCTTCGAACATGGACGCCTGGGCACGCTGATGCAGGCGCTCGAAAGCGAATTTCCCTCCGCTGCGCCGGACCGCACCGATGGCCTCAAGCTGATTCTCGACGGCGCATGGATCCATGTGCGGGCATCGAATACGGAGCCGCTGCTGCGCTTTGCCGTCGAAGCGAAAAGCGCCGGACAGGCGGAGGAATTGAACGCGGCGGTAACGGCGCTGTTGCGCGGAACGCGGACCGATTGACGGCGTCCCTCAGACCTTCTGGCACAGCGGACAGAAGTGCGTCCCACGCTGCGCCACCACGATCCGCCGCAGGGGCTTCCCGCACACTACGCACGGTTCGCCTTCACGTCCATAGACGCGATGCAGCTTCTGAAATCCGCCCCGCTCGCCCGCCGCATCCACGTAGTCGGATATCGAAGACCCGCGGTGCTCAATCGCCTCGCGCAACACCTGCCTGATCGCCGCATGCAGCCCCCGCGCCCGCGTCCGGCTCAATCGCGCCGCCATCGCCCTGGGATGCACTCCGGCGCGGAATAGCGCCTCATCCACGTAAATGTTGCCCAGTCCGCGTAGGAATTCCTGGTTGAGAAGCAGCGGTTTCACATGCGTGCGGCGCGTGCGCAGAGCCGCCACAAACTCCGGTTCCTCAATCTCCAGCGCATCGGGCCCCAGCTTCGCTAACCGCTCAGGCCGCCACTCCAGCCGCCCAAACTGCCGTATGTCGTCGTAAAGTAACTCGCCCTCGTCCAAATGGAACACCACGCGCGTGTAAGCCGTACGTTCGCCGTTCATCAGCAGCTTACCGGTCATGCCGAGGTGAATGGAGAGCAGCTCATCATCGCACTCTAACACGATGAACTTACCGTGGCGCCGCACGTCCGCCACCACCCGCCCGCACACCGCATCCAGGGGAGTGCGCACTACCAGCCCCGCCACCACCTCAACCGACTCCACCCGCCGGCCGCGCAGTAGCGGCGCCAGCCCGCGCACGATCGTTTCCACTTCCGGAAGCTCAGGCAATGTCGATCAGTATCTCGTCCCCGTCCACTTTCGTCCGATACGTATCCAGGCGGATGGCCGGATTATAGTCATTCACGCCCGTCGTGCAGTCGAACTCCCAGGCGTGCCACGGGCATACCACCATGTTTCCGTGCAGCGCGCCCTGGCCCAGCGGCCCCTGTCGATGCGGGCATATCCCGTCAATGGCGTGAATCGTTCCTTCCACGTTGCAAAGCGCAACAGGCTTGCCGCCCACTTCCACCTCGGTGAGCGACCCCGGTGGCAACTCGCTCAAGTTGCCGGCTTTCTCAAAGGGCATACTACAATAACCTACCATGCGCCGCTTTTCCGCCATCCTGCTTTGCCTGCTTGCCGCCGGCTGCCAGCGCGACACCAAACGCACCGTCGGCGTTGTCCCCAAGGGCGCCAACCATATCTTCTGGCAGACCGTGCACGCCGGCGCCATCAAGGCCGCCCAGGAATACGGCTTCGAGGTGGAATGGAACGCGCCCACGCTTGAAATCGATTCCAGCCGCCAGATCGAGATCGTCGAATCCATGGTCAATCGCCGCCTGGCCGGCATCGTTCTCGCCCCCGTCGACAAAAAAGCGCTCGTCGCCGTCGTCGACCGCGCGGCCAAAGCGGGCGTTCCTGTCTCCATCTTCGATTCCGGCATCGACACCGCCAACCGCGTCTCTTACGTCGCCACCAACAACGAGGAAGGCGGACGCATGGCCGCGCGCCGCATGGCCGCATTGCTCAACTGCAGGGGCAAAGTGGCCGTCATCGGCTTTATGCCCGGCAGTGCCTCCACCATGGAACGCGAGCACGGCTTCCAGGACGAGCTGCGTTCCAGGTGCCCGCAGATCAACATCGTCGGCCTGCAATTCGGCATGGCCGACCGCGCCAAGGCCATGGCCGTCACCGAAAACGTGCTCACCGCTCACCCCGATCTCGCCGGCCTGTTCGCCGATAATGAATCCAGTTCCGCCGGCGCCGTGCAGGCGCTGAAGAGCCGCAATGCAAAATCGGTCAGGTTTGTCGCCTTTGACGCTTCCGAGCAACTGATCGCCGATATGAAGACCGGCTGGATTGACTCCATCGTTGTGCAGAATCCCTTCAGGATGGGCTACGAATCCACCAAGGCCATTGGTATGGTGCTGAAGGGAGAGACGCCGCCGCAACAAATCGACTCCGGCGCCACGCTTGTCACCGTCCAGAACCTGGATACCCCTGACATGCGGGAGTGGCTATTTCCGGATATAAAGAGATACCTGGCGCCAACGTCGCACTAGATCTTCACTGCGTTGCGCCGCACATACTCCTGCACCGCGTTCTCCTCGGGCCCGATGTAGTGATATTGTTCAGCGTACCCCAGCCCGAACGCCTGCCCGATCTCCCGGTCCCGCCGCAGCACAAACTCGCGAATGTAGTTGCGGCTCGCCGCCTCACCATCGCCATCGAGCAGCGGCAGCCGCAACCCTTGTTTTTCCAGCGAAGCCTTCAGGCGCGCGCCTGTCTCCCCCGCCGGACCCTGCGCCTTGTTCGCCAGGTTCACGTCGATCTTTTTCTCCACCCAGCGCGTGGTATCCACCACACGGTTCACCCGCTGCTGGAAGCGCCCGAAGTAATACTTCTCCCGGATGCCCTGCGGCTTCAATCCGGCGGCGAAATGTTCCGGATAATCCTTGTCGCCGCCCGCCATCCACGCCGCCGCCTCCACGCACGCCGACGTCACGTAGTGATCGGGATTCTCCTCATAGTGGCCCCAGGGATCGTAGGTGATCACGGTATCCACCTTCAATAAGCGGAACAGAAAGATCAGCCGGCATTTTAGTTCCGGCCGCGAGATCGCGTCCATCACGTGATTGCCGTAGTTCAGGTCGAAGGCGCCTTTCATCCCGAAGATGCGCGTCACTTCATCGTTGTCGCGCTTGTTTGCCGCCACCGTCTGCGCCACATCGCCCGGCCCCGCCATGTCGTCATTGGTCACCCGGATCAGGTAGCCGGTGTAGCCCTCTTCCAGCAGCTTGAAAATTGTGCCGGCGGCGAAGATCGGCAAATCGTCGGAGTGCGGTTGGATGGCCGCCAGCACCTTGCCTTTGTGCGGCTGCCCCCCGGCCGGCCGTTCAATCACCAGATTTCCGTGATCGTGGAAATCACGCCCCGGATCCGAGGTGGCGCCCGCGTTCAGCGCGCCCGCGCTGAAGCTTCCCCCTAGAAACAGCCGCCGTTTCATTAGTGTGGTAAATCCCCGTGAGGCTTGCCGGCCGACAGTTCTTCCACCATGTCCTTCACCTGCTGGGGGAAAGGATCGCCCACCCAATTCTTCACTGTGTCCGGCAGCTTCAGCTTCGCCGTTACGGGTTTGCCGTCCTTCATCGCCACAAGGTCGTTCAGCGTCTTGCCGGCCGAAATTTCGCGATGCACCATTTTGCGAAGCTGCAGCATGAACTCCATCTCTCCCGTCAGGATCTCCCGCCCTCCCGGACGCCCGTGTCCCGGCAGCACCCTCGTCACATCCAATTGCGCGGCTTTGGCCATCACGCTGGGCCAGTTGGTGATGTTGGCGTCGCCGGTGAAGTTATACGGCCCGTTGGTGGCCGCATCCCCGGTGCACAGCACTTTCTCCTTCGGAAGATAGACAAATCCATCGCCGCGTGTGTGCGCCCAACCGAAATGATGAAATTCCACCACCCGGCTGCTGTCCTTCAACACGAAGGGCGACTTTGAAAAGGTCTGCGACGGCGGCTGCGCCGTTTGCAGGTTGAGCTTGCGCACGTCTTCACGGCCCTGCGCCGCTTCCTTCCAGCGCTTCGGTTCATACCGCTTCATCTCCTCGGCCACGCCCACATAAGCCAGCGTCGTCGCGCCGGCCTTTGCCCACACCGGGTTTCCATAGGCATGGTCCCCGTGATGATGCGTGTCGAAGACGTACTTCACCGGCTTGCGTGACACGCGTTTGATGTCTCCAATCAGTGCCTCGGCGCCGCTGGGGAAGTTCGCATCCACCACGATGAGATAGTCCTTCATCTCAATCACAATGTTGTTGCAGTGGCCTTTGCCCTTCAGGTCCCCCTCACGGAACCACACACCGGGCATCACCTGCTTCATCGTATCGGGCTGCGCGTCGGAATTGGTGGCGAAAAATCCAGCCCCCATCAATACCGTGAACGCGCCGGCAAACCAGTATCGCTTCATGTTCCGTCCCTATGCTCAAATCTCGGTCCTTGCAGATTGTAACGCATGTCCGCGCCGCTTCTTCGTAAAATGGACTTTTATGGCAATCATCGCCCGCCGCCGCTCCGTGCCTGTTCCCGTTGGAGGCGTCACCGTTGGTGGCGATGCTCCCATCGCCGTCCAGTCCATGACCAACACCGATACGGCTGACGCCGCCGCCACCGTGAACCAGGTGATGGCGCTGGCCCGCGCCGGCTCGGAACTGGTGCGCATCACGGTCAACACGGAGGAAGCCGCCCGCGCCGTACCCCGCATCGTCGAAACTCTCGACAAGTTCGGCGTCCGGGTGCCCATCATCGGCGATTTCCATTACAACGGGCACATCCTGCTGCGCAAGTATCCGGACTGCGCCACCGCCCTGGCCAAGTACCGCATCAATCCCGGCAACGTCAACATCGGCCGCAAGACCGACGACAACTTCCGCACCATGATCGAAGCGGCCATCGAATATGGCAAGCCGGTGCGCATCGGCGTCAACTGGGGATCGCTCGACCAGGCGCTGCTTACCCGCATGATGGATGACAACGCCCGCCTCCCGCGGCCTCTGGATGCGCAGGAAGTCACCTACAACGCCATCGTCGCCAGCGCCCTTCTTTCGGCACAGGCCGCCGAGTCCTACGGGCTGCCCCGTACCCGCATCATTCTCAGCGCCAAGGTTTCCGGAGTTCAGGATCTGATCACCGTCTACCGGAAGCTGGCCTCGCAATGTGACTACGCCCTCCATCTAGGCCTCACCGAAGCGGGTATGGGCGCTAAAGGCATCGTCGCCACCACCGCCGCTCTGGCCGTGCTGCTGCAGGAAGGCATCGGCGACACCATCCGCGCTTCGCTCACTCCGGCTCCCAATGGCGACCGTACCGAAGAGGTGCTGGTCTCACAGCAGGTGTTGCAATCCATGGGGCTGCGCAGCTTCACCCCGCAGGTCACCGCCTGCCCCGGCTGCGGCCGCACCACCAGCACGTTCTTCCAGGAGATGGCCGCTGACATCCAAACCTACCTGCGTGAGCAGATGCCCGCCTGGAAACAGACGCGCCCCGGCGTGGAGGAACTGAAGGTGGCCGTCATGGGCTGCGTCGTCAATGGCCCCGGCGAGTCGAAGCATTCCAATATCGGTATCTCCCTGCCAGGAACTTTCGAAGAACCGGTGGCCCCGGTCTACGTCGATGGACGTCTGCTGAAGACGCTGCGCGGAGACAGCATCGTCGCCGAGTTTATTGCTATCCTGGACGACTATATCGAACGGAACTATGCAGTGGCCGAAACTGCGGAAGTCGCGGGAGACGGATAACTCTCCTCTAGCCAAACGCCTCCGGCGGCTCGCCGACAAACTCGACGAATTGCCCGCAAAGGACGCTTTGCGCGTGCGCCAGGCGCGCGAACTGGAAGACCAGCAGCGTAAGGCCGCCTTGGATCTTCATCAGAAGTGCAGGTCGCTGGTGACCACGCTCAATGGGATGCTGGAGCGCATGATCCTTCAATACGCCCCGGAAAGTTTTGATCCGGACCGCATCTTCGCGGTCAGCGAAACGCTGTTCCAGATCAACGCCAACGGGCGCCTGATTCAGGTGGTCATCCACTCGCCGGAAAACGGCCCTTCCACCGAACACTTCTACATCCCGTATGTGCTCAAGGCCAGCATTCGCTGGTTCAATCAGGACCTGCTGGACCGCGACCAGGTTCAGGAAAATCACCTGTTTTACTGTGTGGGAAGGGGCGCCTCCGGGTGGCGCTATTTTGACCCCCGGAGCAGGCGCGACGGCCCGGCCGATGACGAATTTTTCGCCGATGCGCTGGAGCAATTGCTCTAGGCCCATGAAATATGCGCTTCTCTCTCTTCCCACTGCTCCTGCTCGCCGCCGCGCATATCCTCGCCGCAGCAGACTACAACAGCCTGCTGGCAAAGATGGATGCCCGCGCCGGCCAATTCGGCGAGGTTTCCCGCCAGATCTGGGAATTCGCGGAAACCGGCTACAGGGAGCACAAAAGCGCCGCCCTGCTGAAAGCCGAACTCCAGAAAGCTGGCTTCCTAATTCAGGACAACGTCGGCGGAATTCCTACCGCCTTCGTCGCTTCCTGGGGGCAGGGCAAGCCGGTCATCGGAATCATGGGAGAATACGACGCGCTGCCGGAACTGTCGCAGGATATCGTCCCCCAACGCAAGCCGCGAACCAATGGCGCGCCCGGCCATGGCTGCGGCCATAACCTGCTGGGGGCGGCCTCCGCCTTCGCCGCCATTTCCGTGAAGGATCACATGGGGGCCAACCGCCTTTCCGGCTCCATCCGTTTCTACGGCACGCCGGCCGAAGAGGGCGGCGGTGGCAAGATCTACATGGCGCGCGCCGGCGTCTTCCACGACGTGGATGCGATGATCACCTGGCATCCGGGCGCGGCCAGCGGAGCGGGCCTTGAAAGCTCGCTGGCCAATATCAACGCCAAGTTCCAGTTCCACGGCCGCGCCGCGCACGCCTCGGCAACGCCGCAGCTTGGCCGCTCCGCCCTGGATGGGCTCCTGCTGATGAATCACGCCGTGGAAATGCTGCGCGAGCATGTGCCCGCCTCCACCCGCATCCACTACATCATCACCAAGGGAGGCGCGGCGCCGAACATCGTGCCCGCTTTCGCTGAAGGCTACGTCTACGCGCGGTCGCCAGCCATGCCCGTGCTGGACGACGTGTGGCAGCGCATTCTGAAGTGCGCGCAGGCCGGCGCGCTGGCCAGTGAAACGCGTGTGGAGGTCGACCTGGTGAATTCGGTCTACAATGTGCTGCCGAATGAACCGCTGGCGCGCCTGTTCCAGACTTATCTTACTTCGCTCGGCGGTGTCACTTACTCGCCCGAGGAGCGCGCCTTCGCCGAATCGTTGCGTAAGACCTTCCCCGCCGAAGGCCTGCCGCCCATGGGGAGCGAGGAGCGCATTCAGCCTTTCCAGCGCGAAGGCTCGCTCATGTCGGGATCGACCGATGTGGCCGATGTAAGCTGGCTGGTGCCCACCGCTCAGTTCTACGCCGCGACTTATGTGCCGGGAACGCCGGGACATAGCTGGCAGGCGACGGCTTGCACCGGGACGTCGATTGGGAGGAAGGGGATGGTGCTGGCGGCGAAGGTGCTGGCTCTTTCGGCGCTGGATCTGCTCACCACACCCGAGTTGGTGGCGAAAGCCCGCGCGGATTTCGATCGGCGGCGTGGGGGGCACGTTTACCGCTCGCGTGTGCCGGCGGATAAGAAGCCGCCGCTGAATTATAGGGAGAGCCCTTAGGAAATCTATGGTGATCTACCCGAGGCCGGAAACCAGGGCGTTGATCGAGCAGCGCGTCCATCAGGGCGGAGCTTACCAGTCCGTCGAGGATTTTGTCGAACAGGCGGTGGCGCTGCTTCATGAGCAGGAGTCCTGGCTGGCCGGGAACCGCGACCAAATCGCGGAGGACTGAATCAGACCGGATTCTCCAACAACGCCTCAATCCTCTTCCGCAACCCCGCCGCCAGCCGCGGACTCCGCCCCCCCGTCGACACCGCCACCTGCAAGTCCCCACGCCGGATCCGTGACGGCACCAGAAAATC
>JANRLE010000256.1:0-43731 GCA_033762895.1 Bryobacteraceae bacterium | reverse complement strand
TTCACGTGCGAGAGTTAGAGTTGGTGCCCCGATCAGGAGGGGATTGAAACGCCGCAACCCAGATGCCGTGAGAGGGTGGAGAGATTAGTTAGAGTTGGTGCCCCCATCAGGAGGTGATTGAACCGCGGGTGAAGGGTTTATGCGGTTTGGCACAAACTTAGACGCGGGAAAACCGAGCCCCAGCGCAGCGAGAAAATCGCTGGGGGACGGGAAAAGCTCGTGGGAGGCGATTCAAAGCAACGCGGAACCTGAAGCCGGTTGCGCCGCGGCTCAGATGCGGCCGGCGAACTCGCGGGCCACCGGGTCGGCATCCTTCATGTCGAGTCCGGCGATGCCAAGCAGCCATTCGTTCTTGGAAAATACGAAGACCGGCATGCCGTTATCGTTACCGAAGTAGCCACCGAAGCTGGCCACGAACCTGGCATCCTTGAGTACGTTCTTGTAATCCAGCAGGGCGATGCCTGCCTGGGTGGGGTCAGGGAGTTTGACAAGGAAGAGCCGATATTCTTTGCCGGCGCGGGAGTAAGTGGCGACATTACCGCCGGGGAGGAAGGAGTGCCCCATGGCGTGATTGTCGACGATCACCGCCGATTTGAGGCTGGCTTTTGGGAATCGGCGGCTTTCGTCGGTTGGCTTGGGGAACGTGGGAATGGCTGCTGCCTTTTCCACGGCTTTCGGTTCGGAACCGCAGCCGGTGAAAAGGCAGCAGAGTAACCCGCAGAGGATCGTCATTCGGCCCATCGGGCCTACACTATCACACTAGCCGGCCAAGGCGCGGGCATCGGAGGCGATGGCGCGGGGCGTCAGGCGGAGGCTGAGCGCGCGTTCAATGCGCCGGATCTCACCGCGTTCGGAACGCGTGGAGAAAGTGGAAGAGATGCCGCGCAGTCCGGCGCGGCCGGTGCGGCCGACGCGGTGGATGAAGTCCTCGGGCACCTGGGGAAGATCGAAGTTCACCACGTGGCCGATGTTGTCGACGTGGAGGCCGCGGGCGGCGACGTCAGTGGCGACAAGGACGCGGAAGTCTCCGCACTTGAAGCCGCGCAGCGCTTCGTTTCGCTGGCTTTGGGTGCGTCCGCCGTGGATTCTGGCGGCGCGGACGCCTTCGCCGGAGAGCCGCTTGGCCAACCGGTCGGCGCCGTGCTTGGTGCGGGCGAAGACGAGGAATGTCCCCTTCTCCTGGTCGAGGAGGCGGCACAGCAGGTGAACCTTGCGGTCCTGCTCCACTTCGTAGACGTGAAGGCTGACGTTCTCGGCGGGCTTGGCGGCCGAACCGATGCTGATGCGCACGGGATTGCGCACGTGGGAATCGATGAGCCGGGCGACGGACTTCTCGATGGTGGCTGAGAACAGCAGCGTCTGGCGAGTGTCGGGCGTATCCTTGAGAATCTCGCGGATGGAGGGGAGGAAGCCCATGTCGAGCATGCGGTCTGCTTCGTCGAGCACGACGAAGCGCACGTTGCCGAGGGCGACCAGGCGCCGGCCCATGAAGTCGCAGAGACGGCCGGGAGTGGCCACCAGCACCTGCGCGCCCTTGCGGATGGAGCGCAGTTGATTAGCTTCCGGAAGGCCGCCAACGACTACGGCGGAGCGCAGTTTGGTGCCTACGGAGAGCTTAAGAAACGTCTCATTGATCTGGATGGCCAGTTCACGCGTTGGGCTGAGAATGACGGCCCGGACGCCGGTGGCGTTTGCTTCGTTGAGCAGCGCCTCCATCATGGGGATGAGAAAGCCGAGCGTTTTGCCGGTGCCGGTTTGGGCGGTGGCGACTATGTCGCTGCCGGAGAGCGCCGGTGGGATCGATTCGGCCTGAACAGGCGTCGGCGTTTCAAAGCCGTTTTTGAGCAGATTACTCCGCAATGCGGAGTGGATCGGTAGTTCTGAAAAACTTTTCATTCGGTAAGATTGTTTTCCCCACCCTCGATGGTGGGGCCATCGCTGACAACAGCGATAGAGGCTTCGTCCGTGTCTTCGCGGCTTTCCTGTTTGCGCTGCAGGCGCTTGGCAAGCTTTTCCTGCTGTTTTTCCTTACGCTGCTGCTCTTTCTGCCGCTTCTGGAAAGTCTGGGGTCCACGTCCCGCCATAATCACTCCTTTGGTTGGACTCCGGTCTCTATTTCAGACCGATGGTGTCTTTGTCAGACTGCTCTCTTAAGACTGCGTTGATCGAAAAAACAGCGGCCGGAAGCACTCGCGGGTTAGGACGGATGCAGGCAAAGACACTCTCAGTGTATCACGTCCGGAGAAGCGGCGCTCAGCGAAGGGGCTTGCTGGAAACGACGCCCTTTCCCTGCTGGACGGTGATCCAGTGGTTGGCGGGTACGGGGCCGATGGGTTGGAGGGCGCCGTCGGGCCAGCGGATGGAAAGGGTGGCTTCGGTGTTGGCGGCAAGGCCGAAGTGAAGGCGAAGATCGCCCTGGGAGATGTGATAGCCGCCGGAGCGGACTTCGCCGATTTGTTTGCGGCCGGCGGCGGTGAGTTCGATGCGGGCGCCGATGGCGTGGCGGCCGGAGGGGGCGAGGGCTTCGATGAGGATGGAATTGCCGCCGGTGGTGGTGTTCCTGAGGAGGGAGGGCGGCTCATGCATGTTGACGATGACGATTTCGAGGGCGCCGTCGTTGTCGAAGTCGGCGATGGCGATGCCGCGGGAGGCGTTTGGGGTGGTGATGCCGGGGCCGGATGAGGCGGAAATATCGTGGAACTGGCCGTCGCCGCGGTTCCAATAGAGGACGCGCTGCTGCTTCCAGCTCTCATGGATGGCGGCGGCGTCCACTTCGGGGTAGACATGGCCGTTGGCTTCGAAGATGTCGGGGCGGCCGTCGTGATCGAAGTCGAGGAAGGCGGCGCCCCAGCCGAGGAATTTGGTATTGACGGCAAGGCCGGCGGCGATGGTGATGTCGGTGAAAGAGCCGTCGCCGTTGTTTTTGTAGAGAGTGGGGGTGTCGTCGGAGAAGTTGGTTTTGAAGATGTCGAGCAGACCGTCGCCGTTGTAGTCGGCGGCGGCGGCGCCCATGCCGGCCTGCTCACGGCCGTCTTCGTTGAGGGCGGCGCCGGAGATGAGTCCCAATTCCTCGAAGGTTCCGTCGCCTTTGTTGCGGTAGAAGAGGCTGGCGGTGGAATCGCAGGCGACGTAGATATCGGTCCAGCCGTCGTTGTCGAAGTCGCCGGTGAGGGCGGTGAAGCCGTAGAAGGATTTTGGGGTGGTGATGCCGGCTTTGGAGGAGACGTCAGTGAAATTGCCGCGGCCGCCGTTTTGCAGCAGGGACATGGATTCGGCGGGGAGGCCGCGGGGTCCGCAGACGACGGGCATGCCTTTCCACTGGCATTGGGCTTTGTTGCCGGGGCGGGGGGTGGATTTGGGATCGAACTGGAGGTAGTGGGCGATGAAGAGGTCAAGGTCGCCGTCGCGGTCGTAATCGAGGAACGCGCAGCCGGTGCTCCAGCGGGTGGTTTGGGGGATGCCGCGGGTTTGGCTTTCGTCGGCGAACCTGCCGCCGGTGTTGCGAAACAGGACGTTGCGGCCCCATTGGGTGATGAACAGATCGATCTTTGCGTCGTTGTCGATGTCGCCGGCGCAGCCGCCCTGGCCCCATCCGGTGTGGGAGATGCCGGCTTCGGTGGTGGTGTCTTTGAACTTCAGGTTGCCGAGGTTGCGGTAGAGGTA
The DNA here is from genome assembly GCA_033762895.1 of Bryobacteraceae bacterium. GTDB lineage: Bacteria > Acidobacteriota > Terriglobia > Bryobacterales > Bryobacteraceae > CADEFT01. The sequence goes on along the minus strand of JANRLE010000256.1, from coordinate 40,068 downwards.
GTGGGTGGTTTTGGGGCCGGTATTGTCGAGGCGGGAGGCGTTGACGAAGAAGATGTCCTGCAGGCCATCGCCATCGTAGTCGAGCACGACGACGCCGGTGCCGGTGGTTTCGACGATGAACTGTTTGCCGCGGTCAGCGCCGGAGACGTTCGGTCCGGTGAGTCCGGCGGCGGCGGCGATGTCCTGGTAGTTGACGGCGGGGGCTTTCATTCCTTTGGGCAAGGGTCGGGCGGGCCGGGCCACGCCGCCACCGGAGGCCATGCCCTGTGGGAAGGCTGGAAGGGCGAGGATGAGCCACAGCGGAAGGGTGAAGCGGGCCATCGGCATTGATTATAGCGGCCGGGGATGGGGCTTAATCGGGCGGTGGAATGGGGCGCGGCTGCAGCATACGTGGGCGGGATGGTTGTTGGGCGAGGTTCCAACTGAGCTGATGGACGAGGCGGGCGACGCGCTCCATCTTTGGGTAGTCGATTTTTTCCGGGCGGTCAAAGGCGGTGTGGTAGTCGGGATGAAGGCCGGTGTGGAACCAGAGGGCGGGGATGCCGTGATTGAGGAAGACCCAGTGATCGCTGCGGCGCAGGAGGTTGGAGCGGTTGTTGTCGTAGCGTTGACGCAGGAGGAGGTCGATGCCGCTGTTGGCGGCGATGACGGCCTGGCGCAGATCGGGGCTGTAACTGGCGCCGATGATGTTTACGGCGCCGGCGTTGGAGGCGGCGGTTTGGATGGGTAAGCCGCGAAAGCGGGCTCCTCCGCCTTCGGGCACCTCTTCGCTGCGGCCGATCATGTCCATATTGAGGACGGCGACGGTTTTTTCGAGCGGAAAGGGCGGATTGGCCAGCCAGGCCCAGGCTCCGAGAAGGGGGCCGCAGCAGCGCTCTTCCGATCCCCAGGCGGCGAAGATGACGGTACGTTCGGGGCGTTGTCCGCGGCGCGCGGCCTGGGCGTAGGCTTCGGCGATATCGAGGAGGGCGACGGTTCCTGAGCCGTTGTCGTCGGCGCCGTTGTAGATCTGGTTGCCTTCGGCGCCATTGTGATCGTAGTGGGCGCTGATGATGACGGCTTCCTGTTTGAGGCCGGAGCCTTCCACCATTGCGACGATGTTGCGGTCTTCGACGATGTGGCGTTTGAGGCTGACAGCGATTTCGGCTTCGTGATCGAGTGGGATGGGCGTGATGCCGGTTTCGGACTGGATCAGCAGATCGGCCAGTTGGCGGTTGCCGAGCAGGATTTGAGCGGCGGCGGGAGAGATGGTAGCGACGGGGATGCGAAGACGATCGGTCTGGCTGGTGAGGGCGTAACGTTTGAGGTGGGGCGGCTTCGGGGGCCAGTAGGCGCGGGCTTCGCTGGTGAAGCGGTGGACGCCGTCGCTTTTCTGGCGGCCGTTGACGAACAGGACGGCGAGGGCGCCGTGGTCCTGGGCGGCGAGCGCTTTGCGCAGGGGGTCGGCGTGGATGGAGGTGACGACGCCATCGAAGATGCTTTTGGGATCATCGGGGGCGGGTTCTCCGTCGAGCATTAGCAGGATGCGGCCGGCGATGGCGCCACCGCTGAGATCGTTCCACTTGAGCATGGGGGCGTCGATGCCGAAGCCGGCGAAGGTGACTTTTGCCCGGGCGCGGGCGCTGGCGCTGAAGAAGAGCGGCATGAACTCTTCGAGCAGTTTGGGCTGGCTGGTGGCGCCGTGAGTGATACGGAACAGGTTGCCATCGGCGAGTTCAGACCATAAGAGCGTGAAGGGGTGTTCGTAGGCGGGGCCGGGTCCGGCCGGTTTGAGACCGATGCGGCGGAATCTGGATTCGATGAACTTTGCGGCCTGCAGGTATTCTTCGGTGCCGGTGAGGCGGCCTCGCATGGTGTCGGAGGCGAGGAAGTGCAGATCGGCTTCCATTTCAGCGCGGGTGATGGATTCGATTTCGGGGGCGCGGGTCTGGGCGACGGCTTGGGAGAGCAGGAGGGCGAGGATGGCGACGGTGGTCATTGGTTTGATTATCCGTCGATCGCGACCGTAGTGCAGCTTACGATCGCCGATCTTGACAGGCGGAAAAAAATCGCTCACGATCAAGTATCTCAGCAATCTCATTCGGAGGCCGTCGATGATTGTATGTCAAAGGCTCTGCGCGGCTTGGGGTTTGCTTGTCTGTCCGATTTGGGTATTCGCACAATCAAGTTACCCGTCGGGAACGATACTGTTTCATCGGGTGAACAGTCAGAACGTCACGAGTCCTGTGGTGGAGATTCCGGTGCGGGAAAGCGGGTCCTCTCACACCTTTAGGGGCACGATCCGGATCGAGTTTCCATCGCCTGCTCCGGGCGGCACGATCAGTTCGTCCTCTACGGGGCCGGGCGGTTCGCAGTTATACACGATCAACTTGCAGAGTCCGCTGACGACACGGATTGAGGTGCGTGGACAATGGAGCTTTCCAGGTGGCGGCGGCTGGCGGGCCGAGGTACAGGTTACACATCGGGCGGGACCCGCGAATCTGGCTACGCCCTGCCCGGTGACGCCGGTGCTATTGACGTTGGGGACTTCGCAGGAGGCCGGAAGCCGGCCGGTAAACCTCGAGCAGGAATGTAAGTTTAGCACTGTTGGGACGGGTCGTCCGGACTCCGATCAGACTGTTTACGGACAGATTTACACGCTGGTGGAAATCGGGATCGTTGGTGTGCGGCCCGACGGCAGTAGCGGCGGGGCGGCTATATTCCAGCAGAATTCGGTCACTACGCTCTATGAGTGGAAAGCGGGGGAGATGCCGCGGCCTGACAAAGGGGATCCTCCTTCTTTCGGGGCGCCTTACTCACCGCGCAGTGAACCGCGGGACACCAACTTCACTGGCGTAGTGCAGAATACGTGCGTGTTCCGGGATCAGAGTCCAATTCGCATCCCGATTGCGATTGACCGGCACGTCGGTGTGACCGAGAGCGGGGACATCCGCCGCAGTGCATTCAACGGCTATCTCAGCCGGACGGCAAGATTGCGGATTGCCGCGTGGGACGTCGATTCCAACTCACCGCTTCCGGAGGGGAAATTGCGCGAACTTGATCGCGTCTTCGTCAATGGAAGGGAGGTGGGGGCGCTTAAGGGCGGCGATGGCGAGTGGTCATTGAATACTTTCGATGTGCCAGTGGAGCACCTGCGTTTTCCCGAAAAAGGGACCGGCGGGCAACCGCCTGCTCCCGCCAGGAACGAAATCCGCATCGACGTGGATTCAGCCAACATCGCGAACACGTGGTGCGTGGCGGTGCAGTGGGCATCGGTGTCGTTCGCAGCAATGGGGCCGCTGGTGCTGGTGCATGGTACGCACGCGCAGTCTGACACCTGGGAGTTCACCGCCACCGGTCGGTCACCGGTAGACTTCCTGAAGGATGAACTCGCGCCCTTCGAGTACAAGATCGACCTGATGGCGGATGGTTCTCCCGAGGAGAACGCGAGGCTGCTGGACGGGCATCTGAAACGAATCGCCAAGGAGTGGAATGCCCGCGCGCTGCATCTAATCACTCATAGCAAGGGGGCTACAGATTCGCGCGTGTACCTGAACAAGTACCACTTGCGCCCCCTGGTGAATGGCGTTCTGGGACAGCGCGAGTTCAATGTCCTCAGCCTGTATTCGCTGGGCACTCCTTCACAGGGAACGATCCTTTCCGACTACGCTATCCTGGCCGAACAAATGACGGGTTTGGGGACCTTCAGCCACTTTACGGATTTCGAATTCCCTGAAGCCGACGCCGACGTGGTGAGGGCGGCCTTTCGGGAAGGCACGGCGGCGAACGCGGCCAGTGTTTTTGGAGGTGCTCCGGTTGACCCGGCGCGCCGGCAGCAGACGATTGCTGGAATGGAGGACTTCAATGTGAGATACCCTCCTGTCGCAGGAGTGGGATACTTCTCCATCGCCGGCAATGCCGACCGCGACGGCAGCGGCACAGTGGATATTGCGGAGGCGCGTTCATGGCTGCCGTTTCCGTTGCCGGTCACAGCCGGTAGCGCACTTGGCAACTCGGTTTACCAGGCGCTGGGCCGGACTCAATCGATCACGATTCGGACCGAGCGGAACCGGTTTACGCCGGATCGTCTGGTGGTGAGCGGTAGTCTGGCCGCCCAGCCGGCCGCCAACGATTTGGTATCGACGGCGGCGAGCACACACTGCCGCACTTGTGGCTTCACTCCGCTTGGGACGGAAGGGTTTGCAAACTTTGAGGATGAACCCGGTCCGGGGGGGGTATTCGGCCGGAACCATTCAGGCCTGAAAAACGGGCGTATTATCGGCCTGATTGTAGAACATATCCGGCGCCGGTTTCCCCTGATTGCGCAGTAGGACCACCGTGAACTTACTTGTCGTTCTTATCGCCGCCACTGCGCTCTGCCAGACGCAGGCTGAGCGGCAGTTCCAGGTGATGGCCGCCTTCAGCGACCGCGCTTTGATGCGCGCGCCGGAAAGGGAAGTGGAGCGGTCGATTCCGATCGACGGGGGCGAGTCGGTGGAGCTTACGTTTTTTGTCAACTCGCGCAGCGCCGAGATTACGCTGATTGATCCGGCAGGAGCGATTCACCCGCCCGGAATTGCAATTGCGCCGGTGGATGAGTCCTCGAAGGGACAGGCGTTGCAGTATTCGCTGGTGCGGCCGGCGGCCGGACTTTGGAAGTACCGCGTCCGGGAGGGCGAGGAGTATCTGGGATATCGCGCGATCAGCCTTACGGGAATTTCGTCCAGCAATCTGGTGGCGGCCCTGTTGGGCGCCAACCGGGAACTGGCCGCGGGCCGGCCGATCGGTCTCGGATTTCTGCTGCGGGACTCTGATGGGCCGGTTCTCCCGGGTGAGATCACGTCACTGAAGAGTGCGTTTGCAAGAGGAGACAGCGCGCCTGTGGAAGTTCGGTGGGCCGATGATGGACAGAGCCTGGACGGGGCGGCGAATGATGGCGTTTACGGCGCCCGGATCACGCTTCCCGAACCGGGTGACTACGCGATCGTGGTGGAGGTGGAAGGGCGGAGAGGAGGCCGGCCGTTCCGGCGCACGGTGGCTGGCAAGCTACGTGCGATCAGCGGCTGTGGCGCCCTGGACCGTGAGTATCGGTCCACCCTGTTGGACACCGACGGGAATGGGCGCGCCGATGCTCTTGAACTGGGATTCCGTGTAGAGGCGTCGCGCGCCGGGACCATTGAGGTGACGGCGCAATTGATGACCGCCGCTGGCACCGTGCTGTCCACCTCGACGCGGCAGGAGGTGGCTGCCGGCGGCGTGGAGTTGCGTGCGCCGTTAGCGCTTTCGGACGTAAGGGCGGCCGGCGCCACGCGTTACGAACTGGCGGTGGTGACGCTGGCGTGTGTGTCGGCGGGAGAGGTTGTTGTCGGGGACGAACAATACGATCTGGGCACGGTGGAAGTAGACCTGACTAATGCTGACCGCCCGCCCGTTCTGCTTACTGGACGCATCGCCGACCGCGGCGTGGATAGCAACGGAAACGGGAAGTTCGACCAGTTGGAGGCGCTGGTGGGAGTGAACGTCTCCAAAGCCGGCCAGTATGTATTCTCGGCCGGGCTGACCGACCGGCGGGGCACGGTGCTGGAATCGGTGGCGGGCGAGGCCGCGTTGCGCGAAGGCGCGCAGGACCTGCGGCTGACCTTTGACGGCGCCAGGATCGGCGCCAACGGACAGGACGGTCCGTACCGCATTCTGGCCTTCTCCGTTTTCGGAGCCGGAGATAGCACGGAAGCAAGCGATCTCGGACAGACCCAAAGTTACCGGTACCTGTCGTTTGAGGGCGCGGCGGCGCCCGCGGAGCCTGGAATTGAGGTGACCCCGGCGTCGCTGGACTTTGGAGACGTTACCTCCGGCCAGAGCCGCGATCTTGCACTCAACGTGCGCAATCCCGGACTTGCGGCGCTGGAAATACGGGCTGTCACGAGTTCCAACGCGTCGGTTTCGATCGCGACGAGGCTGCCGCTGACGGTGTCTCCCGGCGCGCGGCAGGCCCTGACCGTCCGCTTTCAACCGCAAACTACGGGACGTCAGACCGGCACACTTACACTGATCTCGAACGATCCGGTAAATCCTGCGGTGACGGTGCCGTTTTCTGCTAACGGCGTGCCGCCGGGCGTGGCGGCCGGGAGATTATCGGTGTCTCCGGCAACTTTGGATTTCGGCACGGTAACCATGGGACTATCGCGCCAGTTGGCGTTGACGCTTCGCAATTACGGCGATGGGCCGGTAACCGTGCGGTCCATGGCCGCCTCATCGCCGATGTATGCCATCAGTGTCCCACTGCCTTTCACGGTCGCCGCCGGAGAAGACCGCGCAGTGGCTGTGCGCTTCACTCCTTCAGCGGCAGGACCCGCGACTGCCATCCTGTCGGTGGAATCTTCGGACGCCTCCACTCCTATCGCAACAGTGGCTCTCACTGGGACGGGTGTTGCAGAGACGGCAGCGGGTGGCACGCTCAGCCTGGGATCCTCGCCGCTCGATTTCGGCTCGCTGCGGGTGGGGCAGGTGCGCGACCAGATCTTGAATCTGCGGGCCTCGGGAGGCGCGGTGACGGTGAGCGCAGTTGAGTTGAGCGGCGCGGAGTTCAGGGTTGTGTCGCCTGCTGCGCCGTTTACGGTGTTGTCCTCAACCGATCTGGTGGTCCGCTTTAAGCCAAGAAGGGATGGCGCCACTACGGCCGGGTTGCGCCTGGAATACGGCAGGGCAACTCTGACGGAAACCCTGCGAGGGGCGGGCACAGCGGTCCCCGCCTTGACGTCCTTCACGGACGCTTTCGAACGGGCGGGCTCGGCTCCCTGCGTGCTGGGCCGGGCGGACCTGGCCATGGGCGGTTCAGGTTCCCACTATTACCTGCCTTTGTTTCCCGGGCCGGCCGGTGCGGCGATCGTAGATGGGTCTCTTCAGAACCGCGGCGAAGATTTCGGCGGAGTGCAGTTTGCTTCCAGTTCCACTCCATGTAGCGGCCGGAGCGCGGAGAATCTGGGCCAGAATTTGTATCTCAGCGCGGATGTGATGCTGAATTCAAATGACCCGGCAAGAATCACGCAGGCCGGCCCGTTTTTCCGCGCGCGTTCTGCGGCGCCGGGCGATGGGATCATTGGAGGGCAGAACACCGGGTATTGGGTGCAACTCTGGTCCAATGGCGAGGTGCGGGTGAAGAACCTGGCTACGGGCACGTACCTGGCTACGTCAATGGCGCGCGCGGGATTTGACGGCACGAAGGTGCACCGGTTGGAAGTGTCCCTGCAGGGACTTTCGCTGGAAGTTCAGTTGGACGGGACGCCGGTGATGTTCCCTGCGGCTTCCGGGGTAGCGGCGGCAGTGACGCTTGCCTCAGGAACGAACGACGGGGCCGCGGGGATCGCGTTCTCAGCCGAGACGAATCGCGGAAGGGCCGGCGGGCAGCGGGTGGATGACCTGGTGGTGATGCGCCTGCCTTAGGATCTATGCTGATTCAGATGAATCGGCGAACATTCGTTCAACTTGCGGGCCTTCCACTGGCGGGCGGCGCGCTGCTGGGCCAGACCCAGCGTCCCTACGACATTCTGATCCAAGGCGGCGAGGTGCGGGACCCGGCGCGCAAGGTCCGGCGCAAGGCCGATGTGGCGATTGCCGGAGGGCGGATCGCGGCGATTGAGGAGCGGATTGATTCAGGCCGCGCGATGCAGGTGATTGACGCCAGGGACACCTATGTTGTTCCAGGCCTCATCGACCTGCACACGCATTGTTACTTTGGCGCCAGCGGGCTGGGCATTGATCCCGATCCGGTGGGTGCGCGTTCGGGCGTGACGACATGGGTGGACGCCGGCACGTTCGCCTACGACCAGATCGGCGGATTCCGGCGCTTCGTCGCGGTTCCTTCGAAGGTGCGCGTGTATGGGTTTGTGTACCTGTATCCTTCCAGCCGCAATCCGGATCTGGATCCGGTGAAATATGCGCGGAGCGTGCAGAAAGCCACGGGTGAGGCGGCGGCGAACAATCGGGACATCATACTGGGCGTGAAGCTGCAGGTGGGTTCGAACATGAACGGCCGCTACAGCCTGGACTTTCTCAAAATCGCCCGCGAGTTATGCGATCAATACAAGCTGCCGCTGATGGCGCACATCAGTTTCTCACCGCCCGAGACCGATCAGGTGATGGAACTGATGCGGGCGGGCGACGTAGTGACGCACATGTACAACCGGCACACGCTGGGCATCATCGAGGCCGACGGAAAGGTGAAGGCGTCGGTGAGAGAGGCGCGCAGGCGGGGCGTGCTGTTCGATGTGGGGCACGGGCTGGGCAGTTTCAATTTTGAAGCGGCGCGCAAGGCAATTGGCGATGGATTCCTTCCCGACACGATCTCGACCGATATCTATAATCTGAACCTAAACGGGCCGGTGTACGACATGCCGACGACGATGTCGAAGATGCTCCATCTGGGCATGAGCCTGGACGACATACTGGTTTGCACCACGGCTGCGCCGGCGCGGATTGTGAATCGGGTTCCAATGCTGGGTTCGCTCGAATTGGGCGCTCCGGCGGATGTGGCGCTGCTGGCGGTAGAGGACGGCAGCTTTCCGCTGGTCGATTCGCAGCGGGCGACGGTGACGGCGAAGCAGAGAATTGTGTGCAAGGGCGCCGTGTGCCGGGGAGTGCGGATCGGCTGATGCGGAAAAACAGTACACCCGGCAGCCCGGGTGGGACATCACTAAGGCGGGCCAACAAAGCCCGCCATCGAAGAGATCTGAAGTACCGAACCCCACAGGAGAATTACATGACTCGTAGTGTATTTATGCGGCTGGGCTGCGCCGCGCTGATGCTTACCGGCTCCGCTTTCGCGGGAGACATCGTCGACACGGCTGTAGCGGCCGGATCGTTCAATACGCTGGTAGCCGCGGTGAAGGCCGCGGGACTGGTGGAAACGCTGAAGGGCGCCGGTCCGTTCACCGTGTTCGCTCCCACCGATGAAGCCTTCGCCAAGCTGCCTCCGGGCACCGTGGAGAATCTGTTGAAGCCGGAGAACAAGGATAAACTGGCGGCGATCCTCACCTATCACGTGGTGTCCGGCAAGGTGATGGCAGCCGACGTGATGAAACTGAAGAGCGCCAAAACCGTGCAGGGTCAGAACGTTCGAGTGAGCAGCAAGGCCGGCTCGGTGATGATCAACAATGCCACCGTGGCCAAGGCCGACATCGAGACGTCCAATGGCGTGATCCACGTGATCGATACCGTGATCATGCCGAAGATAAAGTAGGTTCCTACCGCCGGCGCCAGCGCGCATGGGTGTGCTGGCGCCGCTATCATAGCCTTCTGAACCCATGATTCGTCACCTGAAACAATCCATTGAGGCCGGGCGGAAGTCCGAGGCCCATTCGCAAGTGCGCGCTACCGTGGAGGCTATTCTGGCCGATATCGCCGCGCGAGGCGAAGCCGCGGTACGCGACTATTCCCGCAAGTTCGACGGCTGGGATCCGCCGTCTTTCCGGCTGTCTCCGCATGAAATTCAGGCTTCGATCCACTCGCTGCCAGCCCATGCGCTGGACGACATTCTGTTCGCGCAGGAGCAAATCCGCAATTTCGCCAAGGCGCAAAAGGGCGCGCTGCGGGATCTGGAAGTGGAGACACTGCCGGGAGTGATTCTGGGCCACCGCAACATCCCGGTGAACAGCGTGGGCAGCTACGTTCCGGGAGGCAAATATCCGTTGCTGGCATCGGCGCACATGAGCATCGTGACGGCGCGCGTGGCGGGGGTGAAACGCATCCTTTCCTGCGCGCCACCTTTCGAAGGCAGGCCGGCGCCGGCAATTGTCGCGGCGATGCACCTGGGCGGCGCTGACGAGATCTACGCACTCGGCGGCGTGCAGGCGGTGGCGGCGATGTCGTTGGGGATGGAGTCGATGGAGCCGGTGGACATGCTGGTGGGGCCGGGCAACGCCTATGTCGCCGAAGCCAAGCGGCAACTTTTCGGACGGGTGGGAATCGATCTGCCGGCCGGGCCGACGGAGACTCTGATCATCGCCGATGATTCCTGCGACCCCGAGATGGCCGCGGTGGACCTGGTGGGGCAGGCCGAGCACGGCCCCACCTCGCCCGCGGTGCTGCTGACAAATTCGGCTGAGCTTGCGGCGGCGGTGCCCGGCGAAATCGCGCGCCAGTTGGCGAAGCTCCCCACCGCGGCCATCGCGTCTGCCGCCTGGCGCGATTACGGCGAGATCATTTTATGCGACACGCTCGCGGAGATGGTGGCCGAGGCCGACCGCATCGCCTCTGAGCATGTGCAGGTGATGACCCGCGATCCGGACTATTTTCTGAACAAGATGAGCAACTATGGAGCGTTGTTTCTGGGGCCGATGACGAACGTGTCCTATGGGGACAAGGTGATCGGCACCAATCACACGCTGCCGACTGGCAAGGCGGCGCGCTATACCGGCGGGTTGTGGGTGGGCAAGTTTCTGAAGACGTGCACGTACCAGCGGATCACGAACGCGGCCTCGTCGGTGATGATTGGCGAATACTGCTCGCGTCTGTGCGATTTGGAAGGCTTTGCCGGCCACAAGGAGCAGGCGGAGCTTCGCGTGCGGCGGTATAGTGGGTGATCGGGGTCATCGCGATTGCTGACACGCCTGAGAGTAAAGGGTTTTAAGAACCTCGTCGACATAGACGTGCGATTTGGCCCGTTCACCTGCATTGCCGGTGAGAACGGGGTTGGAAAGTCCAACCTCTTCGACGCAATCACGTTTCTCAGCCGTCTAGCGGACCGCCCGTTGATCGAAGCCGCCATGTCGATCCGCGATGAGCCAGGCCGCGCTGGCGATCCGCGAGGCATCTTCCATCATTCCGGCTCGCGGTACGCCGACCACGTGGAGTTCGACGCCGAGATGATCGTGCCGAGGGAGGGAACAGACGATCTCGGCCAGGACGTCGAGGCAACCACAACTTTTCTAACCTACGGGCTTACGATCCGATACCGGAAGACGAATGGGGCATCCGGTTTGGAAGTCCTGCGAGAGGAACTCAAACACATACCCAAAGGCCAGGCCTCGCAGCACCTTCGTTTTCCGCATAAGGCGCGGGGCTGGAGGGACGGCGTGGTAACCGGCACCGGTACCGCCCACAGGACAGCGCCATTCATCTCTACCGAACCTGGCGAAGGTGTTGTCCTGCTCCATCAGGACAAGCAGGGGAGACCGCGGCGCTTCCGTGCCGAGACACTGCCTCGCACGGTCCTTTCCACGGCGAATGCGTCCGAAGGAGCGACGGTCACGCTTGCCAGGCGCGAACTGCAGTCCTGGCGGTTGATCCAGTTGGAGCCGTCGAGCCTTAGGCGCTCATCGCCCTTCCAAGCCCCCGTGATGCTTGGAGCGGACGGCGCAAATCTGGCGTCCACGCTCCACCATCTGGCGAAGAGTCTTCCGGGCCGTTCGGGAGGCGAGGAACGTGTGTTCAGTGAGGTTGCGCACCGGCTTGCCGAATTGATTGACGATGTCAAGACCGTGTCGGTGGACATCGACGAGAAGCGTGAGTTGTTTACAGTGCAGGTCACCTCCAAAGACGGCACCGTCTATCCGGCGAAAGCCCTCTCGGATGGGACGCTCCGTTTCCTGGCGCTGGCGGTGCTGGCGCAGGATCCCTCCACCACCGGGGTTCTCTGCATGGAAGAGCCGGAGAATGGGATACATCCATCACGAATTCCGGCGATGATCTCACTACTTGAGAGTATTGCTCTCAGTCCTCATGATCCGTCTGGCCTTGACAACCCATTGCGTCAGGTGATCGTCAACACGCACTCACCGCTGGTAGTTCAAGAAGTGAATGCAGCGGACTTGTTGTTTGCCTACTTGCGGGAACGGGTTCGGCCATCAAGTCAGGAACGTTACCGCGACTTGGCGTTCGGTTGCCTCGAACAGACATGGCGGGCTCAATCGAGCCATTCGAGTGTCGTTCCTCGATCCATCCTACTGCCATACATGGAGAATCGAAGGGTATCGTTCCCGCGAGAGCGGGATTTCTCAATGGGTCAGCCACGCCCGATGATGCGGCTTGGCGATGTTCTGCAACAGATGAAGCTCTCCTTTGGAGCCGGCGAGCGTGGATAGCCTGCGAGTAACTTTGCTATCCGATGGCCCCTCGGACCGGGCACTGCAGCCGCTGCTCCGTTGGCTGCTGACCGAAGCAGGAGTCCGTGTGGGAATCGAGGATTACTGGGCAGATATGCGAGTTCTATCGATGCCACCAAGGAAACTCCCGGAGAAAATTCGTACTACGCTGAACCTGTATCCCTGTGACCTGTTCTTCGTTCATCGCGACGCTGAAGATGAATCACTATCAAGGCGCCGGACCGAAATTGAGGAGGCGCTACGGAAGGCGAATGTGCCCTGTCCGCCGGCCGTTGCGGTTGTTCCTGTGCGGATGACAGAAGCCTGGCTGCTATTCGATGAGAGCGCGATCCGTTCAGCGGCTGGAAACCCACGAGGCGCTGTCCGTTTGCTGCTGCCGCCGATGAAGGCGCTGGAGTCCATCTCCGACCCGAAGAGCGTCCTGCATGACCTTCTTCGAAAGGCAAGCGGCTTGACCGGCCGGCGGCTGAGAGAATTTCCGCTGAGCCACCGCATCTACCGTCTGGCGGACTCCCTGGACAGTTTCGCCCCGCTGCGCGGACTTGCCGCCTTCCGATCCCTTGAAGAGGATGTACGGCAGATCGTTGCCCGGGAGGGATGGAGCGTACTCGATGGGCATTAATCCCGCTCCGCAACCTGTCTTGTTGAGCGGCCGCGCGTGGCAGTGTCGTGGTGTTATTCTCCAGAAGTGATTCGGACGATCGCAGCCGCTTTCCTTTTCCTCGCGCCGGCCGGTGCGCAGGATGCCTCCCCCACTCAGCTTGCCAAGTCCGGCGCCGGCGAAGGCCCCGCCTGGCATAACGGATTTCTCTACTTCTCCGGTGGCGGTAAGATCAGCCGCCTTGGGCCGGACGGCAAGGTCAGCGTCTTTCGCGATCCCTCGGGCGGGTCCAACGGGCTGATGTTCGATCCGCAGGGGCGGCTGATCGTGTGTGAGGCCCAGAACCGGCGCCTCACCCGCACCGAAGCCGATGGCTCCCTCACCGTGCTGGCGGACAACTACGAGGGCAAACGGTTCAACTCGCCCAATGACCTGACGATGGATTCGAAAGGCCGCATTTACTTCTCCGATCCTCGATACGGCCGGCGCGATGGAATGGAATTGGATACCGAGGGCGTCTACCGGATCGACGCGCCGGGCAAAGTGACGCGCGTGCTGGGAAAAGAAGTGGAACGGGCCAACGGTGTCCTGGTTTCGGCCGGAGACAAATACCTCTATGTCGCCGATAACAACAATAACAACACCGGGGGCGCCAGGAAGCTATGGCGCTTCACTCTCAAGGCCGACGGTTCTCTGATCGCGGGCAGCCGCAAACTGCTTCACGACTGGAAGGACAGCCGCGGGCCGGACGGCGTGAAGGCCGACACCAAGGGCGTGCTGTATGTGGCGGGAGGATTGAATCAGCCACACCCCCCGCATGAGACCAACGTCAGAAAGGGCGGTATCTACGTGCTTTCGCCCGAAGGGAAACTGCTGCGTTTCGTCCCGATTCCCGTGGACGAAGTGACCAACTGCGCCTTCGGCGGCCCGGATCTGAAGACACTGTTCATTACTGCCGGGGGAACGCTGTGGAGTCTTCCGGTGGCTTCGCCCGGCAGGCTGGCCGGCCGGTAGCCACTCTCACAAACCCGCCAACCGCACCCGCGCGTCGCCGAACTCCGCAAGTTCAACACCCATGCGATCCATGATGCCCAGGTACAAGCTGCACAACTTGCGGTTGTCGTCGCCCGACTCGAAGTAGTTGAGCGCTCTGCCGGTCTTCAGCTTGCCCCCCAGGCCCCCGATGGTGACCACCGGCACCTTCTTGTTATCGTGCTTGGTCCCGCTCCACATGTTCGACAGGAACAGCAGACAGGAGTTGTCCAACACCGTACGTTCCCCTTCCGGCATGGCGTCCAGCCGCTGGGCCAGGTATGCCAACTGGCTCACCTGGAAGCGCACGATCTTCTGATAATCCTCCTCGGTGTCGTAATGGGAGGCGCCGTGGTGCTGCTTGCTCACACCGAGAAACGGATAATAGAGCGCCGACAGATCCCGCGCCAGCAGCAGCGAGGCGACGCGCGTCTTGTCGGTCTGAAACCCGAGGGCGATGATGTCGCACATCAGCCGGATATGATCCCGGATATCCTCGGGCAGGCCGTCCTGCGGACGCTTCATCGCCGATAGCGGGCGTCCGGCGTCGCGAGCCCGATTCACGGCCTTATCCTTATCCGTCCGCATTCGCTCAATACTGCGTTCCACCTCGCGGACGCTGGCGAGATACTCCTCCAGCTTCAGCTTGTCAGTGGAACTGATCCTGCGGCTCAGCGCCTCGGCATGGTCCTTCACGCGATCGAGCACGCTTGTGTCGCGCAGCCGCCCGCCGTTTTCAAACAGGCTGTCGAAGGCCAACGAGGGATACATCTCGTTGGGCACGGGGGAATCGCTGCTCTGCCAGGAAATATGCGAGCTGTAGGCGTTGGAGAAGTTCGTTTCATGGAAGCCTGTCATGGCGCGCTCACAGGCCAACACCATGCTCGGCTGCGGCGTTTCCTGTCCGATGCGGTTGGCCAGCACCTGGTCCATGGTGATTCCGCCCTGGATGATGGAGCCCTTGCGGATCGGCACGCCCGACAACATATTCCCGGTCATCGCCGGGTGAATTCCCTGGCCGGTGGCGGCCTTGTTGAACAGTCCGTCGATGACGTTGATCTTCGCCTTCAGCGGCTCCAGCGGCGCCAGTGAGTCGCTCAGTTCCATTGCCGTACCCGAACCCTTGGCCCACCATCGGCCGGGGCTGATGCCCGTGCCCATGAAGAGTACGGCGAAGCGTTGGGGCGATGCGGTGGTGGCCGCCGGCAGCGACTCGAGCCACGGCAAGCCCATGGTCACGCCGGCGCCGCGGAGAAAGGTCCTTCGGGATAACGTCATGACTACCTCTTGTGGAGAAATTGCCTGCTCGTGACGATGCTATCAACTATGGTTTCAAAACAGCAGCCATCCTTGCCAAGCCTGGCGCCGATCTCCTGAATGAGCAGTTCGTCGGAGAGCGCCAGGCTTCGGCCCAAAGCATAGGCCAACAGTTTTCCCGAGAAGCCGCGTATGAAACCGGCTTCGCGGTGGCGGCGAATATAGTGCTGCAGTCCCCGCAATCCCTCTCCTTCGACGCCACCGGGAAACGTCGCGCGGGCATCGACGGCGCGCCCGGCCAGATCGGCTGTTCGACGCCTGCCGACCGGATCGAATGTTTCAAACGCCAATCCAAAAGAGTCGAACCGGGCGTGACAGGCGGCGCAACCGGGGTTGGCGCGGTGCTGTTCCAGCATCTGGCGCAGCGGCAGATCCATCCTGGCTTCATCGGCAGGCAACTCGGGAACTACCGGCGGTGGCGGTGGGATCTGTTCGCCGAGGATGTTGGTGGCCACCCAGTAACCGCGCTTGACCGGACTGGTGCGCAGGCCGGGAGCGTTCTTTGTCAGGAACACCGCCATGGGCAGAAGGCCGCCGCGCTGGTAGGGGCCGGCATCGGCGACGCGAACCCAATGGCTCTCGCCGCCACCTGGCGGCGGCATGCCGTAATGGCGTGCGAGAACGGGATTGACGAAGGTGTCGCGCGCGTGCAGGAAGTCCAGGACCGGCCGGTTGCGGCGGAACACGTCCAACAGGAACCGGATGGGCTCCTCGAACATGGCCGCTTTCAGTTGGTCGTTGAAGGCAGGGAAACGGCCGCGGTCAACGGTGCCGATCTGTTCGAAATCGCGGATGCCCAGCCAGTTGCCGCCGAACTCCACCGCCAGCGCCCGGCTGCGCGGGTCCCGCAGCAGGCGCCTGGCCTGCGCTTTCATCACCTCCGGCCGGCGCAGCACGCCGGTGGCGGCGTGGCGCCACAACTCCTCGTCGGGCATGCTGGACCAGAGGAAGTAGCTGAGGCGGCTGGCCAGATCGAAGTCCGAGACCGGCTGAATGCCGCCGCCCGCCTCCACCAGATCGGCGCGGTAAGTGAACTTCGGGGACGTCAGCACCAGAACGATCGCCTCCCGGATGGCTGCCTCATGGTCCAGGGCGTAGCGCTTGCGGGCCTCGCGATAGAACGAGAGCAGATCGTCGCGATCGGCTGGCGACAAGGGCCGCCGGTAGGCGCGGGCGGCGAAATCGTAGAGCGCCCGCAGATGCCCCGGCTCCCCATCGCGGCGCGCCTGCTGGACCCAGCGGATGCTCCGGTTGGCGTTGTCGAAAAAATCCTTAACGGCCTGAATGGCCACTGCGCCGCCGTCCTTGGCCACTTCCAGGTAATCGGCCTCGAGTTTGCGGATTTTCGGCTCCGCGATGATCTGTTCCACCTCGATCTCTTTCACCTCGGGCTCGCCGTCTTTAAAGTCGTCCCGCGTTCCACGCGTGCCCAGCTTGGCGAATTCGACGTAGGTGCGGATGTTGATGGAAGCGACGAAATCCAGTTGCCGCCACATTTCGTCGAGGGCGGCCTGCTGCTTTTCGTCGAGCAGCAGTTCATAAAGCGGCTGGTCGTCGCGGAAGTAACCCATCACGTTGTGGAAACCAGCGCTGAGGTAGCGGCCTTCGTCCCGCCCGGTCTTGAAATAGTTGCGGCCGCGGGATTCGCGGTAGAACATGTCGGGAAAGACGCTGCAAAACCGGCCCCAGGCCGCCTCATACCGCGCGCGTTGACCGGCCGGGACGAAGAGATCGGGATCGCCAGGAGTGTTTTCGACGAGGATCGTCTTGCCGGGACCGAAGGGATTGTCCCATTCAGGCTCAATGACGTCCTTCTGGTTAAACGGTGGCTCGTCCTCCACCTGTAACTGCCTGGGATCGAACTTACGGCGGTGCGTGGCGTATTGCGTATTCTTCCAGATCAAGAAAGGCTGCCAGGCGGCTCCAATGCGGCCGGCGGTGATATTGATGAAGCGGGGCTCCACTTTCTTTCGAACCCCGGCGATATAACCCCGCATCTGCTCACAGCCGGGGCGGGCGATGTCCGGCTGAGCGGCCCGCGGCTTGGGCAAGGCGCGCCACATTACCTGCAGTTTTACCAGCGGGCCCACTTCTTCGGCGCTCTCAAGGGTCAACCAGACGGTCTGCAGGTACTTGGCGCTCAGGTTGTGCTGGCGAGCCAGGCTGGCCAGCGTGGCGTTGGGCTGTCCAAGTGCAACCCGATGCCGGTAGCGCCATGCAGCCTGAAAATAGTCGGCGTAATCGATGTTCTGCCGATGGTAGAAATCGATGATCTGATGAACGGTGAACTTGTCGCGGTCGGTTTCCACCAGCATCGGATGCGGCGCGAACGCGAATCCGTTCTCCTTCAGATACATGTGGCCAGCCACTTCACGCGCCGCGGCGAGATATTTTTTCAGCAGCGTGGGCGACATGGTGAGCGTTTCGCCGGAGTTGTCAAAGCCCGCCGTATTGGCCGGATCGACGGGAAACTCGCGGGCCGGACGGATGTCGACGCCGGTGAGATCGCCGATGGTGTAGTTATACTCGGCGTTGCTGAGGCGGCGGGCGAGCACGACGCCGGGATCGCCGGCATTGCGGCGGATCTCGTGATTGCGGACGGCATGGAACCAATCGACGGCGGCGCCCCGCTCGCCGGGCAGGGGATGGCGTGCTCCTTTGGGCGGCATCTCCCCGGCTTCGACTCGCTCCAGAATCTGGCTCCAACGGCGGCCGTCCTGTATCAGGGCGGCCATCGTAGTGAAACCGCTCAGGTCCATCTGCGCGGCTGGTTCCCGCTGGCCGTGGCAGGTGACGCAATAGGTGCTGAGGAATGGCCGCACGGTTTGCCTGTACCGGGCTTCGAGACTCGCGCGCGAGTCCTGTTGGCCGGGCAGGATGCTGAGGGCAGCGGTTGCCGCGAGAAGTAAGGTGAAGCTGCGCATGGCCGGTTGTCAGACTCGATTGTCTGACAGCGGCGCAATGGCGTCAACAAGCGCGCTGGAAGAGTGTCGATCGGCCCTCACCGGTCCAGCCTGCAGCTTCCCTCCGGACAATCGATCCGGCCAAACCAGTAACGCCGCAGCGCGATCTGACGATACAGCCAGTTCCAAAAGGGCGTGGTTCGGGGAAGGTGGATCAGCGGAGCAAGCCACCACAGGGCCACCAGATGCCGGGAAAGGTAACGGACGGCGTCTGCCCCGCCAAATTGCCTCCCATCCCTTGTGACCAAGTACATTTGTTTCATCAGGTCGGCGAAGGCCAGGTTTGGACAGAGCGTCCGCGCCAGCGGGTCGTGAAGCGACAGGAATGCCAGCCGTTTCCCCAGGTCAAGCTTTGCCAGCGTACTTACCTGCGCGATACAGAACCGGCACTGGCCGTCGTAGATGACGACATCCGCGCCGGCACGCTCGGCGGGATGCGTTAGATGAACGTCCATTACGGATGCCCCTCCGCGGGAGTCCCGCGATGTACCCGCCTCCCGAGGGCGGCTCTCAGCCGGCGCGCGGCGGCTGATCCGAACGGAATCAATCGCTCAACCGGGAAGAAGGGAAGAAAGATCAGACCCGCAAGCTGGTAGCGGAACAGAATGTCCATAATGAAGTAGATGCCCCAGTGCATGAGGAACGCTCCGGCCGCCCAGATCTGGGAGGCGCGAGTCCGAACGAGGGCGAAAGGCGCGCCCAACTCCAGGATGAGTGAGCCGGCGCCGATGAGCGTGAACAGCAGCAACTGGTCATGCAGCACGTACACGAGTTCGGGGGCGCCGCTTCCCAGCAGGTCTTTCCGAAGGGCGTCGACGGCAATCTGACTTCGCAGGGATTCGCCCTGGGCCCAGGCCCAGCCGGACTCGCCTGCGACTTTCGCGACTCCCGCCAGGAAGTAAGTCAAAGCGGTCACGGCGCACATCAGGCGAACCGGCCATCCAAACTGCCAGCCGGGCTGGGCGATCAAGGACGTTTTGTTGCGCCATGCATCCACTGAGAACACCGCGGCAGAAGGTGCAAGGCCCAGGATGAGGACGTGCATGACCATAACGTTGTCGCTGTGGTAGATCATGGACCACGAGTTCCGGTAGCACAGCAGGAACAGCAGCAGGATGCCGAATAGAGGGCCCGTCACGCGGTGCAGCAACCCCAGGACGAAGGCCGCATTCGCGGCCAGCGTCACCACCAGCAGACCCTGGAAGACCAGCGGTTCAAGCGGCGCCGCGAGAACCGCAGCCAGCCCGACCGGCGCAAACGTTTGGGGATCGGATTGGGCTACCGCCGTCAGCATCTGATAGCGGGAGCCAACATAGAAGAGGACGAAGGAACCGATCAGAATCCTCAGCAGAGCCAGCCGCTGCGGAGGCAATTCGCCGAACAGAAAACCATCGAAGCGTCTGATAAGAGAAGTCATGGGATTGGCCTTTCCACCTCACATGCAGCGTGGGTAATTTCTTCGGACGGGCTCTTATCGCCCGAAAAATACCGGTTTAGGTTGTATTCCCCGGTGACCACCTGTACCCTGGTCACGTTTCGCAGTGGAGCAGAAGTACGCCGCGCGAGATTCGCCGCGGCGAGACTGCACAGATCCTGCGCCCGGCCGTCACGCACGAACTTCCTGATCTGCTTCCGAACCTGGTTGAGCCCACCCCCTCCCGCCAGGGTGTAACGCAGCCGGACGCGGCGGCCCTCCTTATCCTTGCCGGTAAGATAAGTGACCTTCTGTTCCGGAGATCTGCGTTCGGAAAACATCGGATAGTACGAAAGCGGGAAACTGTCCTTCGCCCTTTTGCGCCAATTTTCGGCAACCGGCGAAACAACAAGCAGCATCGTGAGCAGACTAAGCCATCGGATAATTGGCCGTGATCGCATCCTGACCTCCATTCACTGAACAAGGGCGCTTGTGATATCCGGAAGATATAGGGCTTAAAAGTAATAACGCAGTTCAGGCCGGAAAGCGTGAACCCATTCCGGCAATTGGGGCAGCGCGCGACCGGGCCGCAGCGTCCCGGCCTCCAGAATCAGGTCAAGACGCGGGGCCCTGCGCCAGACAAACGAGAGATTCCACTCCCGTCCCAACGCGGCGCCGGTTCCGCTGGGAACGACGTCCAATCGGGTCCGGCCGGCATCGGGCGAAGGATGCACTTGCCGGTAATCATGGGCGCTCATACTGAAGGACCACCGGCTGCCCGCCCGGAACCCGAAGTCGAGACTCATCACTCGAAGGTTGGATAGTTCGGGAGCGAGGATGCGGCCGTAGTAAGGACGCCTCCGCAGGCTGTCATAACGATCCGAATTGCCATGCAGCCGCGTCTGCCGGAAGTTCCGGTCGATTCCGTCAGCCGGATCGCGATCCCCGGAACCCACCGCATAAAGCACGGTCACGGTGGGCCGAAGGGGCGCTCGAAAACGGTAGGTGATTCCGAGGTCGGATCCCCACCCCCGCACGGGCACTCCGCGGTCGCTACCCTGCAGCCTCGCGAGCTCCAGCCAGTATCGCAGGCCACCGCGGACTCTGCCTCGGGAGCCAACTCCGAGCCATGTCAGCTCCTCTTTGCGTCCCCCGTCGGCGCGCCGTAACAGACGGGCCGTAAGATACCGCCTCGAAGGCAGCCGGACCTGCGAATCACCGATCATCTGGAGTTGCTCTCTGCGCGAGGCGCCGCCGGAAATTCCTTTCGCCAGCGCGAACTCGACACGCAGAAGTTTGGTTTGATAGCGAAGTTGAAGCGCGTCAAGAAATTCATCGAAGTACCACTCTCGGGTGTCCCGAAAGCGCTGCCTCCCGATTCTGACGCGAAAGTTGCGCTTTTCATCAAGCCACCAACGGAGATGGGCCTCCTGTACCTCGAAGCTGCTTTCTGGCCGCACGTTCGTTCCGGCCCTCCGCCGGTGGGTCGTCAGGATGCGGGACCTGAATTCAGCCGATTCGCCGAGTGGCGCCGAGGCGAAGATGCGCAGAGCGGGACGGAGCAGCCAGCCTTCGGAACCGTTGATCCGTTCGGCCCGGAAGCCGGCCGATCCCCCCACCGTGACAGGGCCAAAACGCAATGGTGGCGGACTGAGATCGTCTACGTCGCGCCCGGGCGGCGGGGACTGCGCAGGCAGCGGGATGCCAAAACGCAAGCTGATGAAAGTTACGGCAAGCAGCCGGCTCCACATGGTGGGGTCTTGACCTCCGGTAAGCGCACGATTGGATAATCCTCACCCTGGCAGAGGTGTATTCCAAAGTCCGCCACGCGATGTAGCGCGTAACGTGACTGCGGTTCGAGCAGGACGGCCAGAAACGCACTGGTGACCCGGGTCACCCGGATGATTCTGTAGCCGCTGAGGTCCAGGAGCGTGTTTCGTAATTCGGCACTCACCACCCGCGAACCTCTCAATGCCGTGATCCGGGCTGTTTCCGCCGCAACCCGGCCTTCGGCCGGCGCGTGCCCGGGCAAGCCATGTCTGTCAAGGAGTTCCAGGACGCTTTGCATCGAGCAGGGGATGGCATAGGCCGCCGGAGCGGGCACGGAAACACGAACCTCAGACTGTTCCCTGCATGCGAGAAACGCAACTTCACGGGGTTCGCCGGCCGCTTCGTCAAACAAGTGCAGGCAAATCGTGCCGGTGTCGGCGGATTTCCAGCCGACAGGCGCCGGCCTGGAACGGATGACCGACCGCCAGCGGCATATCGCCTCGATGTTGTCTGCCGCCCATTCGATGGAGAGAAGCAAGGCCTCGGTTAATGACACCAGCAACCGCTCTCGTACTCCGCGAGAGTCTGAACGGACAGGGGCTCGGCCCTCTATCAGCACGCCGAAGGCTCCCAGTCGGAGAGTGAGGCCATTTCGGGCGTCAGCCACGCGAAACGTGCTGGAACGCGCACCTCCGTTTGCCGTGAGGACCGCGTAGCGATCGCAAAAGCCGCCGCCGGGTTCGATCCGCCGTCCGATGCGGCGCACCAGTTCGTCCCGCGCTGCGCCGCTCCATTCCGTCCAAAGGGCCGGGTGCGTGGGAATGTCGATACAGACATCGGCTGCGCGCACCAGATTCCGCTTCAGTAAGAGTTTCCGGCGCGAGGGATAGTTGTGCACATCAATGACAACCTCGGGCGTCCACTGGCGGAGGAACTGATGAATCACGCGGGTTTCGCCGGCCCGCAACAAAAGATGATCGCGGTTCAGGTCGATGCCACGGCTGTTGGCGCGCTGGCGCAATGTATAGCCGTCCGGATTGGGCCGGCTGATGACCGCAAGTTGTGCGCGACCGCGCCAGCGTTCGCCATAGGCGGCCAGCCGCTCAGCCGCCATGACGGCGTGTCTCTCGTCGCCATGCTGGCCGGCAATTACGGCGATTCGCGGGATGCGCGCCTGAGAAACTTGAGCGCTTACCGTAATCGGCTGCCCGCCCTCGGAGTAGCCGATAACTCCCTCAACAACCGGATCAGGCATCGAGAGCGCCGCACACATCGTGAGACTCCTCCCATCCACAAACCGAGCGGTAAGCGCCGGGTTGCTCAAGCAATCCGGCATGGGTTCCCGTACCCACCAGGCGCCCGTGGTCCAGGACAACGACGAAGCTGGCGGCGCGGAGCGTGTTGGGCCTGTGAGCCACGACAACCACAGTCATCCGGCTGGTCAGTGACTGCAGTGTGCGCATGAGCGCGGCCTCGGCTTCGCCGTCGAGCGCCGCTGTGGGTTCGTCCAAAAGCAGTACGTCGGGCCTGCGCAGGATGGCGCGCGCGATGGCGATTCGATGGGCCTCGCCGCCGGAAAGACTGACGCCGGCCTCGCCGAGGCGGGTCTCATAACCGTGGGAGAGCCGGCGGATAAAGCTGGCGGCGCCCGCCGCCTCGCACGCCACTTCCACATCTTCCATGGTTGCGGCGGGATTGCCCAGCAGAAGGTTGGCGAGAATCGTATCGCTGAACAGCGCGGGTCTCTGCGGCACCACCGCCACCCGGTCGCGCAGCGACGCCAGAGAACACGCGCCGATATCCTGACCGTCGATCCGAATGCAGCCCGCGGACGGTTCGCGCAACCTGGCCATCAACCGCAGCAACGACGTCTTGCCCGAACCGCTGCGGCCGGAAATGGCCGTCAGCTTCCGGCCCGGAAGCCGGACCGAGATGTTGCACAGACTGTCGCGGTCGCCGTAGCGCATGCAGACGTTGTCGAACTCGATATCTCCCGTGGTGAGTTGCAACGCGGCCGAGTCTGCAACCTGGGGTACCGCTGAGTCGGCCTGCAGTATCTCTTCAATCCGGCTGATACCCACAATGCCCTTTCGATAGGCGCCGGCGAGGCGCGAGATCTGGCGGAACGGCAAATAGAGAAAGCTAATAAATCCGGCAAACGCCACCAACTCGCCGGTGGTAAGCAGCCCATCCATGACGCGGACCGCGCCAAATCCAAGGCTCAGAGCGTAGAAGGCCGCGGTCAAGCCATATACGCAACCGCTTATCATTCCCGCATACTGTTTCGAACGTACTTCGCCGCCTTCCAGTTCGTCGGCGAGTGAGCAGATTCGTGACATCATCCGGTCTTCGGCGCAAAGCGCCTGTACAGTCTCAATGGCGTCCAGGTTTTCTTTCACGGCGCAGGTAAGTTCCGCGCGGCTGTGCCTGGCATCGGAGGCTGCCTCCTGCAGGCGGCGTTCAAGCGTCCAGGTGACCAGACGCTGCAATGGCAGCGCGGACAAGGGAATCAGCGCCAGCACGGGATCGATGACGAACAACATCGCCGCGGGCCAGGCGACGCGAATGGCCAGACTCAGCAGATCGACGAAC
This sequence comes from Bryobacteraceae bacterium, assembly GCA_033762895.1. Classification (GTDB taxonomy): domain Bacteria; phylum Acidobacteriota; class Terriglobia; order Bryobacterales; family Bryobacteraceae; genus CADEFT01. Next base: position 16,302 of record JANRLE010000256.1, on the reverse strand, counting down.
GCCCGCTCGACGAACGCGCGGATCGCAGGCGGATCGAGCAGGGTGCGGTTCAGTAATTCCGCCGGACCATACTGCTGGTGGTAAGCAAGTGACGCGTTCTCCCACTTGACGACCACCGCCTTCAGGACGCGGGAGACAAAACGGCGACCCACGCGAGCCGCCGAAACACTTCGCTGGTAGGCGCTCACTCCCGTGGCCACCGCCGTGAATGCCAGTGCCAGGACAATGACGCCCACCGCGGACCGCGGTGAGCCGGCCGGCAACTGGTAACCATAAACGGCGCCGGGAGCGCCCTGCAAAATGTCTACCAGCGCACCGGTAAGTACCGGCGCCTGCATAGGCAGCAAGGCAAATAGGCAACGCCACAGCACCGCGCTGGCCAAAGCGGCATAGCTGCCGTCCAGATGGCGCAGCGCGAAGCGAATCGCCGTCCCGGTCCTCATGAGCGAAGCCCGGCGAATTTCGAGACAGTCTCCGCCAACTCCTCCCCGGACCCGGACGAGCGGGCCACCGGTATGTCACTCCGGTCCTGGAACTCTCTAATCGAAAGCGGTGAGGAAGTCATGGCGCCGGAAACGGCAATCACGTGGTGGCCCAGATCTTTCAGTTGGCCGGCGGCGTAAAGGGCGGAAAGCGCGTTGTCGGCGCTCAGAATCACTCCTCGCAACCCCTGCCGGAAAGTCGGGTTCCGCAGCAACATCGCCGTCTCGCGCTGAAGGATTCCGTCGGCGATTTCCATCACAACGATCTGCGGCTGTGCGTTTTCGAGATCGGCAAGCATCGTCTGGAAAAGATCGAGAAGTTCCTGTGTGTCGCAGAGATAGGTCGACGGGAATCCATAGTCGCTGAAGTCCAGAACCGAACATGGCGCCGCCGATCGCATTTCGTCCTGATCCCTGTTGGAGACGCTGCCAGTGAGCTTGCAGGAGGCGACCCGCAGCCCGGAATTGCAAAGGGCTTTGGCGAGTTTCACGCTGGCCGTCGTCTTCCCGCTGTTCATCGCAGTGCCCACCACCGCAATAACGGGACACGCCGGCGGCCTGCCCGTGACACGCCTGCGAAAACCACTTCGTTTGAGGTTGATTCGCGCCCCGTCCGGTCCGGCAAGGTATCCGATAAAACTCACTGTGGTCGGCCGCGACATGTTCCGGTGACCGGAACGTACCGTGCCGATCATTCCACCGGCGGTCAGCACGCTGAGGTCATGGACTCCGGCTACCTCACCCTCGAAGGCATCCGTGGCATAGCGGTTTCCGAACACCCCCACGATCAGGTCGTCAGCGTAGATTCTGAGGCGTTTGTTGTCGTGTGTGACGATCCGTTCGTGTTCGCCAATCCCGGTGACCCTGACCAGCGCCAGATCACCAACCGCCGGTCCGGATGCGCAGTCCTTGTCTAAAAAGATCGCCTGCTCCCCCAGGATCCGGCTGGCCCAGGACCACCGGACAGTTTCGAACTTCTGCCGGATGGTTATCGGAGAATTGGCCGGGCCGCCGCCGGCCGACGTAAGTACTCCGTGCAGGGACAGTGCGTCCTCGTGTATCTTTTCAGCAACATTCATCTTTTCAAAATCCTTTCACCTGGTAGTTATTGCAACCCTATACGATGTTCCGCCGTGACGGCACGTTGTTCTCACATCCGGTAAGGGTGCGGCTGGCGCTCCAGAAATATAGAAGGCCATTGATTTTCGCCCGGCAGCATAAAGAAGCGGGAAGCCGGTATAATGCAAACCGGCATGGAAACGATCTCCCGCAGAAGCGTCCTCTCACTACCCTGGCTGGCCTCAGGCTCACTGGCCGCGCCGCCCGCCACCCGGCCGAACATTCTGTTCATCATGACCGATGATCACGCCGCCCAGGCCATAAGTTGCTATGGCAGCAGGATCAACAAGACCCCCAACCTTGACCGGTTGGGGGCCCAGGGCATCCGCATGAACAACGTGTTTGCCACCAATTCGATCTGCACGCCAAGCCGGGCCACGATCCTGACGGGAAAATACAGCCACATGAACGGCGTCCCCGTCTTCAATCGTTTCGATGGCGCGCAGCCCACGGTGGCCAGGATGCTGCAATCGGCCGGCTACTACACGGCGATGGTGGGCAAGTGGCACCTGGGCAGCGATCCCACGGGATTCGACTATTGGAACATCCTGCCCGGGCAGGGCGTATACAACGATCCGGTACTCTACGACAAAGACGGCTCACAGGTTTATCCCGGCTACGCCACGGACGTGATCGCCGGCATCTCGCTGGACGTTTTGAAGAACCGGCCCAAGGAAAAGCCGTTTTTCATGATGTGCCACCACAAGGCGCCGCACCGCGAATGGACGCCGAGCGAGAAATACCGCAAACTGTTCGCGGACCGTAAATTCCCGGCGCCCGCCAACCTGCGCGACGATTATGCCGGCCGTACGGACGCCATCCGCGAGCAGAGGCAATCGGTGTTTCGCGACATGACGCGGCGCGACCTCAAGATCCCGCCGCCGCCCGGCCTTTCCGGCGCGGAACTGCGTAAGTGGATGATGGTGAAACCCGAGGAAGTGGAGACGGTGATCGACGGCGTCGCCAGGCGGCTCACCGGCAGGGAGTTGGAAGACTGGAAGTATCAGCGCTACATGCAGGACTATCTGGCTTGCGTCCAGAGCGTGGATGACAACGTGGGACGCATGATGGATTGGCTCGATTCCAACGGTCTTGGGGAGAACACGGTGGTGATCTACACCAGTGATCAGGGATTCTTTCTCGGTGAGCACGGCATGTACGATAAGCGCTTCATGTACGAAGAGGCGCTGCGGATGCCATTCCTGGTGCGGTGGCCGGCGGGGATCAGGCCGGGCGCCACATCCGATGCGATCGGGATCAACTGCGACTTTGCTCCAACCTTTCTCGATCTGGCGGGGCAGCCGGTCCCGGCTGAAATGCAGGGCAGGAGCCTTGTGCCGGTGTGGAAAGGAAAGGCTCCCAAGAACTGGCGCAAGTCGATGTACTACCGCTACTATCATGATCCCGGCGACCACAATACGCGTGCGCATTACGGGGTTCGTACGGCGACTCATAAGTTGATCCACTTCTGGAAAAAGGATCAGTGGGAATGTTACGATCTGGCGGCCGACCCGGCGGAGATGCACAACATTTACAACGAGCCGAAGGCGCAGAAGACAGTGGCCAGGCTGAAGCAGGAGTTATACCGGCTGAAGAAAGAGCTGAAAGACGACGACCAGTTTGCCGACACGCAGCCGGCCGAGTCGTCCTACGTCCAGGCCCCGCCGCCCAAGAAGCGGTAAAAGCCGGCCCGCGCACGCCGGTGGATCACATGGCGATAAAATTTACAGGATGATCGGGTCCACGGTTTCTCTCGCGGTTTTCGCCATCCTGGCTGCTCCCGCCATTCGCATCGAAACGCCGCAGGCTCCGCCGGCATGGGCGCTCGCCGAACGCGCATTGCTGAAAGCTTACTCCGATGCCGCGCGCGAGTTTGCCGCAAAGTACGCCGATGACCGCGGCTACTTCCGCTGCATCGAACGCTGGGGCGGCAACGACGGGCCTGACGATGTGATGGAGACCTTCACCAACTGGCCTTTGCTCTACGCACTGGGCGCGCCTGAAGAAGTGCTGCGCACCTACCGCAGGATATGGGAAGGCCACCTCATGCAGTTCACCGCCGCGAAAGCGCCTTCGGTGGATATGGCCAAAGACGGCATGTACTACAAGGAGTTCATCACGGCTTTTGACTGGGAGCACAATGCCGAAGGGCTGGCCGGGTTCCACTTCTACGCCCTCGCCGATCCCAACGACGAAGCCTATGTCCGCCGCATGCGCCGCTTTGCGGGCTTCTACATGAACGAGGATCCGGAAGCGCCGAACTACGATGCCAGGCACAAAATCATCCGCAGCCTGCACAACGGCAGCCGCGGGGCCAAGCTGTCACCCGCCACCGTCTTTGACTGGGGCGGGGAAGTGGTGGCGGGACATCCCGAACGGCATGAACGCTACCGCGCCGCCTCCAATATCCGCGGCGATCATCCTCTCAACCTCGGCGCCTGTTCGCTGGCATTTAACGCCTACGCACTCACCGGAGAGCGCAAGTATCGCGATTGGCTGCTGGAGTACGCCGGGGCCTGGCGCGACCGCGTGATTGCCAATGGCGGCAATATCCCCACCAACATCGGGCTGGACGGAACCATCGGCGGCGAATGGGGCGGCAAATGGTATGGCGGCACATTCGGCTGGAACTTCGAGCCCACCTCCAGCGGACGGAATTACTACATGCGCGGGGCGCGCACGGCGTTCGGCGAGGCTTTTCTACTCACCGCCGATCATTCCTACATTGAACCGCTGGTCCGGCAACTCGCCAATCTCTATGCCGCGCGCCGCGAAAAAAACGGGAGAACGCTGCTGCCTCAGAAGCATGGCGATAATGGCTGGTACGGTTTCACGCCGAACCAGTATTTCGACGTGCAGCGCGATCTGTATCTGTGGAAAATGGATCCGGCCGGTTTGAAATGGTTGGCGTCCGACGCCTGGTTGAGCTTCCTGGATGGCAGGAACGCCGAGTATCCCATGCGGGCGCTGAACGCCGATTTCGAGCAACTGCGCCGCCGCGTGGCGGCCATGCGCCAGGATCCATCCACGCCCGACACGCGGCCTTCCGACGGCGCGCAGCGGCTGAGCCCGGTGAGCACGGCAACGCTCGTGCAACTGATGCTGGGCGCCAACGATCCCGGCAAGGACGGCAACATACTGCACAGCCGCCTGCGTTACTTCGACCCCGTCCGGCGGCGGCCGGGATTGCCCGAGGACGTGGCGGCGCTGGTGGAGAAAATCCGGCCCGGCAACGTCGTGGTGACGCTGGTGAACACCAGTCCCGTGCATGCGCGCGACCTCATCGTACAAACCGGCGCCTTCGCCGAACACCAATGCCTTGAAGTGCAGAGCGCCGGCAGGAAGACGCCTGTGAACGCGCCTCACTTCACGGTGCGCCTGGAGCCGGGATCGGGCGCCAGCCTTACTGTGGTGATGAAACGGTACGCAAACCAGCCTTCGGCCGTTTTCCCCTGGAACCGGTAATGTTACTGCGTGATGGGCACGGTGTAAACCGGCGCTGACTCGCCAGGCGCGAAAAACTCGACCTTCATCTCTTTGGGACCGGCCGTCACCAGGGCGAAGCCCAGCTTTTCGGCGAGGAACCTGCTCATCGCTCCGATGCGCCGGCTGTTGGTGCGGAACTCCGCTCCTGCTCCCTGGATGATCTGCTGATAGCGCGGCTCTTCGACGGAAATGTGCTCCTGCATGTGGTCGTGGCCGGCGAAGTAGACCTGCACCTCGCAGCCCCGGATCAACGGTTCCAGCGCGGCTGCGATGTGGGGCGCCTTGCCCTGCTGTCCGCGTTCCCATCCATGCTGGCCGCTGGAATAGACGGGATGATGGCCGAACAGCAGCCGCCACCCGCTCTTGCCGCAGAGCGCCTCCCGGGCCGCCTGCAACTGCTTCTCGCGCAATCCGGAAAGCGTCCGCAGGTCTTCGCCAGAGGCGTGCCTGATGTCGTCCATCACCGCCGTATCCACCCCATAGATGTGCAGCCATTGCGGAAGGCGGGGGATCGAAAAGTGATTGAAGGGCATCCGCCACCGTTCACTGCGGGTGGTGTAGTCGATCTGGGCCTGCACGGATCCGGCGGCATGCCAGTCGTGATTGCCAGGCACCGACCAGAAGGGCAGCTTGCCCAGATCCTGAAACGGGGTCTCGAAATGCGAGCGGAACTTGGGGTCGTCAACTCCCCTCACGCCATCGTTGTAGATCAGATCTCCCGGCGCCAGGGCAAAATCGCAACCCTTGCCGGGCCGCCTTTCGGCGCAGACGGCGGCCATGCGGCGGCCTACCTGCAACTGGGCGTCGTTGCCCCGTCCGGCATCGCCAACCACCAGGAACAGAATCTGCCCGGCGGAGGTGAGGTCGCTCGATGGCGGTGGCGGCGCGGGGGTTAGCCGCGCGGCTTCCGGTGTATGCAGGGAGCACGCCGCCGAAACCGCAATCAGAATCAGAGCGGGTAACCGTGGCACTAGACGCCATTATAGCGGGGCGCTATCATAGGGCACGATTGATCGTTTTTGCCTCAGGGAGTGTTCGCATGTTTCGAATTGCCATTGTAATCACGGCCCTCGTACTGGCCGTTTCCGCCTATGGGCAGGAAGTTCGCGCGTCGGTGACCGGGCTTGTCACCGATGGACAGGGCGCGCCGGTGCCGGGTGTTTCCATCGCCGCCACCAACCTCGCCACGAACGTCACCGTCACCCAGCAGAGCAACGACGCGGGCAATTACCTGATGCCGTTTCTCGCGCCCGGCAACTATCGTCTCACCGCCGAGAAACAGGGCTTCAAGCGTTTCTTTCGTGAAAGCATCGTGCTGCAGGCGCAGGACCGCGCGCGTATCGACATTGCGCTCGAGATCGGCGAATTGGCGCAAAGCGTCACCGTCACCTCCGACGTTTCGCTGCTGCAGACGGAAACCGCTTCGCGCTCGCAGGTGATTTCGAACGAACTGATTTCGCAGGTGCCCACCCAGGGCCGCAATCCGTTTCAGATCGCCTGGGCCGCGCCTGGCGTCATCAAGACCGGCGGCTGGCGCTACCTGCGTTCGTTCGACATCGCCGGCACGTCGAACTTCTCCGTCAATGGCGGACGCAATCGCGAGAATGAGGTGCTGCTGGATGGCATCTCAAACGTGCGCGGCAACCGCACGGTGATCCATGTGCCCACCATGGAGTCAGTGCAGGAGTTCAAAGTCGCCACCAATACCTACGACGCGCAGTATGGCCGTACCGGCGGGGGCGTAGTGACCATCGTCACCAAGTCCGGCGGCAACGATTTTCACGGGACGGCGTTTGAGTATTTTCAGGCCGAAGAGTTGAACGCGAACCAGACCGAATTGAATCGCGCCGGTGTGCGCAAGCCGCCAAACAACATCAATACCTTCGGCTTCCAGGTAAGCGGGCCCGTTCTGATTCCGAAAGTCTTTAACGGCAAGAACCACCTGTTCTGGATGGTTTCCTACGAAGGTATGCGGCAGCGCTCGGCCGATCCGGGTGTGCGCACCTTCCCGCTGGCTGAATGGCGGCAGGGCGATTTTTCCACGCTGTTGAACGGGCAGGGTCAGCAGGTGGCCATCTACGATCCGCTCACCACGCAGGCGGATGGAACGCGCCAGCCGTTTTCGGGGAATCGTCTGCCCGGCAGCCGAATCAATCCGATCTCAGCCGAAGTGATGAAGTTCTTTCCGCTTCCCAACTCGCCGGGCGATGGTCCGGCGCGCATCAATAACTACGTGTTTCCATCGCGATGGATCGGCGACATGGACCAGTGGATCGGACGCGCCGACTGGGTGATCAATTCCAAGAACAACTTTTACTTCCGCTATGGCCAGAATCCGTTCTCGGAATATCGCGGACTGGTATTCGTCAATTCTCCCAGCGACGTCAATCCCGCCGAGCCGACCGGCAACGCTCCGCTCATCCGCAACGGGCGCAACTGGACGTTCGACTGGACTTCGGTGCTGTCGCCCCGCATGACCTTCAATCTGCGGGCCGGGCTCGCCCGCTGGGAAGAGAACACGGGCAACAGCTTCGGAGCCGGCTACAATCCGCGCCAACTCGGTTTTGCCGATTCCCTGGTTTCGCAATTTTCACGCCTGCAGTTTCCTGAATTCAACCTCGGGACCTACGGCAACGCGGGTTCCGGCCGCCTGCTCAGCATTGCGACGAACGACTCCTACACCGTGCAGCCAAACGCGAATCTTGCCATCGGGTCGCACATCATGAAGTTCGGGGCCGAAGGCCGCCGGTATAACGACAACTCCAACAATCCCGGGCTGGCTTCGGGTTCCTACGCCTTTGGCAGGAACTGGACCCAGGCGCGAGCGCTGCAGGCCGATGCCGTGTCAGGGAACGAAGTGGCCACGTTCCTGCTTGGCTATCCCACCAGCGGGGTGGTGGACCGCAACATCGATCCCGCGCAGCGGAACCACTATTTTGTGGTCTTCTTTCAGGACGACTGGAAAATTTCGCCGCGCCTGACGCTCAACCTCGGCTTGCGCTGGGACTATGAGACGCCCGCCATCGAACGCTATGACCGGCAGTTGCGAGGGTTCGATTTCAACGCCACCAGCCCGATCGCCAATCGCGTGCAGGGATTGAACCTCCGCGGCGCCGTGCAGTTTGCAGGAGTGAACGGACAGCCCCGCGGCGCCTTTGAGCCGGACCGGAACAACTTCCAGCCCCGCGCCGGCGCCGCCTACCGCCTGGGGAACAACTGGGTGATCCGGGGCGGCTACGGTCTCTACTATCTGGGACAGAATGAGCGCGGTGACCCACTCGGCTTCAGCCAGCGGACCAGCCTCATCTCCTCCACTGACGGCAACCTCACTCCCGCCGTCAATCTGGCGAATCCGTTTGCGAATCTGCCGGGCGGGCGGCTGCTGGATCCGCTTGGTTCCAGCCAGGGCGCAGCCAGCTTCCTTGGCCAGGGCGTGAATGTCAACTATCTGCAGCGCCCGCTGCCTTACTCGCACCAGTACTCGTTCGACATCGAACGGCAACTGCCGGGCAATATGGTGGCCGAGGTTGCCTACGTGGGCAACACCACCCGCCGGCTTCCGCTCACCACCACCCTCAACGTGCTTCCGGCAAATGAACTCGGGCGGCTGACGCCAACCGGCGCAATTGACACCGCCTACTACAGCGCCCGTGTCACCAATCCGATGGCGGGTCTGATTCCCAACAACGCCGGCCTCAACGGTGCGACCATTCCCCGGCAGAGCCTGCTGGTGCCGTTCCCGCAGTATTCGGCCCTGAATCTCACCAACGTGCCGATTGGCCGCCAGCAATATCATGGTTTCCAAAGTAAGCTCAGCAAGCGTTTCTCCGGCGGCCTGACCTTCCTTGCCAGCTACGGCATTGGAAAGACGCTGGAGCAGGTGAGCCTGCGAAACCAGCAGGATTTCGCACTCGGCAACATCGATTCCACCAGGCTGGAGAAGCAGTCGGCCAACCAGATCGATATCCCGCAGAAGTTCACCATAGCGGGCGTGTATGATCTGCCCTTCGGCAAAGGGAAGCGGTGGGGTAACGACTGGGCCGCGCCAGCGAACTTCATCGCCGGAGGGTGGCAACTGAACTGGAACGTCACCTATCAAAGCGGCTGGGCGCTCGATTACGCCAATGCCAACCAGGTGAAGCCGGGCAGCGCGAAGCTTGATTCCAGCGCACGCACCCAAGAGCGCTGGTTCGATACCTCGCTCTGGATTAACCCCGCCACCGGCAGGCCTGTACCGCGGCAGGAGCCGTTTACGCTGCGCGACTTCCCCACCCGCTTCGGCGATGTACGCGCGCCGGGCTACCAGAACTGGGATATTTCCGCATCCAAGTACTTCCCGATCTATGAGCGCATCCAGGCGCAATTCCGCTTTGAGATGGTGAATGCGCTCAACCGCCCGTGGCTGACCGGCTTAATCGGCGGCGGCAACGACGTGACCAGTCCCAACTTTGGACGCCTGAACTTCGTGCAGGGGAACCTGCCGCGATTCATTAAGCTGGGCCTCCACGTGAGCTGGTAGTTTCAGATCACCTGTACGATCAGGCACTTGAGGTAGCAGGTTTCGGGCACGGTGAGAAGAATGGGATGATCCGGCGCCTGCGTCCGCCGCTCCAGCACGCGGACGCGGCGTCCGGCATCCAGCGACGCTTCGGCCAGCAACTCAAGCAACGCCGCCTCGCTCACGTGATGTGAGCATGAGCACGTCACCAGCACCCCGCCCGGGGAAAGCAGTTTCAACGCCCGAAGGTTGATTTCCTTATAGCCGCGTAAGGCAGCGGCGATGTTGGCGCGCGACTTGGCGAACGCCGGCGGATCCAGCACAATGGTGTCGAAGTGGCGCCCGGCTGCGGCGTGGCCCGCCAGCAGGTCAAAGGCGTTCGCCTCGCGGAATTCCACATTGACAACCCCGTTGGCCTTGCGGTTTTCCTCGGCGATCGCCAGCGCCGGCGCCGAGGTGTCCACCGCTTCCACACGCTGGCAGCGCCCCGCCATGTGCAGCGCGAAACCTCCGGTGCAGGTGAAGCAATCGAGCGCCCGTCCGTGTGCCCATCTGGCTGCCGCGGCGTAGTTCTCGCGCTGGTCCAGAAAAATTCCTGTTTTCTGGCCGCCAATCAGATCCACCGCCAGTCGCAGCCCGTTCATCGTGATCCAGACCAGCGGCTCCGGTTCGCCCTTCAGCACCTTGGTTTCAAGCGGCAGTTGCTCGCGGGAACGCGCGCTGGCCGTGTTGCGCGCCACGATCACGGCGGGTTGATAAAGCTCGTCGAGGATCCCGGTGATGAGGCCGGAAATTCGATCCATGCCCTGATTGAGCGTCTGCATGGCGAAGCAGTTGGCGTAGCGGTCAATCACCAGGCCCGGCAGAAAATCGGCTTCTCCAAAAACCAGGCGGAAGCAGTCGGCGCCGGGCAGCGCCAGCCGCCGGAACATCTCGGCCGCTTCGATGCGCTCGCGAATAAAATCGCCATCCACGGGCTCCACCCGTTCGGAGAGCATGCGCAGGGTGATCTGGGAGGAAGCGCTATAGTGCGCCACACCCAAAGCGCGTCCGCCCGGATCCATCACCTTCACCACATCGCCCGGCTGCGCTTCACCCCGTTCCACCACATCGCTGGAGTAGATCCAAGGATGTCCGGAGGCCACGCGGCCCTGCGCTTTTCGATTGACTCTGACTTCTATCATTTTCCAGCTACAGGCGAACCCTGACGGATCTCGTCGGTGGCGCGCTTGACGATGGTATCACCCACAGACAACGCTCCCAGCACTTCCACCAGATCCCCCTGCGGCGCCCCGCGCGACACATCCACCCATTCCGCCTTTCCATTGTTCACCCGTATGACAAAGGCCCGTTCGGTGGTGGTGACGATGGCCGTGGGTGGAACCATCAGCGAGGCGCGCGCTCGCCGCATCGGCCAGCCCACCTCGGGATACATGCCGGGTGAAAGCCGCGCCGCCGGGTTCGATACATCCATCTCCACGGGCATCGTCCGCGTTTTTGGATCGAGGACACGGGAGACGCGCGCGATCACGCCACTGAAGGACTCGCCGGGATAAGCGGGCACGCTGAAGGGCACCCGCGCGCCACGGGGGATGCCGCCCACGTCGCCTTCCGGCACGGCCACCACCAGGCGCAGCCGCGAATGCTGTTCCAGCCGCAACATCGCTTCCCGCACGCCGGGCCCGGCCAGCGCCCCGGGATGCGCATAACGTTCGGTAATCACTCCATCGAAGGGCGCGGTTACCTTCAGGTAGTTCATCAGATCGCGCTGCGCATCCACTGACGCGCGCGCCGCCGTCTGCGCGCTTTCATGGGACCGCACCACGGCGCGGGCCGCCTCCACCGCCTTCTCCGCCAGGATCAGTTCGTTGCCCGCGATGGCGCCCGGCGTGGCGGATGCGGCCTTAATCCGTTCGAAGGTGCTCTGCGCCGCCACCACTTTGGCTTCGGCCTCCGCCTTCTGCGATTCGATCACTTGAATGCGGGCGTTGGCTTCGGCAAGCTGCGCGGTCATCTCCGGCGCCGAAAGTTCCACCAGCACATCGCCGGCTTTCACCATGCTGCCGCGGTCCACGTGTACCTTCTCCACATATCCCGTGATGCGCGCATGCAGATCCACCGTCTGAAACGGCAGGAATTCCCCCGGCAGTTTCGTCCGCCGTTCCATGGTCTTTGAAACCACCGTGGTCACTTCCACCGGCTGCGCGCCGGCAACCACCGCGGCGCTGAAGAGCAAACTAAGCAGGTTCATAATATCGGCTCGTCGGATCGTCGGGATCAAGAGAACGCGACCGGCGGGGAGCTTTCCCTTCCAGAATCGCGTAAAAAGCGGGAACGGCGGTAAGCGTTGCGAACGTGGCCATGGCCAGGCCCCCGATCACCGCCCGCCCCAGGGGCGTGTTCTGCTCTGAGCCTTCGCCCATGCCGATGGCCATCGGCAGCATGCCGGCGATCATCGCCGCGGCAGTCATCAGAATCGCGCGCAGCCGGCCACGTCCGCCTTCCACCGCCGCCTCCCGCGCGTCCAATCCCTTCATGCGCGACATCTCTGAGAATGTCACCAGCAGAATCGAATTCGCCACTGCAATGCCGATGGCCATGATCGCGCCCATGAAGGATTGGATATTCAATGTGCCGCCGGTGAGCTTCAGCATCAGCATCACACCCACCAGCACCGCCGGCACGGTCGCCAGCACGGCGAACGCCAGGCGGAAGGACTGAAAGTTCGCGGCCAGCAACAGGAAGATGAACGCAATCGCCAGCAGCAGCCCCAGCGACAGCCCGGAGATTGTCTCATTCAGCGGCGGGATCTGCCCCCGTACATTTACCGTCACTCCGCGCGGCGGCTGGCCCACGCGCTTCAGCGCGGCCCCCATTTCTTCCGCCACATCGCCCAGCGGCTTGCCCTCAATGTTCGCCGTCATGCTGACCACGCGCTGCATGTTGTAGCGTTCCACCAGGCCCATGGTGGTGCCATACTTCAACGTGGCCACATCGCCCACCAGCGGCCTGGCCTCGCCATTCATCATCAGCGGCACTTCGCGCAGATCCTGCATCGACGACATCCGATGCTGCGGAATTTCCACCTGGATCTGAAACGCGTTGCCGCTGGCCGGATCCCGCCAATAGTTCGGATCGGTGAAACGGCTGCTGGAGGTGGCTGTGACAAGCGACTTGGCCACGTTGGCGGCGGTGAGTCCATACTGCCCGGCGCGTTCGCGGTCCACCGTGACGTCGATGGTGGGATAGTCCATCGGCTGTCCGTACTGCAGGTCGCGCAGCGAGGGGATCTTCACCAGTTCGGCGAAGATCTTTTCCGCGTGCGCCTTGTTGGCCGCAAGCGCCGGACCCTGCACGGCCACTTCAACCGGAGTCGCGGATCCGAAACTCATCACCTGGCTGATGATGTCCGCCGCTTCGAAACTGATCTTCACCTCCGGCAGTTCCCTGGCGAAGCGGCCGCGCAGGCGTTCCTTAAAAACCTGCATCTGGAGGCCCGGCTTCAGCGCGCATTTTAAAACCGCCTCCTGGGGACCGCTGGTGAACAGATGCACCGTGTTGATGGGATAGCTGGCCGGCTGCACGCCAATGAACGCCGTGGAAATCTGTACATTGTCCGGCCCGGCTTCCGCCTTGATGAGGTCCAGGGCCTTCAGTGCCACCATTTCCGTCCGCTCGATGCGCGTGCCGGTGGGCGCCCGCAGCCGCATCTGGAATTGATTCGAATTCGTGGACGGGAAGATCTCGGTTCCCAGTGCCGGATAGATCGAATAGATCAGCGCACCGCAGGTGAGCAGGTACACGCCAGCCAGTACCCACCGCGCCTTCATCACCATGCGCAGATACCCGCCGTAAATGTCTGCCAGAAATCCGCCATGCTCCCCACCGCCCGTGCCCTTGCGCATGATCCACGTGGATAGCACCGGCACCAGCGTGCTTGACAGCAGATAGGACGAAATCATGGCGAAACCCACCGCCATCGAAAGCGGCACGAAAAGCTGCCTGCCCGCTCCGCTCATGAAGAACGACGGTACGAACACGGCGAGGATGCAGAGCATGGAAAGCAGCCGCGGAATCGCCGTCTTGCGGCAGGCGTCCAGCACGGCGCGGGCGCGGCTCAATCCGCCCGCCATGTGTGAGTGGATGTTTTCGATTTCCACTGTGGCCTCATCCACCAGGATGCCCACCGCCAGCGCCAGCCCGCCCAGTGTCATGATGTTGATGGTCTGGCCGGTCATCCATAACCACACCACCGCGGCCAGCAGCGCGCTGGGAATCGTCATGATCACAATCAACGCGCTGCGCCAGTCGCGCAGGAACACCAGCACCATCAGTCCGGTGAGCGCCGCACCCAGCAGCGCTTCGTTGATCAGGCTGCGGATCGCGGTTTGCACGTACACCGATTGATCGAACTCGAGCGAGATTTTCACGTCTTCCGGCACCACGTTGCGGAAAGCCGGCAGCGCGGCCTTCACACGATCGAGCACCGCCACCGTGGAGGCGTCCGATCGTTTGGTCACCTGGATGTAGACCGTGCGCTTGCCGTCCACGTGCGCGTAACCCGTGACGATGTCGGTGCCGTTCTCCACCACTCCCAGATCGCGCAGGAACACCGTCGGGCCGCTGCCCATGCGCACCGGTGCGTCCGCCAGTTCCATCAGGTTGCCGCCGATCACCGCGTTGGTGGAGGTGATGCGCGTCAAATCGCCCGTGCGCACGTTGCCGGACGGAAACACGGCGCTGGCGCGGTTGACCGCGGCGATGGCTTCTTCCGGTGAGACCCGGTATTGACGCAGTTTCACCGGATCCAGCCTCACCACGATCGTCCGCTGATTTCCGCCGAATGGCGGCGGCGCCGATACGCCCTCCAGCGTTGCAAACAGCGGCCGCACCCGGTTGAGCGCGAAATCCTGCATCTCCGCGGGCGTGCGGTTGGGAGAGGAAAACACAAGCTGCCCCACCGGAATGCTGCCCGCGTCAAACCGAGTGATAAAGGGCGGCACCGCGCCCGGCGGCATAAACGCCCGCGCCCGGTTGACATAGCCCACCACTTCCGCCATCGCCTGGTTCATGTCCGTGCCTTCGTGGAACACCAGCTTCATCAGGGCCGCGCCCTGGATGTTCTTCGATTCCACGTGCTCGATTCCGGTGATGTAGAGGAAGTGATACTCGTAGTAGTAAGTGATGAAGCCTTCCATCTGGGAAGGATCCATGCCTCCGTAGGGCTGGGCAACGTAAATCGCCGGCGCGCCCACCCGGGGAAAAATGTCCACCGGCATGCGGCGCGCCGCCAGCAACGCCATCAGCATCACCGCCAGCACGGCCACCAGTATCGTAATCGGACGGCGGAGCGCCGTAAGTACAAGCCACATCAGACGCTACCTCGCCTTCGCCACAAACTCTTCGATCGTCCCCTGGGCGGCGGCCACCGCCAGCAACCCGCGCCACACACTGAGCCGCGCCAGCGCGTTGTCCACATCGGCCTGGGCCAGCAATCGCTGTGCTTCGGCCACTTCCACGATGGTGCCGAGCCCCGCTTTATATCGCGCGGTCACCTGCTGTTCCACCGCACGGGCCGCCTGCAGTTGCACCGGGACCTGTTTCAACGCGCGCCGTGCGCCCTCCAGCATCGCCCTGGCCCGTTCCACGCGGCCGTTCAGATCGCGTAGCGTCTGCTCATAACGCGCCTGCTCACCGCGTTCCTTGTGTACTTCGATCTCCTTCTTAGCGCGGATGGAGGCGATGTCCAGGGCGGAAAATGTCATCGTGAATCCCACACCCCAGTTGTGGATGTTCGGACCCAGTCCGGATGCCGCGCCGCCGGTTGTGCCGTCAGGGAAAGCGCCCGTGCCGCGGGCATAGCTGGCGCCCTGCATCAGGAACTTCGGATAGTAGGACTTGTTCAACGCCGCCTGCCGCGTTTTCACCTCGTCGACGGCTACACTCTGTTCGCGCGCCGCCGGATGTTCCTGCAGGTTGGCCGCTGCCGGCGCGTCTTCCGGAGGAGCTTCCAGAAGCCGGCCAGCCACGGCCTGCATCTGGCCGGGCGCCATGTCCAGCAGGGTGCCCAGTGCGGCCTTGGCCACGTTCACCGCCTGTTCGGATTGGATCAACTGCGTTTCGGCCAGCGCGATTTCGGCGCGGATTCGCTCTCCGTCCGCGCCGGGACGCAGTTCGGCTTTCACCAGCGCGCCGACCGCGGTCTCAATCGTACGGCCGCGCTCAATCGCCGCTCTGGCGGCCACCGCCGTCTGTTCGGCGGCAAGGATGGTGAGGAAGGCGTCGGCGGCTGCCGTGCTCACTTCCAACTTCGTGCGGGCCACGCCCAACTCCGCGCGCCGGCGCGCCACATCGGCCGTGTTGACGTTGGCCTGGCGCAATCCGAAATCGAACGGCTCCCACGAAACCAGGATGCCCACGGCCGTGCCCCACACGTTCGTAAAGCTGTTTTCCGGACGCGGGGGGCCGGAAATCGCCGGCAGCGTGGATTGCGGCAGCAACATGCCGAAGACATTGTTGCGTGTGGCGCGGTTCACCTGCGAAAGGAAATCGGCTTTGGGAAGAAAACTGGTGCGCGCCAGTTGCACGCCCGCCGCGGCCGCCGACACCTGCTCGATCGACGCGCGCACGGCCGGGTACTTTTCCACCGACAGCGCTACCGCCTGGTCAATTGTCACCGTCTCTGCAAAGCCGAGCGAGACGCACAGCGCGCTCAGC
>JANRLE010000255.1:0-1995 GCA_033762895.1 Bryobacteraceae bacterium | reverse complement strand
CCATATTCGGCGCCGCCCGTCCAGACGCGCAGGTTGGGCAGCACTTCCACGTAGCCTTCGCCATGGGAATGCCCGCAGTAGACGGTGAGGTCGCGGTCCGGGTGGCTGGACATGATCTCGCGCACCACCTCGCCCACGGCCGCGCAGGTAAACCTCGGCAGCCACTCTTCGCCCGATGTGGCGCCGTTATGCCAACAGGCTTCGCGAAAGGGCGGCACGTGCGTCAGCAGCAGGATCTCCCGATACTGCGCCACCGCTTCCGTCAGTACCAACCGGATGTGGGCGGCAGCCTGTTCGCCGAGGGCACGCAGCTTGGTTTGCAGCAGAAAGCGATCGGCGACCTTCAGTTCGTCAATGTGATACTCATCGTTCAACACGACGGCATGATCGACGGCGCCGATGCGCGCATCGCCCCAACCGTCGTGCCCGATCAGGGCGGTGGACGCACTGAGAGCAACCACGCCCAATTCCGGCAACCAGCGCAACTCCTGATGTTCACTGCACAGCCGCGACACGGCGGCGCGCACCTTAGCGATGGAACCGCCGTAATAATCGTGGTTGCCGAGCACAAAATAGACTGGCTTCTCCACGGCCTGCTGCAGCCGCATCAAATCCCGCGTCACGCGCAGGGCGTGGCTGATATCGCCGCCCACCAGCAGCGCATCCGCACCGGCCGCGCGCACCCGGGCGTGAAAGTTCACCTGCTCGGCAGGAGTCAGGAAGTCAAGATGGAGATCGGTAAGCCAGGCCAGCCGCACACTCACGCCCAGTTCTTCTTCAGAAACTTGAGTCCTTGGGTCGCGATGGCATCCGGCGTATCGGCCAGATCGCGCCAGATGGCGGCGGCGGCGGCGATCTCCGGCATGTTGAAGCCGAAGCTCTCAATGGTGAGCCACCCGTTGTAGTTCAGATCGCGCAGCGCCTTGAAGACGGCCTTCCACTCCACGTGGCCGCTTCCGGGAATGCCACGGTCATTCTCGCAGGTGTGTACGTGTTTCAAATGACGTCCGGCCGCGCGGTAGGCGCCGTCCACCTTCTTCTCCTCGATGTTGGAATGGAAGGTGTCGATGAGCAGCCCGATGCGCGGATGATTCACCGCCTCGCACAGCGCCGCCCCATCGGCGGCCAGATTAAGGAAGAAGGTCTCAAAGCGGTTCAAAGGCTCAATGCCCACCGTCATGTTGTACCTGTCCAGTGTGGGCCCCAACTTCTGATAGGTCTCAATGGCCCGCTTCCACTCCTCATCGGTGCGCCGGCGTCCGGGCAGCCAGCCGACGGGTGAATAGAGGGGACCCGCCATCGCCTCGGCGCCGATTTCGGCCGACACCTTCGCGGCGTCCTTCAGATACTGCAGGCCCTTCCAGCGTACGGCTGCATCCTCGTCAAATACGTTGGTTCCCTTCGGCATGATGGTGCAGATGGTGGAGCGCAGCCCTTCGGATTCCAGCGCGCGCCGCACCTGCTTTGCGGGATAGCCCTTCAGATCGAACAGCGGGATCTCAACGCCGTCAAAGCCGGCGGCTTTCAGTTTTGGCAGAAGGTGGAAATGGTCCCTGGTGAAGTGAGCGGTCCAGATGAGAAGATTGACACCGAATGGCATGACGCGCATGATACCACGGCCGGGAATATTTCCCGGCGCGGCGTGGATAGACGGGCATGCACCAACCATTGAAAGGACAGCGCGCACTGGTGACAGGGGCATCGAGCGGCATCGGCCGCGCCATTGCGTTGGAGTTGGGCCGCGCCGGGGCTGATGTGGCCATCAACTACCGCGGGGGCGAGGACGCCGCCAGGGAATTGGCCGAACAGATCCAGCAGTGCGGCTCCCGCGCGATCCACTAGCGAGCCGACGTATCGAAAGAACCCGAAGTGCTCAGTATGTTTGAGGACATGTTCCATGCCTATGGCGGCATCGATATCCTGGTGAACAACGCCGGCCTGCAGAAGGACGCCAGTTTCCACGACATGACGCTGGAGCAGTGGAACACCGTCATC
>JANRLE010000254.1:0-27241 GCA_033762895.1 Bryobacteraceae bacterium | reverse complement strand
TGGTTGTTCCCTGAAAAGGGACTGCCGGGCCGTAATCTTCGCGGCGTGCAGTGGGGCATGGTCGCTCCGCGCGTCGGCATCGCTTACCAGCTTAAGCCCAATACGATCATCCGCACCGGCTTTGGCGTCTTCTACGCGATGGCTCCTTACGGCGCAAACCATTACGGCACATCCCCGTTCGGGGCGAGCACCCCATGGCTCAACTCGCTTGACGGCATCACTCCGAATCACAGGTTGAGCAATCCGTTCCCGAGCGGCGTTCTGCAGCCGGAAGGTTCGGCCGGCGGACTTCTTTCGGCGAACGGACTTGGCATCGGCGGTCCGGTGACCGCGGAGATGACGACGCCCTATAACATGCAGTGGAATTTCACCATCGCGCAGCAGTTCGGCGGACAGCTTGGAGTGGAGGTCGCCTATGCGGGCAACAAGGGCGTCCACCTGCCTTTCCGGACCGGCTGGTACATGGATCAGCTTCCCTACAGCGTCCACCGTCCCGACGCAGGCCTTCTGGACCTTGTCCCGAACCCGTACTTCGGCCTGATTCCGGTGGGCGCGATGTCGACGCAGAACGTGCAGCGCGGCCATTTGCTGACGCCTTACCCGCACTATCCATCCGTCAACTTTGCCGCGCCCGGATGGGGTAACTCCAACTATCACTCCTTCCAGGCGAAGATTGAGAAGCGTTTCTCCAGCGGGAACAGCGTGGTGCTGGCCTACACCTTTTCAAAGCTCCTCTCCGACGGCGCCGACAATGCCTGGGATGCGGCCGGCGTGACGGACTTCAACTGCCGGAGCTGCGCGAAATCGGTGTCACCCTATGACCAGCGCCATCGTCTGGTGACCAGCTTCACCTACGATTTGCCGTTCGGGAAAGGCAAGCAGTACGGCTCAGGGTGGAATTCGTTCCTCAACGCCGCCTTCGGCCAATGGCAGATCAACGGAATCGGCACCATCAACAGCGGGTTGAACCTGCAGTTCGGCGTGCCGCAGAACACCAGCTTCTCCTTCGGCGGCGGCCAGCGTCCCGACGTGGTGGCCGGCCAGGAAGCGGCGCTCGACAACCCCACCATCGCCCGCTGGTTCAACACCGACGCATTCCGGCTGCCGGCGCAGTATACGTTCGGCACCATCGGACGCATGCATCCGAATCTGCGTTCGGACCGCATCGAGAACCTGGATTTCTCCGTGTTCAAGAACTTCCGCATCAAGGAACGTGTCACCCTGCAGTTCCGCGCGGAATGGTTCAACCTCACCAACAGCCCGATCTTCGCGTCACCCAACACCACGGTGGGCAGCACGGCGTTCGGTATCGTCACCGGGCAGGACAACCTTCCCCGCCAGACGCAGTTGGCGTTAAAATTCCTGTTCTGAGATACGATGAGGCGGCCGCGGATGCTATCGTAAACCCCATGGCCGCGGACCGCCTCTTTCTCATCGACGCGTTCGGATTCATCTTCCGCGCCTATCACGCAAGGGCCCGTTCAGGCGCGCCGCCCATGCGCACTTCAAAGGGTCTTTCCACTGAGGCCGTTTTCATTTTTCACAACATGATGCGGCGCATCATCGCTGCCCACAAACCTGAGTTCCTGGCGGTTGTTTTTGAAAGCAAGGGCAAGACGTTCCGCGAAGAGTCGTTCGCCGAATACAAGGCCAACCGCACGGAAATGCCTCCCGATCTGGCCGAGCAGATCCCCTACGTGCACCGCCTGCTGGAGGCGCAGAACGTCCGGACGCTGCAGTTTGAAGGCTTTGAGGCCGATGACGTCATCGGGGCGATTGCGCACGACGCCACCAGGCGCGGCATTGATGTGATGATCGTCTCCTCCGACAAGGACATGCTGCAACTGGTGAACCACCACGTGCGGATGCTGAATCCGATGAAGGACGACGTGGTTTATGACACCGCCGGCGCAACCGAATTCATGGGCGTCGCTCCCTCACAGGTGGCCGATCTGCTGGCGCTCAAAGGTGACGCGATTGACAACATCCCGGGCGCGCCCGGCATCGGCGACAAGGGCGCCCGGGAACTGATCCTGAAGTACGGCTCAGTGGAAGAGGCCATCGCACACGCCGCGGATATCACCAAGAAGACGCAGCGTGAAAGCCTGCTGAATCACAAGGATCAGATCCTGCTCAGTAAGAAACTGGCCACCATTGACACTACGGTTCCGGTGGAATGGGATCTTGCCGGCCTCAAGCTTCAGGAGCCCGATACCGAGAAGCTGAAGCAGGTCTACCGGGAACTGGAGTTCTTCTCGCTGGTTAAGGAACTGGGGCCGGCCGAAGCAGATGGCGCGGGCGATTGGGGCGAGTTGGATTCTGAGAAGACCGTTCTCGCCTATCTGAAACACCTTGACCCGGCCAAGCCGCTGGCCGTGGTCATGTCGAGCGCGCGGGCCGGCGAACTGCCGCTGGAGCCGCTCATCGGTTTTGCCCAGGATACGCGCAGCGGGCGGGCCATTCCGGGACGGTTTTTTCCCCTGCTCGCCGAAACTCTCGGCTCGCGCGAAGGCCACCGGATCACGCACGATCTGAAGACGCTGAAGCTCGAATTGGCCCGCCACGGCGTGGCCGCGTTGATTGCCGAACGCGACGTGATGCTGGAAGCCTTCCTGCTCAATCCCGACCCTTCGGCAAGCGATCTAGCGAAAATTTCCGAGCGCTACCTGGACCGTCGCCTTTCCGGAGCCGTCGAGCAACAGGCTGGCTGCGTCGTGGAACTGGCCGGTATTCTGGGCGGGCAACTCGAGGCCAAGGAAGCTTTGCGGCGAGTGTACAACGAAATCGACCTGCCGCTGGCCTCGGTGCTGGCGCGAATGGAGCAGAGCGGCATTCGCATTGAAACATCGCAACTCGGTGGCCTCAGCCTGCGGATGGACGCCGAGATTCAGCGGCTGACCTCTGAAATTCACGAGTTGGCCGGGCACGCCTTCAACATCAACTCGCCGCAACAACTGGGCAGGATCCTGTTTGAGGAAATGAAACTGCCCGCTCCGGTGCGCTACGGGAAAGGGAAGCAGATTTCCACTGCCGCCGAGGTTCTGGAAGATCTTGCCGAGGTGCATCCCATCGCCGGCAAGGTGCTGGAATACCGCCAGCTTGCCAAGCTCAAAGGCACGTATGTGGATGCGCTGCCGCAGTGGATCGATTCCACTACGGGGCGGCTGCACACTTCCTTCAATCAGACTGGCGCGGCTACGGGCCGCCTCTCCAGTTCTGACCCGAACCTGCAGAACATCCCGATTCGCACGGAACTGGGCCGGGAGATCCGCGCGGCGTTTGTACCCGAAAAGGGTTGGAAGCTGTTGGTGGCTGATTATTCCCAGATTGAGCTGCGGCTGCTGGCCCATTTCTCGAAGGACTCCATCCTTACCGATGCGTTCCACAAGGGGCAGGACATTCATACACGCACGGCGTGTGAAGTCTTCGGAGTGAAGCCCGAAGATGTGACGGCCGAAATGCGCCGCAACGCCAAGGCCGTCAACTTCGGAATCGTGTACGGCCAGACGCCCTTCGGACTCTCCACGCAGCTTGGCATCACCCGGCAGCAGGCCGAGTTGTATATCTTGAACTACTTCGAACGCTACAAGGGCGTGAAGGAGTACATCGAACAGACAATCGCCGAGGTCCGCCAGTCGGGTGTTTCCAAGACCATGTTCGGACGGGAACGTCCGATTCCGGACATGCACAGCCGGAACCCCAACGCCCGCGGATTCGCCGAGCGTACGGCGATCAATACGCCGATGCAGGGCAGCGCCGCCGATCTGATCAAGATCGCCATGATCCGCATCGACAGAAAACTGCGGGACGAATCCTGGCAAACGCGCATGCTGCTGCAGGTGCATGACGAACTGGTGCTGGAAGCACCGCCGGAGGAGGTGGATCGCGCCTCCGCAATGGTGAAGGCCCAGATGGAGGGCGCCGCGGAATTGCTGGTGCCGCTGGTGGCCGAAACCGGCGTTGGCGATAACTGGCGCGACGCCAAGTAATCCGGTCAGTCTAAGGCGTTTCGCGGCGGTAGAGGATGGTCCAGGGTGTTCTCCCCACTTCCCGGTAGGGGGCCAGCCACGCGGCCAGATCCGGGTATTGCGTGATGGCGAGGGCCGGATTCAACGGACCCAGCCCGTCGGCGATGAACTGAGGAGTCGTGCGGATCAGTTCCTGGCGGTTGCGGCGGGCAATCTCCGGCGCGGCGGCCGTGGTGGAGACAAGATGGCGGTCGGCTAGGACACCCGTGAGCGGCTGCGAATCCAGAAAACGCGTGGCGGCGGGGACGCGGCTGTAAGCGAAAATTTCGGGCCGGTAGCCCCAGACCAGTAAACTGGCGGCGTTGTGCCGGCGCAGCAGCAGCGCGGCCTGCCGGGCGTCATCGTGAAGGGCGAGATCGGCCCATGGCTCACCGGCGGCCACCATCGGATACCGAGGTCCGAATCGCGCCAGCGGGACGATCAGCAGCGCCGCCGCCAGCCACCATCTCCTGCCCATGCGCGGCATCCCGCCGGCGGCGAGAATCGTCATTGCAGGCAGAAACTGGAAGTAATAGCGGGGGAAGAAGCGCATGCCGGTGAGGGCGCCGGCAAGCGAAATCGCCGCCCAAAGGCCAAGGTCGCGGCGAAGGGCGAAGGCCGCGGCCGCGATGAGCGCGGCATGAAACCAGGCCCAGCTTGCCGTACGCAGCAGCCCATCTTTCCAGGGGGTGGCGCTGAGCGCCTGGCGGCTGTAGAGAAATCCCCATTCGTAGACCTGTTGCCATTGATTCCATCCGAAGAGGATGGCTGCCGGCGCCGCCACCGCCGCGGTTCCCAACGCCACCTTGTGCGCCGAACGCCATTGCCAAATCAGGCAGGCAGCGGCGACAAAGACCGCCTTGGGATTCACCAGCAACGCAAGACCGCACATCGCGCCGGCGCCGTAAGGGCGGCCTTCTACGGCGAACAGGATCGCCGCCAGGTGCGGAGCAACCATCAGCAGGTCGGGCGCCAGCGCCATCACCGCTGGCGCAAAATCGAAGGTGAGAAAGAAGGCCAGCAACGACGCGGCGATCAATCCCTCACGGCCGCCCCACAACCGGCCCGCCAGCCTGTAGGCCAGCCAGCAGCACAGAAGGATGAACAGGCTGCCGGCAATGCGCAGCGTCACGCCCGTCTGCGCGCCGAAGATCGCGTAGAAAGCCGGAAACAGCGGCGGCTTGTCGAACCAGAAGTCGCGGTAGGGCAGCTTGCCGCGCAGCATCTCCATCGCCGCCGCCAGCGGATAGGCCTCCTCCACCCACACCACGTTCCAGTGACAAAGGCGCGTCACAAGAATGAGCAGTCCGATGAGGGTGAAGGCGGGCGCGGGCCTCATCCCACTTTGGCCAGCATCCGTTCCAGCGTTTCGCGAAACTCAGCCCCGTAGAGCGGATCGGCCAGGGCGAACTCCACGAAAGTCTCAAAGTAGCTGGGAAAGTTGCCGATGTCGTAGCGCTTCTCTTCCGGCCGCAGCTTCAGCGCCAGCACCCGCTTGCCCTCTTCGCACAGCATCTGGATGGCGTCGGTGAGCTGAATTTCCGAACGTTTGTCGGGGCGCACCTGCCGGATCATGTCGAAGATGAGCGGGGAAAAGACATAGCGGCCGGCAATGGCAAGGTTGCTGGGCGCCTCCTCCGGCTTGGGTTTTTCCACCAAACGGCTGATGCGCAGCGTCCCGTCGACGTTTTCATCCACATCCACCACGCCGTAGTGCCGCACCTGGTCGCGCGGCACCTCTTCCACCGCGATCACGCAGCTTGCACGCTTTTCTTCGAAGAGTTCCACCATGCGCGAGATGGCTTTCGATTGCGCGTTGATGCCGAGAATCGAGTCGCCAAGGGCGACCACCACCGGCTGTTCGCCCGCGAAGTTCTCTCCGCAAGCCACTGCGTCGCCCAGTCCAAGCTGCAGTCGCTGGCGTGTATAAAAAAACCGGGCCTCCAGTTCGGCGAAGTCGATTTCGGCCAGCAGGTCGGGTTTGTTTCCCTCGGTCAGCACGCGCGTGAGCTCGGGATCAGCGTCAAAATGGTTTTCGATCGATGACTTGTTTCGTCCGGTCACGAACAGGATTTCGGATATCCCGTTGGCGACCAGTTCCTCCACAACGTACTGAACGATGGGCTTGCGGGCGACGGGCAGCATTTCCTTGGGCTGCGATTTCGTGGCCGGCAGCAGACGCGTGCCGTGGCCGGCTACCGGGACAATGGCGCTGTTAATCACTCTCGTTGTGGCTCCTTAGCGAATGGGTGCGAGCTCGGGCATGGTCAGCACATCCCGGTTTGCGCCGATGATTCCCATCTGGCGCAGTGTTTCAATGGCGGGGCGGACGGATTCGACGGTACGGAGCAACAGTGCGGCGGCCTGGGCCGATTCGCTCGAATCGCGCTCCTCGCCGCCCATGCGCGCCATCAGCGCTTCCACCGCGGTCTTCTTTTTCGGATAGACGCGGAGGTCGATTTCGTCGGTGTCCTTGAGTTTCAGCGATTGCTTCACCAGCTTCAAGGCTACCGGATAACCGCCCACTTCGTCGACCAGCCCCAGTTGCCTGGCGTCCTCTCCGCTCCAGATACGGCCCTTGGCGAGCTGCAGGACTTTTTCCTTTGGCAGGCGGCGGCCTTCGGCCACCTTGGTGGTGAAGTCCGAGTAGACGCGGTCCAGCCAGTGCTGGAAGCGCTGCCACTCCTCAGGCGAGAAATCGTGGACCGTGGACATCATCCGCGCGTTCTTGCCCGCATGTACTTCGTCGAAGGTCACGCCCACTTTGTCGAAAAGTCCGTTCAGCAGGAACTTGCCGCCAAGGACTCCGATGGAACCGGTGATGGTGCCGGGCTGGGCGACGATCTTGTCGGCGGCCATGGCCACGAAATAGCCGCCCGAGCCTGCCACCGAACTCATGGAAACGATCAGCGGCTTGCCGGCCTTGCGTGCCCGCATGGTCTCACGCCAGATGGCGTCGGAGGCGACGTAGGATCCGCCGGGCGAATCGACGCGGAACAGGATCGCCTTTACCTTCTCGTCCTGAATCGCCTGCCGGAACGCGGCGGTGACGGTATCCGAACCCATCGAGCCGGAATCGCTGAACGGGTCGTAGTCGCTCTTGCCGCGCTGGACCGCCCCCACGCCGTAGATCAGCGCGACGGTGGGCCCTTTTTGATTCGGACGCCCGGCGCGGTCGAGATAGCGATTCAGCCAGAGGAACTCGGCGCCCGCGCCCGCCTTCTGCTTGACCTTCGCGTACACTTCGTCCCTGTAGGCCAGTCCGTCCACCAGCTTGCGGTCGAGCGCCTCCTTGCCGTAGTGCGGTCCGTTGTCAATGGCCGACTTTACCTGCTCCTCAGTGAGCTGCCGGCCGGCGGCGATTCCACGGACAAGCTGCGTGTAGCTGGAGTCCAGGATCTTCTGCATCGCCTCACGGAAGGGCGGAGTCATCTTCCGGTCCGTGTAGGTGTTCATCGCGTTCTTGTATTCGTAACGCTGGTCAAAGCGGGGGACGATGCCGAATTTGTCGAAGGTTCCGCGCAGGAACATCGGCTGCATCATCAGTCCATGCAGGCCGACATCGCCCGAAGGCTGCAGCCAGATCTCGTCGAAGGCGGAGGCGAGGTAGTAGGCGCCGTTGCCCTGCCCGAATTCGCCGAAGGTTTCCGCAAAGGCGACGGCGAACTTCTTTTTCGCGCGGAATGCGCTGATGGCGTCGCGGATCTCCTGCACTTGGGCGAGGCTCATCGGTGCGGATCCGGTGCGCGCAATCAGGCCCCGGACACGGCTGTCCGAACCGGCCTTGTCCAGAGACTCGACGATGTCGCGCACGGTAGGCCGGTCCATGCCGCGAAGCTTGGCGAAGGGATCGTCGGGAGCATCCTCGGCGAGCGAGGTCTCCAGATTCACTTCGAGAATCGTATTGCCTGGGACCTTTCCTTTGCCGGCCCGGGCGAAGGTGGCTACAAGAAAGACCAGCAGGAAAAGCGCAACTGTGATGCCGCCGATCCAGGCCAGCACCCTGCCGATGAATTTTCGCATATGGCTGCTCCTAGGCAAGCTTGTGATTCTTTAGCGGCAATTCCCGGATTCGTTTGCCGGTGGCCGCGTGGATGGCATTGCAGATTGCAGGGGCGATCGGTGGCACGCCGGGTTCGCCCACCCCGGCCGGCGGAGCCTGGCTGGCAACAACATGCACATGCGTCTGATAGGGCGCCTGGTGCATGCGCGCCACCTGGTAGTTGTGAAAGTTGGATTGTTGAATGCGGCCGTTGGCGGCGGTGATTTCGCCGAGCAGGGCGATGCTGGTTCCGAAGACGGACGCGCCTTCAAACTGAGACCGGACGCGGTCCGGGTTGATGGTCACGCCCGCGTCCACCGCGATGTCGACGCGCGGAATACGAATCTGGCCGTTTGCGCCAACCTCCACTTCCACCACCGCCGCCACATACGTCAGGAAGCTGCGGTGGGCGGCGATCCCCAGCGCGCGGCCGTTGCCGGGCTTCTTCTTCGCCCAGCCCGACTTTTCCGCCGCCAGTTCAATCACGCGCCGCAGACGGCCGGTATCGACCGGGAATTTTTCCTGCGGCTGGGTGTTGTTCCAATACTTCATTCCCTCCGGCTCGATGTTGATCCTGCGGGCGGGCCCGATCACATCCAGCAGGTACTCAACCGTGTCCCGGTTGGCGGCGCGGGCAAGTTCATCGACGAAGGAGTGAATCGCGTAGGCGTGATAGATGTTGGCAACGGCGCGCATCCAGCCGATCCGCACGGGGTTCTTCGCCGGCCCGTTTTCAGCGCGGTGGTTGGGAATGTCGAAGGGCAGGTCCACCCAGCCCATGCCCATTTCGAACTCCTGTCCGTAGCGGGCCGAAGCGTCGAAAGTGGAGCCGATGGTGGGGAAGACGCTGCGGTGCAGCCAGGCCGTGGGACGGCCCCTGGCGTCCATGGCCGCTTTCATGTGCATGGCGGCCGCGGCGTGGTAATAGTCGAAGCGGAGATCTTCCTCGCGGCTCCAGACGACCTTTACCGGCTTGCCTGCCTTCTTTGACAGCAGCGCCGCCTCCACCACGTGATCAGGCTTGGACTTGCGGCCGAAGCCGCCTCCCAGCAGCGTGACGTGGCAGATGACGTCCTTCTTGGCGATCCCGAGGGCGGAGGAGACCGCCTCCTGGACAGCTTGCGGATTCTGCGTGGGCGCGTGCGCGATCACTTTGCCGTCCTTAAATTCGGCCACCGCCACCGGCGGCTCCATCGGCGCATGAGACAGCAGGGGGACGTAGTAGTCAGCTTCATGCGTTTTGGCGGCGCGGCGGAACTCGGCGTCCACGTCGCCGATGTTGCGCACTACCTTTTGGGGCCTGCGCGCCGCCTCGTGCAGTTCTTTCCTGTAGGCGGCCGAATCGAAGCCGGCGTTTTCGCCGCTGTTCCATTCCACCTTCAGAGCCTTGCGCCCTTCGATGGCGGACCATGTGTTGTCGGCGATCACGGCCACGCCGCCCAACGCCTGAAACAGGTGCGGCGGCTTGAAGGGATCAATCACGATCGTCTGCTGAACGCCTTTGATCTTCTTTGCGGCGGAGTCATCGAAGGATTTCAGCGTGCCGCCAAAGACCGGTGAACGTTCGATGGAGGCATACACCATGCCCGGAACTTTGGCATCCATGCCGAAGACGCCGCGGCCCGTGCACAGGGCGTCGCGGTCGATGGTGGGCATTTCCTTGCCGATGTAGCGGAACTCGGCGGGCGTCTTCAGGCTGAGTTCGTCCTTCTTCGGAACCGCCTGCTGTTTCGCGGCTGCCGCCAGTTCGCCGAAACCGAGCTTGCGCCCCGTGGCGGTATGGACAATGAAATGATTCTGCGCCTTGCACCCGGCGGCGGGGACCCTCCACCTGGCAGCGGCTGCGCGCTCCAGCATCAGGCGGGCAGAGGCGCCGGCCTCGCGCATCGTGTCATAAAAATCGCGGATGGAGCAGGATCCGTCCGTGTTCTGAGAACCGTACTTTTCGTCGCCGATGGCCTGTTCGAGCTTCACGCGGCTCCAGTCGGCTTCCAACTCCTCGGCCAGCAGCGTGGGCAGGACGCTGCGGATGCCCGTGCCCATCTCCGAGCGGTGGGTGACAAGGATCACCGTGCCGTCGGTTTCGATGCCCAGGTAGACGTTCGGCGCCCAGGCGGCGCTGGCGGCCTGCGCGGCGGGAAGCGCGCGGGCGCCCAGCACCAGCGCTCCAGCCGAGAACATTTTTCCGAGAAAGCCGCGGCGGGATACTGTGGTGATGTGGATCATGCCGTTACTCCCGCGGCCTGCTTGATCGCTTTGCGGATGCGCTGGTAGGTGCCGCAGCGGCAGATCACGCCCTGCATGGCCGAATCGATGTCCTGGTCGGTGGGCTTCGGCTTCTGCTTCAGCAGCGCCACGGCCTGCATGATCTGCCCGCTTTGACAATAGCCGCACTGGGGAACGTTGCACTCCTTCCAGGCTTTCTGCACCGGATGATCTCCGTTGGCGCTCAATCCTTCAATGGTCACCACGTTCTTGCCGGCGGCGGCCTTCATCGCCGTGACGCAACTGCGCGTGGGCTGGCCGTTCAGATGGACAGTGCAGGCGCCGCACAGTCCCATGCCGCAGCCGAACTTGGAACCGGTGAGATCGATGAAGTCGCGCAGGTACCACAGCAGGGGCATGTCGGGGTCGCCGTCGAACTGGCGCGGCGCACTGTTTACGGTTAAGCGGATCATTGGAAGTCTCTCCTACGGGACGCTAATTCACCAGTCTACTGCACCGCGCGTCCCCGGTGTTGGTTTCATCTGGTATTACTAAACGCAAGTCAAACAACATTTGGTAATACCATACAAGACTTTGGTTGCGATTCATGTTCCGATATGCGATCATGGCCGCATATGGTGGTACGGGAGTTTTGGCTCCACCGCATCGAGCAGGCCTGGCAATCCCACTCCGTCATCTGGCTGATGGGCGTCCGGCGTGCCGGCAAGACCACTCTCGCGCGCTCCATCCCCAACGTCCGCTACTTCGATTGCGAGTTGCCCTCGGTGCGCAGAATGCTCGACGACCCTGAGTCCTTCCTGGACAAATACAGCGGAACGAACCTGGTGCTCGACGAGGTGCACCGCCTTGACAATCCATCCGAGGTGTTGAAGATCGCCGCCGATCACTATCCGCGGACGCGCATCCTGGCCACCGGATCCTCTACCCTCGGCGCCTCAGCCAAGTTTCGCGACACGCTGGCCGGCCGCAAGACCGAGATCTGGCTGACGCCGATGAACTCCCTGGATCTTGGCGGAGCCGATGGAAACTGGGAGCGGAGGATGCTGCATGGCGGGCTGCCCGGATTCTACATGGCGGACGAGATCCCGGAGCACGAGTTCCAGGAGTGGATGGACGCCTATTGGGCCAAGGACATCCAGGAACTCTTCCGCCTGGAGCGCAGGCAATCCTTCCAGCGTTTCACCGAGTTGCTGATGACGCAAAGCGGCGGCATCTTTGAGGCCACCAATCTCGCGCAGCCCTGCGGCGTCAGCCGTACGACGATATCCAACTATCTTTCGGTTCTTGCGGCCACGTTTGTCGCCCACATCATCCAACCCTTTTCCAGCAACCCGGCGCGGGAGATCATCGCCGCTCCCAAGGTCTACGGCTTCGACACCGGTTTTGTCTGCTATCACCGGGGATGGGACCGGTTGCGCCGGACCGACTTCGGTGTGCTCTGGGAGCACATCGTCCTCAACGAGATCCACTCCCGCGCGCCGGCCGCCAGAGTCCAGTACTGGCGCGACAAGCAGAAGCACGAGATCGATTTCATCATCGCGCCCAAGCGCGCCGAAGGCCCGATCGCGATCGAGTGCAAGTGGGCCCAGGGCGACTTCGACCCCGGCAATCTGACGATCTTCCGCCGCCTATACCCCAAGGGGGCGAACTACGTGGTGTCCCACGACGCCCGCACACCCTATTCGCGCAAGTACGGGCCCAACGAAGTGCAGTTTATCGGACTCGATGGTCTGATTCGCGTGCTGGCGAAGCCGGCCCGTGTCCGTGCCGCGCCGGCCCGCAAAGCCTAGTAGCGGAAGTGGAAGCGCCTGACGGGCAACGGCATCTCGCTTGCCGCGCCTTTCACGCTCTTCCATACGATCTCATTCAGCGCGAACATCGGCGTCAGGTCGTAGTCGGAAAAATCCATCGCCAGCGATTCCTGCGCGCCCCAGGCCAGTTCCGTGTTCTTTTCGTTCACATCGATTTCCGGCTTGGCGTGCGTGTATGGCGTCAGGTCCGCGGTGGCGTTGAACGATTGATACAGCGGCATCGCGGCGGCGTCGTACTGTGTCATCGGCGGCAGACCCAGCAGCAGTTCCATGGTGCGC
Source organism: Bryobacteraceae bacterium (assembly GCA_033762895.1). Classification (GTDB taxonomy): domain Bacteria; phylum Acidobacteriota; class Terriglobia; order Bryobacterales; family Bryobacteraceae; genus CADEFT01. Next base: position 14,876 of record JANRLE010000254.1, on the reverse strand, counting down.
AGAAATGACGAGGTGGTGTAGAGCGTGGAATCAAGCGCCTTGCGCTTGGTATAGGGGCTGATCACCAGGCCGATGGTGCGGCGCGCGTCCACGTGGTCGGGTCCGTCCTGCGCGTCGTCCTCAATGACGAAGATCGCGGTTTCGGGCCAGTACTTGCTGTGGGAAACGCGATCCACCAGCATTCCCACCGCCCAATCGTTGTTCGCCACCGCCGCCCGTGGTGTGGGTGCGCCGGGACGCGTCCCCTGCGTGTGGTCCTCGCCCAGGCTCATCACGATGAAGTTCGGCAGGCGCTTGGCCGGATCTTCGCTGTCGAAGTTCTTCTCATATTGTTCGAACTCTTCGAAGAAGACTCCAACGTTGTCGGTGTCCCGCATGCCGGCCATGCGGAAACGGGGGCTCACATGTCCCACCAGGCCGAAAACGCCGGGGCGGGCATCCATCTGGCCGCCCTCGCTCACACGCGCCGCATATTCGCCGTAGCTGCGATAGGTCAGTCCCTTGCGTGCCGCCAGGTCCCACATGTGGCCGCCTGAAGGCGTATCGGCGGGTCCGCTGGTGGCTACCGAGATTCCGCCATAGGCCGGCGGCCAGCGCTTCTCATTGAAGTCAGTGGCGTAGGCCGAGTTTGACCAAGAATGGCCGTCGACGCTCACTTCGCCGTCGCAATAAAGATTGTCGAGCAGCACAAATTCCTCGGCGATCTTGTGATGATTCGGCGTTACCTTGCGGCCGAAGATCGTCAGGCGCGGGTCTCCGTTGCCTTTGGCGATATCGCCGAACACCTGATCATACGTGCGGTTCTCCTTGATGATGTAGATCACGTGCCTGATCGGGGAACCCGCTCCAACCTCGCGCGGAACGATCGAAGGACCGCCGGTGGGCGCCTTCGCTCTGGCCAGCATGTCATCGTTGTAAGGGCTGTTCGCCATCGCCTGCCGCGTGTAGGCTTTGATCTCGTTCTTCAGATTCGACAACGGGATGACGCTCACGCTGCCGCGCTGCAGGCTCTTGCTTGAGCCCTTCCCCTCGCCATCGTCCGTAATCGGGCTGTGAGGGCCACGGATATTCGAATATCCCCCCATCCCTTTGGAGCTGCCCACATAAAGGGCGCCGCCGTCCGGGCTGACCGCAAGGGCCGAGGGATACCAGGTGGTGGGAATGAATCCCATCACGTTGCTGGCATCGCGTTCGGCGATGTTCACCACAGCAACATTGTTATTGTCGCCGTTGGCGACGAAAAGCATTTTCTCTCCGCGGTCGAGCGCCAGCGCATTCGGCGTTGAGCCGACCGGCGCCATGCGGTGCATCGCCGTGTTGATCACCTCCACCGGCCGCAGGGCCTTGGTGTCGATCAGATACACCGAGTTCTCGTTCCCGCAGGCGACATACAGCCGCCCGTCCCGGGCCAGCACCATGTCGTTCGGATTGCGGCCCACTTTGATGACGGACTTGACGCGGTTGGATGCCGTATCCAGTACGCTCACCGAATCACTGCCCCAATTGGAGACAAACAGTGTGCTGCCGGTGGCGTCAAGAAGAACGTCGTAGGGATTCACTTCCGTGGGAATTTCGCTGACGCGATTGCCCGATCGGGTGTCGAACACAACCACGTGCCCCGGGGTTGTCTTGGTCCCGCGATTGGCCGCGTAGAGCCACGGCTTGCTGGGGTGGTGTACAAGGCTGGACCAGTAGATCTGGTCGAGCGGCAGGCGGTGCTTGAACTCCCGCAGCGGCTTCTCGCTGAGCCTGCCGTTCTCATAGCCGAAGGCGTAGACCGGCGCCACGGTGGGATCGCGCCTGCTCTGCGCATTCCCGCCCGACACGTACAATACCTTCCCGCCGGGCGCCCAGGCCAACCCGAGCCATGCCGACTTCAAACCCACACGCTGCGTGATCTCGACGTTCCTGGTGTCCACCACCACCAGCCCATGCGGGCTGAAGCCCGAATGCACGGCGATCGTGTTCCTGCCGTCCGGCGTCGGGGTGAGGTTCAGCACATAGTCGTTCGTGACAACGTGCTTACCGGCGGGCGTGATCCGCCAGCCGTTGGGAAGATCATAACCTCCGGAGATCGCCTTGGGCAGTTGGGCCATCAGCGGCATGATTGAAAAAAGCAGCGGAATCAGTTTGCGCATCACCAACACAGTCTACGCAAGATTTGTTACGCGTTGTTGACCGCACCGCGCCGAACAGCTAGGCTGAAATCCTGATGCTCACCCGGATCCTCGTTGCCTGGATCGCCAGCGCCGCCAGTCTTTTGATCGTGGCGCAGTTTCTCCCCGGATTTCGCGTCGCCAATATCCAGGCGGCGCTGATTGCGGCCGTTGTTATCGGGTTCATCAACGGCACCCTGGGAGCGGTTCTCAAGTTTTTTCTCTTTCCCATCCGCCTGCTGACGCTGGGCATTGCATCGCTTGTGATCAACGCCCTGATGTTGCTGCTTGCCACGCGATTGGTGGATGGCTTCAGGGTGGACGGCTTCACGCCGGCGTTTCTGGGCTCCATTCTCATCAGCGTGACGAATTGGCTGATCCGCGTGATTCTGCCCGACGGAGGAAAGGGAAAGAAGAAAGACGATTAGCGCCGGGTCAATTGTGCTACGCCTTTGCCGATTGACTTGCCGCGCCGGTGAAGCCTATGATAGGCGTCCAAGGCCCGGTTCCCGCCGTGGCTATGTGGAGAAGGTCCGGGGATGATCGGCCGTTCGATTCTGCATTACGAAATCGAGGCGCAACTTGGTACCGGGGGAATGGGCGTGGTGTATCGCGCGCGAGACACGCACCTCAACCGGCCGGTGGCCGTGAAGCTGCTGAAACGTACTGCTTTGTCCGATTCCGAACGCCGCAGGCGCTTCGTGCAGGAGGCCCGGACCGCGTCCTCGCTCAGCCATCCCAACATCGTCACCATCTTTGACATCAACTCAGTGGAGGTGGACGGCGAAACCACCGACGTGATCGTCATGGAGTTCGTCCCCGGGCAAACGTTGGACCGGCTGATCCAACGCAAGGGGCTTCGCATCAACGACGTTTTGAAATATTCCACTCAGATTGCCGCGGGACTTGCGGCGGCGCACGCGGCTGGAATCGTGCACAGGGACCTGAAGCCGTCCAACGTGATGATCAACGATCAGGGGCTGGTGAAACTGCTCGATTTCGGTCTGGCCAAGTTCACCGATACGGGGCCCGTGGATGTGTTCGCAGCCACCGAAAGCATTCATCTCGATCCGTCGCTTACCGTTGAAGGCTCCATCCTCGGCACGGTGGCCTACATGTCCCCTGAGCAGGCCGAAGCGAAGAAAGTGGATGCCCGTTCCGACATCTTCTCGTTCGGAGCAATGCTTTACGAGATGCTGACCGGGCGCCAGGCGTTCGCCGGCGATTCGAAGCTTTCCACGTTGTCGGCGATTCTGCTGAAGGAGCCGGCGCCGCTGGGCGAAACACTGGAGCCGGTTCCACCCGAACTTGAGAAAGCGATGTACCGGTGTCTGCGCAAGGAGCCCGAACGGCGCTGGCAGTCGATCGGCGATCTGAAGGTGGATTTGGAGGAACTGCGCGGTGAACTGGAATCGAACCGCGCTACAGCGCGCATCGGTTCGGCCGCGGCGCGGTTCACCCAAAGCGTAAGGCGGAACTGGTGGCAGCCGGCGCTGGCGGGATTGCTCTTGGGCGCCCTCGGCGCGTCGCTGTTGGCGCCGCGGTTTGTCAGGCCGCCCGCGCCCTCGTTTGAACGGTTGACCTTCCGGCGCGGCGACATCATGTCCGGCAAGTTTGCGCCCGGCGGCACCATCCTCTACTCCGCCGAATGGGACGGACAGCCGCGTGAGATCTTCACTGTCGTTCCGGGCACGCGGGAAGGCCGATCTCTTGGGCTGAAGAACGCCGATATCGTTTCCGTTTCCTCAAACGGCGAGTTGGCGCTGCTCACCGGTGAGGGCCACAGCACGCTGGCCCGCGCGCCGATTGGCGGGGGCGCGCCGCGGGAAATTCTGGAGAACGTAGTGACCGCCGATTGGGCGCCCAACGGCGCGGATCTGGCTGTCGTTCGCACCGCCGATGGCGCCAATCGCCTGGAATATCCCATTGGCACGGTGCTGCATCGCAACGATCACCGTCCGCCGCCCTTGATTGACATCTCGCCTGACGGAAGCCAGGTCGCCTTTTTCGACTACGACGCCGAGTCCGGCGACTATTCGGTCAGCATGGCGTCAAAGGACAAACAAGTCCGTATTTTGTCCCGCGGCTATCGCACCATCGCCGGATTGGCCTGGGCGCCGGATGGGAGCGAGATCTGGTATTCCGGCGCGCGGTCGAACGAACTGGTCACCATGCGCGCCATCACGCCTTCCGGCAGGGAGCGCCAGGTGCTGCAGGGGGCAACGTGGCTCCATCTGATGGACATTGCCGCCGATGGCCGTGTGCTGGTCTCTTCGGTGTACGGCAGGGTGGTGCTGCGCTGGCTCTCACCCGGTGCGCAGGAAGAACGGGACCTTTCGTGGCTGGAAACGTCGATGGCCTACGACCTTTCTCCCAGTGCCGATTCGCTCGTGTTCGTGGAACTGCAGCAGGGACAGGGTCGCAATACCACTATCTATTACCGCAGGACCGACGGATCGCCGGCCGTCCATCTGGGCGACGGCGCGAGTCCGGCCCTCTCTCCAGACAGTAAGTGGGTGGTAAGCGTAAGGCGCGATCCCGGCAAATCGCAGCTTGTGCTCACGCCCACCGGAGCAGGCGAGCCGAAAGTGCTGCCGGGCGACGGCATGCGCTATGAACCGCCGGAGTGGTTCTCCGACGGCCGCCGCATCCTGTTCGCGGCAAGCCAGGGAGACAGGCCGCCCCGCACCTGGGTGCAGGATGTGGATGGTGGTAGGCCGCGGCCCGTCACTGACGAAGGCGTTCGGGCCTCCCGTGTCTCGCCGGACGGCACGCTCTTCACCCTGGTGGAAAAGGGGAAGCTGCTGGTGCGCGCCGTAGACGGGGGAACGGCACAACCGGTTGGCGGTATTTCGCCGGGCGAAGCAGTGGTTCGATGGTCAGCCGACGGGAAGTTTCTCTTTCTGCGCAAGCTGGCCGCGGACCGCAAACGATGGGAGTTGTTCAAAGTGAGTGTCTCCTCCGGGCTGCGCCAACTGGTGCGTTCAATCCCGGTGCCGGACCCCGGCGCGCGCATGCTGGGACCGCTGGTGCTGAACGCCGACGCCACCTCCTACGCCTATTCGGCGCAGCAGGATCTGTGCAATCTTTTTCTGATTCGCGGGCTGCGATAACTACACCGATGGATGTGCATCTGGTCGACGGCACCTATGAGCTATTCCGGCACTTCTTCGCCGTGCCTTCCCTGCTTGACGGCGATGGGAATGAGGCAGGCGCGGTGCGGGCTGTTCTCGCCTCCGTCCTGGCGTTGATTGAAGGCGGGGCCACGCACGTTGGGGTTGCCACAGACCATGTCGTGGAATCGTTCCGCAACCAGCTCTATCCCGCATACAAGACCGGCGATGGCGTGCCGCCGCCGCTGATGGCGCAGTTCCATCCCCTTGAAGAAGCCCTCAAGGCCATGGGGGTGCGAGTGTGGCCCATGGTGGAATGGGAGGCCGACGACGCGCTTGCTTCGGCGGCGGTGAAGGCGGCCACGGACCCGCGCGTCCGGCAAGTGATCGTATGCACCCCGGACAAGGATCTTGCCCAGTGCGTAGCCGGCAGCCGCGTCGTTCAGTGGGACCGCCGGCGTGCGATCGTGCGCGATGAAGCGGGCGTTGTCGAAAAGTGGGGCGTGCGCCCGCAGTCGATTCCGGATTTTCTTGCCGTCACCGGCGACAGCGCCGATGGTTATCCCGGTCTGCCGGGCTGGGGTCCGAAAGCCGCCGCTTCCGTGTTTTCACGATACCCTCGCCTGGAGGATGTCCCGAAAGACTGGCGGCTGTGGCACACCTCCATTCGTAGCTCCCGGCGTCTGGCCGCGGTGCTGTTTGAAAGGTGGGAGGATGTGCTTCTCTACCGTGCCCTGGCGGAACTGCGCCTGGATGTGCCCGTCTTTGAAACCGTGGACGAACTCCGTTGGACAGGGCCTCACGCGGAGTTTGAAGACCTCTGCGCCAGGCTGCGGTCCCCGCGCCTGGCGGTGCGCGCCATTGCGGCGGCTTCTAAAGCAGCAGCTTGTGCCGAAGCATAATACAATCTATGCCCAATCAGGACCGGCAGTTCGAATTGTCGCTGTTGCGCGTGCTCTCCCAACGCTATCCGAACATCGGCGCGGCCGTCGCCGAGATCGCGCGTCTCTCGGCGGTGCTGACCCTGCCCAAGGGGACCATTCACGTCATCAGCGACATTCACGGCGAGGACAAGAAGTTGCGGCACGTCATCAACAACGCCTCCGGTACCCTGCGTCCGTTGGTGGAATCGGTCCTGAAGGGCCGCATCAGTCCGGAAGAACTGCAGGATTTCCTTACCCTGACGTTTTACCCCGCCGAGGTGACCAGAAAGCTGGAGCAGACCCTGACTGACCCGGAGCGTTTGCGCGCCTACGCGGTGGCCACCTTGCGCCGCCAGTTGGAACTGGTGCGCGTGCTGGCCTCCCGCTACAGCCTGCGCCGGGCGATGCAGGCGTTCCCCGCCGAATACGCGGAACTGCTGGGCGAAATGCTGCACACGCCCACCACCGAACGCCACGACAGCTTCTTTGAAACCATCGTGGACGAACTGCTGCGGCGGGACCGCGTGCTGAACCTGATTCACCTGATCGGCCGGCTCATCCGCAACCTGGCAGTTTATGAGTTGATCATCGGCGGTGACTGCTGGGACCGCGGCCCGCGCGGTGACCGCGTCGTCGATTACCTTAGCCGGCAGCCCAACGTCTCCTTTATCTGGGGCAACCACGACGTGGCGTGGTTGGGCGCCGCCCTTGGCCATGAGGCGTTGATGTGCTCCGTGCTGCGCGTCTCGCTCCGCTATCGCCGCATCGGTCAGATCGACGAGGGCTACAGCATCCCTGTGACGCCGCTGGAGCACCTGGCCAACACCGTTTATCACGATGATCCCGCCCGCCACTTTATGCCCAAGTCCGGCGGCATGCGGCCCAATCTCACCGTTGCCCGCATGCAGAAAGCCGCCGCGATCATGCAGTTCAAGCTCGAGGGCCAACTGCTGGCCCGCAATCCGCAGTGGGAGTTGGATCACCGCCGGCTGCTGCACCGGATCGATCACAACAACGGCGCCATCACCATCGACGGCGCCACCTACGCGCTGCGGGACACCCACTTCCCCACGCTCGATCCCCTTCATCCCTACGACCTCACGCGCGAGGAGCAGGACTGCATCGCCCGCCTCAAACACAGCTTCACAGCCAGCCAGAAACTCCGCGAGCACATGAAGTACCTGGTGAGCCATGGAGCGATGTATCTGGTGCGTGACAGGCATCTGCTCTTTCACGGCTGCGTCCCCTGTGATGCTGGCGGCGAATTTCTTCCCATGGTCATCGACGGAAACGAGGTGCGCGGCAGGGTGATGTTCGACGCAATTGACCGCGGAATTCTGCGCGCCATGGAGAAGCGGCAGCAAAGCGACCTGGATCTTCTGTGGTACCTGTGGAGCGGCCCGCGTTCGCCCCTGTTCGGCAAGGACCGCATCGCTACCTTCGAGCGCGACTTCATCGAAGATGAAAAATCGCATCACGAGGCCAAGGACCCCTACTTCAACCTCATCCATGACGCGGCGTTCTGCGCCAGGGTCCTTGCGGAATTTGGCGTGGATGCCGAAAACGGCCTCATCGTCAACGGCCATGTGCCGGTCAAAATCGGCAAAGGCGAATCGCCGGTGAAGCGCTCGGGCAAGGCAATCTCAATCGACGGCGCATTCTCTGAAGCCTACGGTGACCACGGCTATACGCTGGTGCTGGAGGCCGATCGTACGCTGCTGGCCAGGCATCATCACTTTGAGAGCGTGGAAGCGGCGATCCGCGATGGCGTGGACATCGTGCCCAGCGTCACGGTGGTGCGCGAATGGGGCCAGCCGCGGCGTATGGCCGATACCGAGCGCGGCGAACAGATCCGGGCCGAAATCCGCACGCTGGAGCGGCTGGTGGAGGCCTACCGCCGCAACGAGCTCAATTAGAACGCATCGGGGCGGGGAACAGACCGGTCAGTTCGTGCAGTGTCTCCATCGCCTCATCCACCTCCGCGCGCGTGGCGATGAAGGGCGGCAGCAGGCGCAGCACGCTCCGATGTGTGCAGTTGATCAGAAGCCCGCGCTCCATCGCCTCGCCCACCAGCGGCGCCCCTTCTGACCGCAACTCCAGCCCGGCCATCATCCCCGCGCCCCGGACTTCCGTGACAACGCCGCTTTTCATCAAACGCCCAAGCTGGTGGTGCAGATAGGCGCCGGTCTCGCGAATCCGGGGCAGCAGTTCTTCGATGATGTCAAGCACTTCCAGCGCCACGCGGCACGCCAGCGGTCCGCCGCCGAAAGTGCTGCCGTGCTGTCCCGCGCCCATCGACGACGCCGCCCGGTCATTGAAGAGCGCGGCCCCCAGCGGAATTCCCGCGGCCAGCGGTTTCGCGGCCACCACAAGATCCGGACGCAGTCCTTCGAACCTCTGGTAGGCGAAGTAGAAGCCGGTGCGTCCAAGTCCGCATTGCGTTTCATCGGCGATCCACAACGCGTCGTGGGCATCGGCAAGGCGCCGCGCCTCGCGCAGAAAAGCCTCCTCCAACACGTGAATGCCGCCCTCGCCCTGCACACTTTCCGTGATAATCGCCGCGGTTTCATCGGACACGGCGGCGCGCAGATCCTCAATCGAATTGGCCGCAACGAAGCTCACCCCAGGCAGCAGTGGTCCGAATGGCCGCTGGTATTCCGGCTGGCCGGTGACCGAAAGCGCGCCCAGCGTACGGCCGTGAAAGGAATTCTCAAGCGCTACCAGTTTGAACTTGCCGGGGTGACGCCGCGCGCCGAACGCCCTGGCCGCCTTCAGCCCGGTCTCCATCGCTTCGCTGCCGCTGTTGGAAAAGAACGCGTGGCTGAGCCCGCTTGCGCGCAGCAGCCGTTCGGCGAGTGGCTTCTGGTAGGCGTGGTGGTAAAGATTCGACGTGTGCAGACAGCGTCCCGCCTGTTCCGCAATCACCCTGGTGACGCGTGGATGACAATGGCCAAGCGCGTTCACGCCGATCCCGGTGACGAAGTCCAGGTAGCGGCGGCCCGCGGTGTCCCACAGGTAGCAGCCGTCGCCGCGGTCGACAGTCATGGAAGGGCGCGAGTAAACCGGAAGGATCATGCCCCGATGGTAAAGCGCCTCCCACGATACGTCCAATATAATTATCAGTACGGATTGATTGGATCCTGATATGAATAGCGTCAAGCTGGGAATCGAACTGACCCACCTGCGGTACTTCGTGGTGGTGGCCGAGGAATTGCACTTCGGACGCGCTGCCCGGAAACTTGCCATCTCCCAGCCTCCGCTCACGCAGCAGATCCAGCGTCTGGAGGCGCGCATCGGCTTTGCGCTGTTTGAGCGCTCCACGCGCCACACGGCGTTGACGGACGCGGGCGCCACGCTGCTGCCTCTGGCGCGCGCCGCGCTCGAAGATGTGGATCGGGCGGTCGATGCCGCGAGGCGGGCGGGCCGCGGTGAGGTGGGGCAGTTTGTGGTCGCAACGCCGCCCTCGGTGATGCTTGGCGGCTTGCCCAGGCTCATCCGCTGGTTCCGTCGCACGCTGCCCGATACCGGCTTGCTTCTGCGGGAGATGTCGACCTCGGCGGTGATGGAGGCGCTCGAGAGCGGATCGGTGGATGTTGGCTTCCTGCGCTGCCCCCAATTGCCAGCACGGCTTCGCGAGCTGTTTCGCTACCGGGAAGACGTCGCCATCGTCCTGCCGCGCCATCATCGCCTGGCCGCGGCGCGAAGGCTGAAACTGCACCAACTGTCGGGCGAGCCCTTTGTCTTTTTTCCGCGCCGCCTCGGCGAAGGTTTCCACGACGAATTGTTGCAACTGTGCCGCCAGGCCGGCTTTGAACCACGGATTGTGCAGGAAGCCACGCAATGGTCCACCGTGGTGGCGCTGGTGGAATCCGGTCTTGGAGTCACGATCGGGCCGGCCTCGATTGCGCGCCTCACCGCTCGCGGATGTGTGGCCCGTATCCTGCCCGGGATGTCCACCACCGTGCTGCTGGCATGCGGGCAACAACCGCTCAAAGGCGCGGCCAGGCGGTTCGCCGAAGCCTGCCAGGCCCGCCTGTAGGACCAACTCGGATATAATTCGGTACAGATAGCAGAGGGCTGGAAGGATGCCTGACTCTCCAACGCGGGAGGTGGGTATGCCGGACGAAAAGGCCCGCGGACAGCGGGTGCTGCAGGAAGCGATGCTGGCCTCGGCGTCGGTGGACCGGACGCCGCGGATCGGCCTCGTGGTGTCGAGTTTCAAAGGCGGCGCCGAACACGACGGGACTCCCATCGCCGGACTGCCTTCCCCGCGCGCCGTGGACGCCGAACTAAGCCCTTCCGAACAGGACACGCTGCTGCGCAAGGCCATCGAGTTGAGCCGAAAAGGCCGCGGCGACACCTTTCAGATCGACGGCATCGGATCCGAAGACTGGGTGGTGATCAAGATTACCGGATCCACCGATCTCCGGCTGGTCCGCTCGCTGCTGGAGATCCTGGCCACGGCGCGACAGGGCAAGCGCTTCACCATCGCCGAAGATATCGAAGCGCCAGACGGGTATGCCGCAATGCTCAACGAACTTGCGGCCCGTCATCGCACCGCGCGCTTTGAATATCTCAACCTGGCCGGCGCGCCGCATCTGTCTGCTCCGGCCGTGAGAAGAACCTTCGCCGCGAAGAACCCGGACGGCATTTACGCCATCCTCAAGGTGATTCGGGAATGCGACAGGATTATCACGGTTGGTCCGCTCGGCGTCAGTCCGCTTACGGGCGTGGCGTTGTCCGCGTCCAGTTACTGGTCGATCGCGCCGAAGTCGGTGTATGGCGCCGGGCGTGAGAAGCTGCTCGCCCTTGGCGATCCCGTGGACGTGCTTTGCGATCTCTACCTGCACCATCCGCCGGATTACGCCATCCTCGGCGGCGCGATGCATAAGGATGGCGCGGGCCGGTCCATTCGCCACAACATCGTCATTGCCGGCCGCAGTGCCCTGGCCGTGGACGCGGTGGGCGCGGCGGTGATGGGATTCGACGTGAAGAAAGTTCCACTGCTGGACAAATTGGAGGCGCGCGGCTTTGGAGTCTCGGATGTGGATTCCATCTGGACGCGCGGAAACGAGATTGAGGAAGCACGGCGGCCTTTTGAGAAACCCGCCGGATGGAGCACATTATGAATCGCCGTCACTTTCTGATGAGCACAGGCGCCGCGGCCATGCTGCAGGGCGCGGAAGAAAAGACCCGGCTGGGCCTGGTGCGGTCAACGCACGCAAGGCTGCGCCAACCCGCTCCGCTTGATCAGGAGCTGTCGGACGCGCAGGTGCGCGAGATGGTGTTTCGCGCGATCGAACTGGGCAGCCCGGGCGCCGGATCGCTGGAGGCCAAGATCCGCCCCGGCTCCTGGTTGGTGATTAAGCCCAATATTGTCTTCCTGCGTCCGCATCCTGCTTACGCGAAAGGCGACATCACCGATTTTCGTGTCACCCGCGCCGTGCTGGAATATGTTGCCACGCGGTCCAGGGCCAGCCGCATCACCATCGCCGAAGGCGGCACTTATCGCAGGCCCAATGACAAAGCCGAGGACAACGTGGTGACGCAGGGCGGACAGCGCGTGAATGCCCTCAATTTTGACTGGGGCGTGGACGAGTTTCCCGGTTTCGACGGTTCCCTGGGCGGGATGATTCAGAGTTTCGCCCGCCGCTTTCCCGACAAGAAATTCGACTACGTGGATCTCAGCTACGACGCGGTTCGCGACCCCGGCGGCGCTTTCCGGCGGATCGAGGCGCCCAAAGCGCCCAACGGCGTGGGGGCCTTCGGAGACCGTCCGGATTACTTCGTCACAAACACCATCACCAAATGCGATTTCCTGATCACCGTGCCGGTGATGAAAGTGCACTTACAATCGGGAATCACGGCGTGCCTGAAAAACTATGTCGGCACCGCGCCCAGGGAAGCTTACAGCCGGCCCGGTGTATTCCACAACGCGAAGTTACATGAGCAGCACTCCGCCGGGGGACGCATTGACCCGTTCATTGTGGACCTGGCCTCATTCCATCCGCCGGATTATTGCGTGGTGGACGGCCTGCGCGGATTGCAGTGCCAGGAGCACTCCATTCAGCGCGACGACCAGACCGTGCGCAGCAACCTGATTCTGGCCGGTGAGGATCCGGTGGCCGCCGACGCCATCACCGCCAGGCTCCTCGGATTTCAGGAAACCGACATGGAGTTCCTGCACATGGCCTCCCGGCGCCAGATGGGCACGATGGACATGGCCCGCATCGACGTCCGCGGCGATGAGCCGGACCGCGACAACCGCCGCTGGGAGAAGCCGGGCAACTGGTATGGCCGCTGCAACCGTCTTTGGAAAATCGCCCGCGGACCGGAGTGGGTGGCCCATGAGGCGCGCTTTGATACGCTCGATCTGCCTCAGGCCACCGGCATTGCTCCCGCGGCGGGCGTCACCTATAAGGTGGCGGCTCAGGCGCATTCGCCCGGGCACGGCCGGGGCCATTTGTGGATGGGATTGCGCGGCAAGGTGGTGGCGCGGCTGAACGGCCTCACGGTTGCCGAATTCGAATGCGGCACGCGCTATCGGGTGGGCCAGTTTCAATTCCCCGTCACCCTTCAGCCCGGAACGAATCGGTTCGAGTTCCACATCCAACCCCTGGCCGGTCAGGCCATGCTGAGCGTGCTGGTGACAGGCCGGCGTAACGACGGCGATACGCTCGAAAGGCTGCGTTGGGCGGCGGTGTAGGCGATAAGATATTGCTTGGCGGATACCTGGAGGTCGACTCAATGAAGAGAAGAGACTTATTGAAGAGCGCGGCGGCGCCGGCGGGTTTAACGATCCTGAGAAGCGGCATTCTGCGCGGACAGACCGCGCCCAGCAACCGGCTGAACGTGGCGCTCATCGGCGTTTGGGGCCGCGGCACGGCCCACTACTCCACACTTCGAAACGAAAACGTCGTGGCCATCTGCGACGTCAATGAACTGCGCACCAGGGAAGCTCTTCGGATCTTCCCCAAGGCCAAAGCCCATTGGGATTGGCGCAGGCTGATGGATCAGAAGGACGTGGAAGCCGTGATCATCTGCACCGCCGATCACCACCACGCCTTCATCGCCAACTGGGCCTTGAATCGCGACATGCACGTCTTTTGCGAAAAGCCGCTCGGCATCAGCGTGGAAGAGGTTCGCACCGTGCGCGCCAATTATCTGAAGCGCAAGGCCAAGGTGGCCACCCAGCACGGCACCCAGCGCCATGCCTACCCGAACTTTGAGCGTGTTCGCGAACTGATTCTCGATGGCGCCATCGGCGAACTGCGCACCGTACACAGTTGGGACAGCCGCAGGCTTCCGCGCCCCGGCTATCCTTCCGCCGAGGGGCAGCCGCCCCCCGAACTCCAATACGAACAGTGGATCGGGCCATCGCCCTATCATCCTTACAGCCCGCAGTATTTCGGCGGATCGAGTGGACTAAACTGCCTGTTCTGGAACATGTACCGCGATTTCGGCGTCGGCCAGATGGGCGACATGGGCGCGCACACCATGGATCTGGTGTGGAACGCCGTCGATGCCGGCGCGCCCACCGCCATTGACATCGATTGGGACGTCAGTGACAAGTTCGATCCGAACATCTGCCCGGTAAAGCTGAAGGCGATGTTCGATCATCCGGCCAACTCCTGGCGCGGTCCGGTGAAACTGGTGTGGTATCAGGGCGGCTTGAAGCCCGATTCGCCCAAGGGCTACGTCGACGTGTCGAGGATCGGAAACGGCGCCATTTTTGAAGGATCCAAGGGCAGCATACTGGCCGACTTCACCACTCGCGTCATCATTCCCAACAATGACGACGGCGACTTCACTTACTACAGGCGCCGCGCCAAGGATCAACTGTTGCCGCTTGTCATGGGGACGGGCCAGCCTACCCAGGCTCAGGCGCAGCCAACCGCCGGGCGTGGTTCCGGCCGCCGTCCTCCGCTGCCCAGGGGCATGACCGCGCTGCCCAGTGCCGAAGTGGGACCCAGCGGTTTCCCCACCGTGCAGATGATGGAAGGCAACGTTCCGCCCGCCATCGGCATGCCCAACACGACCGTGGAAGCGATTCTGGCCGCGGAGAAATCCGGGCAGCCATCGCCCGGCCGGCCGGATGTCTTCCAGGCTGAATGGATCGCCGCCTGTAAGGGCCAGAGGAACAACGTGGTGAACGGCACCAGCACGAAAACCCACTGCGACTTCGACTATGCCGGCTCCATGATGGAGCAGATGCTGCTGGGCCTGGTGGCGCATCGCGCAGGCAGGAAACTGGAATACGATCCCGCTACCGGGCGCGTCACCAACATGGCCGAGGCCAACGATTGGCTGAAGCGGACCTACCGGCCGAACTGGAAACTCGACGGCTAGTTACGCAGATGGCGGTATTCGATTTTCCGGATGCCGCCCGTCGTGTTGTAGGACGCGAATCCCAGCGGCGCTGAGAGCTTGATGTCGCCGTGACGCAGGCTGATGGCGCGTCCCCGGATCTCTACGTTCACCACCCGCTCACCATCGATCCAGGCTTGAATGCGATCCCCGCTCACCTGCAGCCGGAAGGCATACCACCGCCCGGTTTCGAAATTGAAATAGGTACGGGTCTCGTTGTCGGAGGCGTCCCAGCCATCGATTGAGGAGATGCCGACGATGTCTCCTCCCCATCCACCCAGCACCCAGGTGGCGAAGTTTCCGCCGGCCGGGAAAGT